>DASWPO010000369.1:0-4520 GCA_036404015.1 Bordetella sp. | reverse complement strand
AACTCCCAACATCGAGCCGATGCCATGAAATCCTGGCTACACCACTACAACTGGCATCGACCACACCAGGGCATCGGCCGCGCTGTCCCCATCTCCAGACTCAACCTCGACGGATATAACCTCTTGACTCTTCACAGCTAGGCCTGCCAGCACACCTTGCGGCGCCGGCACAGCGCGGCGCGTGGATCAAGGCAATGCTTGACATGCAGGTATTTACCTGCATATTATCTCCTCACGCACGAAGGCAACGGATGGACGCTGACAAGGTTTTCAAGGCACTGGCCGACCCGACACGCAGAAAGCTGCTCGACCTGCTTTACGAGAGCAACGGGCAGACGCTGGGACAGCTCTGCGAACACCTGGACATGGCGCGGCAATCGGCTACGCAGCACATCGGGGTCCTGGAGGCGGCCAACCTGGTGAGCACGGTCCGGCGTGGCCGGGAGAAGCTGCATTTCATCAATCCGGTGCCGCTGCACGAGGTCTACGAGCGCTGGGTGCGGAAATTCGAACGCCAGCGGCTCGGCCTGCTGCACGACCTGAAGAAAGAACTCGAAGGAGAGCAACCATGAGCAAAGAGAAGACCAGCTTCGTCTACGTGACCTACATCCGCTCGACGCCGGAAAAGGTGTTCGAGGCCATCACCCAGCCGGACATCGCGCGGCGCTACTGGGGCCACGAAAACGTCTCCGACTGGCAACCCGGGTCGACCTGGGAGCACGTGCGCGCCAACGAGCAGCGCACGGTCGAGCTGCTCGGCAAGGTGGTCGAGGCCGCGCCGCCGACCCGCCTGGTCATCACCTGGGCGAACGCCTCGCAGGCCGCCGATCCGGCCAGCTACAGCCGGGTGAGCTTCGACATCGCGGAATACGAGGAGATGGTGCGGCTGACCGTCACCCACGACGAACTCGAGGCCGGCAGCGGCATGGCCAAGGGCATCCGGCAGGGCTGGCCGATCGTTCTTTCCAGCCTGAAGTCCCTGCTCGAAACAGGGCAAGGCATCGACGTTTTCGCCAAGCCGAAGGCGGCCTGAATTTACTTGCCGAATTCCTCGGCCAGTTCCCGGGACCGGCGGGCCGCCGCGTCCATCGCCGCCCGCACCGTATCCGCGAAGCCGGCCTGCCTGAACACGTCCAGCGCCGCGGCCGTCGTGCCGCCCTTGGAGGTCACTTTCTCGCGCAGCACCGCCGGCGTATCGCTGGACTGCCCGGCCAGCTTGGCCGAACCGGCCACCGTGGCCTGCGCCAACTGGCGGGCCTGCGCCTCGGTCAGGCCTAGCGCCTGGCCGCCGGCCGCCAGGGCTTCCAGCAGCAAGAACACATAGGCCGGGCCGCTGCCCGACAAGGCCGTCACCGCGTCCAGGCCGGCGTCGCCGTCCACCCAGACCACCTCGCCCACCGACTGCAGCAGGCGCCCGGCCAGCTCGCGGTCGGCCTCGGTCACGCCCGGCGTTGCCGCCAGGCCCGTGATGCCCGCGCCCACCAGCGCCGGCGTGTTCGGCATGCAGCGCACCAGCCGCCGCCAGGGCTGGCCCGGCCCGCCCAGCCAGCCCGCCAGCGTATCGGCCCGCAGGCCGGCCGCAATGCTGATGACCAGCGTATCGGGCGCCAGCCAGGGTTGGCTCTGCCGCACCGCCTCGCGCATCTGCTGCGGCTTGACCGCGTAGACCCACACCTTGCTGCGGCGCAACATCTCACCCGGCGCCGACGCCACCGTCATGCCGCGCGCCCGCCAGGCCGCGTGGCCGGCCTCGTTGACGTCGATGACGTGAATGTCGCCGGCCGCGCAAACCTTGCCCGCCAGCCCCGAAGCCAGGGCCGTGGCCATATTGCCGCCGCCGATGAACGCAAGCGTGATGTTTTCCATGAAAAGATTGTAATCCGAGGCATCAAGAAACGAGGAGACGGAGACCCGGACCATTGACAGCCACCATGCTGAATGTGAAAGTCACGCCCGTGTCATAAACAATTCATAAAGTGCCGGGTTCGCACCGAGGCCCAGTGGGTACCCGGTGCGGTCATTCAGCCCGCGCACACCATACCGGCGCCGTGCCGATAGTCCCCTGGAGGAAGTTGCAATGCGATTCTCACACCTGGCCCTCGCCGTCGCCGCCACCGGCGTATTCGGCATCACCTCGGCCCAAGCCGCTACCGAAATTCAGTTCTGGCACTCGATGGAAGGCGCCCTGGGCGACCGCGTGAACGCCATTGCCGACGACTTCAACAAAGCCAACCCCGACTACGTCATCAAGCCCGTCTACAAGGGCAGCTACGGCGAGTCCATGAACGCCGGCATCGCCGCCTTCCGCGCCGGCAACGCCCCCGACATCCTGCAAGTGTTCGAAGTCGGCACCGCCACCATGATGTACGCCAAGGGCGCCATCAAGCCGGTGCAGCAAATGTCCGAAGAAGCCGGCGACCCGATCGATCCCAAGGCCTTCATCGGCGCAGTGGCCGGCTACTACTCGTCGGCCGACGGCAAGCTGGTGTCCATGCCCTTCAACAGCTCGACGGTGGTCTTCTACTACAACAAGGACGCCTTCAAGAAGGCCGGCCTGGACCCCGAAAAGCCGCCCAAGACCTGGGAAGAACTGGCCGCCGACGGCGCCAAGCTCAAGGCCGCCGGCATGGAGTGCGGCTATACCACCGGCTGGCCGTCGTGGTCGCAGCTCGAGACCTTCTCGGCCTGGCATAACGTGCCCTACGCCACCAAGGACAACGGCTTCGGCGGCCTCGACGCCCGCCTGGCCATCAATACCCCGCTGCACCAGCGCCACCTGGAAAACCTGGCCAAGCTCGCCAAGGACGGCATCTTCATGTACGGCGGGCGCGGCGACGATCCCAACGCGCTCTTCATCAGCGGCAAGTGCGCCATGATCACCGGCTCGTCCGGCATGCGCGCCAACGTCATCAAGAACGCCAAGTTCGACTTTGGCACCTCGACCATCCCCTACTACAGCGACGTCAAGGGCGCGCCGCAGAACGCCATCATCGGCGGCGCCTCGCTGTGGGTCTTCGCCAACAAGAAGCCCGAGGTCTACAAGGGCATCACCAAGTTCTTCAAGTACCTGGCCAGCCCTTCCGTGGCGGCGTCCTGGCACCAGAACACCGGCTACGTGCCCGTCACCAAGGCCGCCTACGAGCTGACCAAGAGCCAGGGCTTCTACGACAAGAACCCCGGCACCGACGTCGGCGTGCAGCAGCTCAACGTGCAGACCACCGCGCAGTCGCGCGGCGTGCGCCTGGGCTTCCTGCCGCAGATCCGCGAAATCGAGGACGCCGACATCGAAAGCATCGTGTCCGGCAAGATGTCCGCCAAGGACGGCCTGGCCGACATGACCAAGCGCGGCGACGAACTGCTCGAGAAGTTCCAGAAGAGCGTGAACTGATCCCGCGGCGGGCAAACCGCCCGCCCGCGCGCATGCGCCTTCGGCAAGGCGGGCGCTTTTCCCCCCGGGAAAAGTTCGCCCCCTTGTCTTTCAAAAGCTGTTTCAATTTTGCGGTTATGCTTGCGGCCATCAGGCTCCAGCGCCTCCGGAACCCGCCCTGCCCATGGAAAAACGCGTCGTTTTCGGCCACAAGACATTGCCCTATCTGCTGCTGGCGCCCCAGCTGCTGATCACGGTCATCTTCTTCTTCCTGCCCGCCGGCCAGGCCATCTGGCAATCCATGCGGCTCGAAGACGCCTTCGGCCTTTCGTCGCAATTCGTCGGGCTGGAAAACTTCGCCGACCTGTTCTCGCAGCAGGCCTACCTGGATTCCTTCAAGGTCACCGCCGTATTTTCCATCCTGGTGGCCTTCGTGGGCCTGGCCCTGGCGCTGCTCCTGGCCGTGATGGCCAACCGGGTGGTGCGCGGCGCCAGCGTCTACAAAACGCTCCTCATCTGGCCTTATGCCGTGGCGCCGGCCGTGGTGGGCGTATTGTGGCTGTTCCTGTTCTCGCCCTCGGTCGGGATACTCGCCGTGGCGCTCAAGATCCTCGGCGTGAACTGGAACCCGCGCCTGGACGGCCCGCAGGCCATGACCCTGGTGCTCATCGCCGCCGTCTGGAAGCAGATCTCCTACAACTTCCTGTTCTTCCTGGCCGGCCTGCAGTCCATCCCCCGCTCGCTGATCGAGGCCGCCGCCATCGACGGCGCCTCGCCCGTGCGGCGCTTCTGGACCATCGTCTTCCCCCTGCTCTCGCCCACCACCTTCTTCCTGCTGGTGATCAACGTCATCTACGCCTTCTTCGACACCTTCGCGGTGATCGACACCACCACGCAGGGCGGGCCCGGCACGGCCACCGACATCCTGGTCTACAAGGTGTACAGCGACGGCTTCCGCGGCCTGGACCTGGGTTCCTCCGCGTCCCAGTCGGTCGTGCTGATGTTCATTGTGGTTGCCTTGACGGTCGTACAGTTCCGGTACGTCGACCGCAAAGTGCAGTATTGATTTTGTCCGAGGCTAATAACAATGGTTGAACGCCGTCCCTGGCTGGATATTCTGGCCCACGTCATTCTGCTCTGCGGGGTGGCGATG
>DASWPO010000368.1:0-15016 GCA_036404015.1 Bordetella sp. | reverse complement strand
CTCTCCGGGCTCTCGGGGTGCCAGTTGCCCATTTCGTGCAGCCGGCACGACGGGTGGGTAAGATAGAGCGTCTCCATAGGGAAGATTATGTTCATCTGTAGGCGTTTACTGCAAATCGGCGTGCTGACC
Source organism: Bordetella sp. (assembly GCA_036404015.1). GTDB lineage: Bacteria > Pseudomonadota > Gammaproteobacteria > Burkholderiales > Burkholderiaceae_B > Bordetella. Next base: position 14,887 of record DASWPO010000368.1, on the reverse strand, counting down.
CCTTTTCTTCTCTCAGCCTGCGCATCGCCCCACCCGCCAGCCACCGCCCCCGATCTTCCCTCCACCGCATCGTCTTCCAGCCCGATCCGTATCGGCCCGTCCGAGCCCACCGCGCCGGAATCCTCCGGCGAACCCTCGGCCACCGTCCTGCCCAGCGGCCGCCTGCGCCCCGAGGTGGATGCCTTCGCGCGCGACCTGGCGGCCCGCCAGAACCTGCCGCTGGACCGGGTGCTGGGCAGCCTGTCCAGCGCGCGCTACAGCGCCACGGTGGCGCGCCTGATCCTGCCGTCCACGCCCGACCACAAGGTGTGGCGCAGCTGGCTCACCTACCGCTCGCGCTTCGTCGAGCCCAAGCGCATCCGCTGGGGCGCCGAGTTCTGGCAGGCCAATGCCGCCACGCTGAACCAGGCGGCGCAGCGTTATGGCGTGCCGGCGAAGATCATCGCCGGCATCATCGGGGTCGAAACGATCTATGGCCGCAATATGGGCAGTTTCCGGGTGATGGACGCGCTCGCGACGCTGGCCTTCGATTACCCCGTGCCCGACAAGCCGGACCGCGCCGAGATGTTCCGCGGCCAGTTGGCGGATTTCATCACGCTGGCGCTGCAGGGCCGCCTGGACATGGACACGCGCGGCTCGTACGCCGGCGCGATCGGCATGCCGCAGTTCATGCCGGGCAGCATTACGCGCTATGCGGTGGACGGTTCGGGCAATACCGGCGGGCCCATCGATCTGGCGAACAATCCGGCGGACGCCATCATGTCGGTGGGCAATTACCTGGCTTCGCACGGCTGGGTGCGCGGCGTGCCGGTGTTTGCACCGGTGACGCTGCCCGCGGATCCTTCGGCTTTGGTGGCGGGCGGGCTCGAGCCGACGCTGGACTGGGACAAGCTCAAGGCCGCGGGCGCGCGGGTGTCGGCCGGCGGCGGCGAAGGCGCCTGGAGCAGGCAGCCGCTGGGCATCGTGGACCTGGTGGAGGAAGCGCGCGGCACGGCGCAATACCGCACGGGCACGCCGAATTTCTTTGCCATCACGCAGTACAACCACAGTTATTTCTACGCGACGGCGGTGTCGGATCTGGCGGATGCGGTGGCTGCGCAGGTGGCGCCTGCTTCGGCGGGGGCGTTGTAGAGAGTGTTGTAGGGCTTTGGTTCTTGCAACGTCTGTCGAGGGCGGCGGGTATGGCGGGGCTTCGCAGCGTCGGGCTCGGGCGCGCCATCAGGCGCCCTCGGCCCGCTGCGCGGGCTGCCCCGCCGCTGAGGCGCCCCGCCACACCCGCCGCCCTCGGCAGACTGCATTATCTACTGCCTGGACGATCGCAAGCAGCACCCGCGAATTGCAAATTACGGATTGAACACGCCCGTCGACAGATAGCGGTCGCCGCGGTCGCACACGACGAAGACGATGGTGGCGTCGCTGGCGCGCTCGGCCACGCGCAGGGCTGCGATCAGGGCGCCGGCCGACGAGATGCCGGCGAAGATCCCTTCCTCGGCCGCCATGCGGCGGGCCATGACTTCGGCGTCTTTCTGCTCGATGGACTCGTAGGCGTCGACGCGGCCGGCGTCGAAGATCTTGGGCAGGTAGGCCTCGGGCCATTTGCGGATGCCGGGGATCTGCGAGCCTTCGGCCGGCTGGGCGCCGATGACCTGGATGGCGGGGCTGCGGCCCTTCAGGTAGGTGGACACGCCCATGATGGTGCCGGTGGTCCCCATGGCGCTGACGAAGTGGGTAATGCGGCCGCCCGTCTGCTGCCAGATCTCGGGGCCGGTGGTCTCGATGTGGGCGCGCGGGTTGTCGGGATTGGCGAACTGGTCGAGCACCTTGCCTTTGCCTTCGGACTGCATTTCGGTGGCGAGGTCGCGCGCGTATTCCATGCCGCCTTTGTCGGCGGGGGTGAGGATGAGCTGCGCGCCGTAGGCCGTCATGGAGGCGCGGCGCTCGAGCGAAAGGTTGTCGGGCATGATGAGGATCATGCGGTAGCCGCGCATGGCCGCGGCCATGGCCAGGCCGATGCCGGTGTTGCCGCTGGTGGCCTCGATGAGGGTGTCGCCGGGCTTGATCTCGCCGCGCTCTTCGGCGCGCCGGATCATGGACATGGCCGGCCTGTCCTTCACGGAACCGGCGGGGTTGTTGCCTTCGAGCTTGGCGAGGATGACGTTGCCGCGCGCCGCGCCTGCCTGGCCGGGGATGCGCTGCAGGCGCACCAGCGGCGTATTGCCGATGGTCTGTTCGATGGTGGGGTAATCGGTGATATTCATGCCAAATGCCTAGGATTTCGAGCGATGATCATACCTCCAGGCCCACCCCCATCGCCGCATAGCCATATTTGACGTAGGGTGGCCGCCTGAAGGTGGCCACCCCAAGATGATGGCCGCCCCGGCGACCGCCTTCAGGGCCTGCCCGGCGATTTCGGTGCCGCCGGCCTGGGCGCCGCGCCCGCGGCCTGGGCAGACGCGGCGCCGGCGCCCACGGTCAACCCGGACGCCTGCAAGGCCTGCGCCCGTTTCGGGCCGATGCCCCGCACCCGGTCGGACAAGTCCTCGATGGATTCGAAGCGCCCGCCGCGCAGGCGTTCCTGGACGATGATCCGCGCCGTCTTGGGCCCCACGCCGCGCAAGGCCTCGAGTTGTTCGGCGCTGGCAGCGTTGACGTCGAGCGCATGGGCCGAGGCCATGGCCAGGCTCAGGCCGCCCGCCGCGGCCAGGCGCCCCATCGGGCCGGCCATCAAGCGGCGGCGCATGCGCCTGGCGGACGCGGCAACGGCGGTCGGGACATCCGCGCGCGGCGCGGGCCGGGCAACGGGGTCGTGCAGAAAGGGATTCATGCGCATCTCCTGGTGTGCCGGGCGGTCGGATGACGGCCCGGCAAGCCATCATGCGCAGCGGCGCATGATGCGGGTAGACGCGGTGAACGGAAATGTCCGTTGCGGGAAGTACGGCCTCGGGAAATGCGGCCTTATTGGGCGCGCCAGGCGCGCACGTATTCGGCCACGCCGGTCTGCACGTCGCGCATGGGCGCGGCGAAACCCGCGGCGCGCAGGTTCGAGACGTCGGCCTGGGTGTAGCTCTGGTAGCGGCCCTTGAGGTCGTCGGGGAAAGGGATGTAGCGGACGAACCCGGCCCTGGCCAGCTCGGCCAGCGGCAGGGCCGCCTCGCCGCGCTCGGCGCGCAAGGCGTTGACCACGGCGGCGGCCACGTCGTTGAAGGGCTGGGCGCGGCCGGTGCCGCAGTTGAAAATGCCCGACTGTTCAGGGTGGTCGAGGAAGTACAGGTTCACGGCCACCACGTCCTCCACCGAAATGAAGTCGCGGCGCTGCTCGCCGTCGCCGTAGCCGTCCCAGCCGCCGAACAGCCGCACATGCCCTTCGGCCAGGAACTGGTTCATGTTGTGGAAAGCCACCGAGGCCATGCGGCCCTTGTGCTGCTCGTGCGGGCCGTACACGTTGAAGTAGCGCAGCCCCACCACCTGCGAGGTGCGCTGCGCCATGCGGCGGCGCAACACCTGGTCGAACAACAGCTTGGAATAGCCGTAGACGTTCAGCGGCGCCTCATTGGCCGGGTCTTCCACATAGACCGACGAACCGCCGTACACCGCGGCCGACGAGGCATACAGGAAGGGAATGAAGCGGCTCTGGCAGTACTCGAACAACTCCAGCGTGACGCGGTAGTTGTTGTCGAGCATGAAGCGGCCGTTGCGCTCGGTGGTGTCCGAGCAGGCTCCCTGATGCAGCACGGCGCGCACGTCGGGCAGCCGGCCTTCCAGCACGCGGGCGCGGAAATCGTCCTTGTCGAGATAGTCTGCAATGCGGCAGTCGGCCAGATTGCGGAATTTGTCGCCGTCGGTGAGGTCGTCGACCGCGATGATATCGTCGATGCCGCGGCGGTTCAGGCCCCGCACCAGGTTGCTGCCGATGAAGCCGGCGGCGCCAGTAACGATAAACATGATCAGACTCCTGCCAGTTCCGCGGCGGTAACGGTGGAGGTGCCCAGCTTGCCCACCACGATGCCGCCGGCGCGGTTGGCCCAGCCCATGGCCTCGGCCCAGGACAGGCCGGCGGCGCGCATCAGGGCCAGGGTGGCCAGCACGGTGTCGCCCGCGCCGGACACGTCGAACACCTCGTGCGCCTGGGCATCGACGTGCTCGCGCCCCGCGTCGGCGAACAGGGTCATGCCCTGCTCCGAGCGCGTCACCAGCAAGGCTTCGAGCTGCAGATCGGCGCGCAATTGCTGGGCGCGCGCGGTCAGGTCGTCCTCGCTCTTCCAGCGGCCCACGGCCAGCTGCATTTCGGAACGGTTGGGCGTGACCAGCGTGGCCCCTTTGTAGCGCGTGTAATCGTCGCCTTTGGGGTCGACCAGCACCGGCACCTTGTGCTGGCGCGCCAGCGCGATCAGGGACTCGACGCGCTCGAGCGCGCCCTTGGCGTAGTCCGACAGCACCACCACGTCGTGGTGCGGCAGATGGCGCGCCACCGCCGCGCCCACTCCGTCGAGCGCGCCATCCGACGGATGCTGCTCGAAATCGATGCGCAGCAATTGCTGCTGGCGGCCCAGCACGCGCATCTTGAGCGTGGTGGGGTGCTCGGCATCGCTGACCAGGTCGGACTGCACGCCGGCCTCTTGCGCGAGCTGGCCGATGCGCGCGCCGGCCTCGTCGGAGCCCGTCACGCCCACCAGCGTGACCAGTCCGCCCAGGGCCGCCACATTGCGCGCCACGTTGGCGGCGCCGCCCAGGCGGTCTTCGCGGCGGGCCACGTGCACCACGGGCACCGGCGCCTCGGGCGAAATGCGGTCGACCTCGCCGAACCAGTAGCGGTCGAGCATGACGTCGCCCACCACCAGCACGCGGCTGCGCGAGATGGCCTGGGCGGGAAAGGACGGATCGGCCATCATTCCAGTTCCTCCAGGCGGCGGGGCGACGAGGTCTCCCAGGAATTGCAGCCCGGGCACTGCCAATAGAAGCTGCGCGGCTGGAAACCGCAAGACCGGCAGACATAGCGGTCGAGCCGCTGCGTGTGCTTGTGGATGAGACTGCGCAGCAGGGTCAGGTCGCCGCCGGAGACGGCCTCGCCACGGCGCGTATCGCTGGGCACCGACTCATCGGCGCCCGCGATCGCGGCGGCCGGCACCGGGTTGGCCAGTTCGGCCTCGAGCAGGCGGTCCAGTCCCAGCAGCGAGGGATGGCTGCGCAGCGCCTCGCGGGCAAAGCGCCAGGCCGGCGCCGCGCCGCGCTGGGCCCGCAGCTCGCGGAACACCACATTGAAGAGATCCAGCGAGGCATGCTGCGCATAATGCCGGCTGAGCACGTCCAGGCCGTCGGCCGCCTCGCCCGTCTGGGTGTAATTGGCCAGCAGGCGCTCGGCCACCAGGCCGGCGTACTCGGGCGCGCTCGCCAGGATGGACTCCAGGTACAGGCGCTCGCGCTTGGGGTTCTGCTCGAGCTGCGCCATCTGCGCGCGCAGCATGGCGATGCGCACCCGGGCGCCGCGCGAGATGGCGGCGTCGAAGCTCTTGGCCGCATGGTCGGCGGCGTCCAGCGCCACGTTGGCGGCCTCGAAGTTCACCGGCTTGGCCGAGAGCGCCGTCAGCGCCAGTTCGCAGTGGTAATGCACGATCTGCGGCACGGGCTCGTCGACCAGGCCCTGCAGGGTCTTGACCACCTCGATGGCGCGCGGCCAGTCGTGCTCGGACTCGTAGATGCGCACCAGCGAACGCAGCGCCGGCAAGGCGTAGCGCGTGTCCTTGAGCGTGCTGAAGGTGCTTTCGGCGCGGTCGAGCATGCCGGACTTGAGGAAGTCCTGCGCCAGCTCGTGCTGGGCGTGGTCGCGCTCGGCCACCGGCAGGTCGGCGCGGTTGAGCAGGCTCTGGTGCACGCGGATGGCGCGCTCCATCTCGCCGCGGCGGCGAAACAGGCTGCCCAGGGCAAAGTGCAGCTCGGTGGTTTCCGGGTCGAGCTTGGCCACCTCGACGAAGGCGTCGATGGCCCGGTCGGGCTCTTCGTTGAGCAGGAAATTCAGGCCGCGGAAATACGAGTCCGGCAGGGTGCGCGTTTCACGCAGCATCTGCCGGAAATCGAAGCGCGCGGCCAGCCATCCCAAGGCAAACAGCATGGGAATGAAAATCAACCACCAAGGTTCAAAATCCACGAATCAGGCTCGAAAACAAAAACAGCCGGCTCAGAGCGGCGACATGGGGGCGATGGACTCCGGCGGCACCATGGCCGGCGTCACGTCGGCGGGGTGGGCCGCGGCCTGCAGGCGCTCGACTTCGCGGCGCAGGCGCGAGGCCTCGCGGCGCCGCCGCATGGCCACCGGCACCGTCAACAGCAGGCCGAAGACGGTGCCCACCACGAAGGTCACCAGCATGACCACGATGAGCGGCACGCTCTGCACCGTGTAGTCGGCGTAGAAATTGACCTTGACGGGGTCGGTGTTCTTCACGGCGAAGATCAGCACCGCAATGAAGACAAGCAGTCGCAGGACCCAAATGAGGTAGCGCATGACACAGGCTCCCAGCAGGAATTCGGACCTCGGATTGTAACTTGCGCCGGCCCCCTTGGCCCACCCGGCTGCAGCCGTGCTAGATTGGCCCTCCAATCCATGGACAAACCAAGCAAGGGGAGAGGGAAGTGAAAACGCACAAGATCGCCGTCATTGCCGGCGACGGAATCGGCAAGGAAGTCATGCCCGAAGGCCTGCGCGTGGTCGAGGCCGCGGCAAAACGCTTCGGCATCAAGCTGGCGTTCAAGCACATCGAGTGGGCCAGTTGCGACTACTACGCCAAGCACGGCGACATGATGCCGCCCGACTGGTTCGACCAGCTCAAGGACTGCGAGGCCATCTATTTCGGCGCGGTGGGCTGGCCGGACATCGTGCCCGACCATATTTCGCTGTGGGGGTCGCTGATCAAGTTCCGCCGCGATTTCGACGAATACGTGAACCTGCGCCCTGCCCGCCTGATGCCGGGCGTGCCCTGCCCCCTGGCCGGCCGCAAGCCGGGCGACATCGACATGTACATCGTGCGCGAGAACACCGAGGGCGAGTATTCGTCCCTGGGCGGCAAGATGTTTCCCGGCACCGACCGCGAGTTCGTCATCCAGGAATCGATCTTCTCGCGCAAGGGCACCGACCGCATCATCAAGTACGCCTTCGAGCTGGCGCAAAGCCGCCCCAAGAAGCACCTGACCTCGGCCACCAAGTCCAACGGCATCTTCATCAGCATGCCCTACTGGGACGAACGCTTCGCCGAGATGGGCAAGCAATACCCCGACGTGCGCCAGGACAAGTACCACATCGACATCCTGACGGCGCGTTTCGTCATCAGCCCCGAGCGCTTCGACGTGGTGGTGGCTTCGAACCTGTTCGGCGACATCCTGTCCGACCTGGGCCCGGCCTGCACCGGCACCATCGGCATCGCTCCCTCGGCCAACATCAACCCCGACCGCACCCTGCCCTCGCTGTTCGAGCCAGTGCACGGCTCGGCGCCCGACATCTACGGCAAGAACATCGCCAACCCGGTCGGCATGATCTGGTCGGGCGCCATGATGCTGGACTTCCTGGGCAGCGGCCAGGGCGTCTACCGCCAGGCCCACGACGCCATCATGCGCGCCATCGAGCAGACGCTCGCCGCCGGCCAGACCACGGGCGACCTGGGCGGCAAGCTCGATACCACCGAGGCCGGCATGGCGGTCGCGGCGGCATTGGAAGCGGCGTAGGGATCGCACCGGAGGCGGACGCCGGCAGGCGTCCGCACCGGCGTCTTTCAGCGCAGGGCCACCACGATCACGCCGGTCAGCACCAGCACCGCGGCGCAGCCCCACAGCACGTCGCGGGGCATGCCGGCCAGGTTGAACCGGGCATGCGACAGGATTTCCCGCCCCTGCCCGTCAGGCTGGTCGCGATCCCGCAGCACCCGCATCCAGGCCCAGGTCATAAGCGCCGTCGCGGCGCAGAGCACGCCGCCCAGCACGGTGAAATGCAGGTGCACGATACCGGCCTGGTACAGCACGAAGCACACCGCGGACAGCACATGCCCGCACACCAGGCCGCGCAGGGCCGCCGACGAGCCCAGGCGCGCCACCCACAGCCCCATCAGGAAGGTCGCCACCAGCGGCGAGGCCACAAAGGCGAACACCTGCTGCAAATAGCCCCACAGGCCGGCAAAGTGCTGGATCATCGGCGCCCAGGCCGCGGCAATCAGGGCGATGAACAGCGTGGCCACCCGCCCCACCCAGGCCAATTGCGAGGACGTCAGCCTCGGCCGCGCCGGCTGCACGAAATCCAGCGCCACCAGGGTGGCGGCCGAATTCAAGGTGGCCGACACCGTGGACATCAACGCCGCCATCAGGCCCGCCAGGATCAGGCCTCGGATGCCGGTCGGCGCAAAGGCCGACACCATGGCGGGATACACCTGGTCGGGCTGCGCCAGCCCCGGCAGCAATACGCTGGCCATGGCGCCCGGGATGGTCATCAGGAAAATGGGCAGGAGCTTGAGCAGCGCGGCAAAGAGCGCCGCGCGGCCCGCCGTGGCCGCGTTGCGCGCGCCCAATATCCGCTGCACCACATACTGGTTCATCGTCCAGTAATAAAAGCCCACGATGGGCAGGCCCGTGACGAGCCCCAGCCAGGGCACGCCCGGATCGTCCAGCGGACGGATCAGCGACAGCTTGTTCGCATCCACCCGTGCCGTCAGCACCGACCAGCTGTAGTCGAAGTGGCCAAACATGATGATGGCCAGGCAAGCCGAACCGCCCAGCAGCACCAGCGCCTGCAGGATATCGGCATAGACCACGGCACGCAGGCCGCCGCAGGCCGTATAAAGCGCGGTGAACAGCGCCAGGACCCAGCACGCCTGCCACAACGCCAGCCCGGGGATGAAGATCGACAGCACCAGGCTGCCCGCGTACAAGGTGCCCGCCGTATCCAGGATGATGGAGAGAAAAAGCGTGATGACCGACAAATACCGGCGCAGGCGCCAGTCGAAACGCCGTTCCATGAACTCGGGCATGGTCGCCACCCGCGAGCGCATCAGCACCGGCAGCACAAAGATCGCCGTGAAGACCAGCACCACGCCGGCCATCCACTCGTAGTTGGATGCCGAGATGCCGTTGCGGTAGGCCGCGCCGGGCAGCCCCACCAGCGTGTCGGACGAAATGTTGGAGGCGAACAGGGAAAAGCCCACGACCACCGGTCCCAGGCTGCGTCCGGCCAGGAACAGATCATCCGAGGAGGTGGCGCGCCGCGTGGCGGAAAACCCGATGAATGCCGTCAACGCAAAATACACGGCGATGACGCCGTAATCGATCACTTCAAGATGTCGCATCGACTAAACCTTAACATCATCTCGCCGCAGGCAAAACCCAAGCCCCTGCGCAAGGCGCGGGCCCTGGGAGGCGAAGACGGCTGCATGCAGGGGCCCAAAGCAAAAGGCCTTTCCAGTCGCCTGGAAAGGCCTTTTTTATCCGGCGCTGCAACGCTCAATGCATGGCGTGCAGGTCGAGTTCGGATGACGTGGGGTCGGAAGACCCGTCAGCGCCGCCGGCGAGTTCGCCGGCGACCAGGTCGACACGCTCGCGCAGTTCCTTGCCGGCCTTGAAGTGCGGCACCTGCTTGCCAGGCACCAGCACCTGCTCGCCCGACTTGGGATTGCGCCCAACCCGGGGAGACCGTTGCGACAGCGAGAAACTGCCAAAACCGCGGATCTCGATGCGCTGGCCCGAGGCCAGGGCCTGGGTCATCGCGTCGAGCATGGTCTTGACGGCGTAATCGGTGTCGCGGGCGGCCAGCTGGGGATAGCGGGCCGCCAACGCTGCGATCAGCTCCGACTTGGTCACTGAGTCAACCCGCTATCAGCCTTCGCCGCGCTGCTGGTCGAGCTTGGCCTTGAGCAGAGCGCCCAGGTTCGTGGTGCCCGACGAAGCGCTGGCTTCGGACATGCGTTGGATGGTCTCGGCGGTTTCGGCGTTGTCGCGAGCCTTGATCGACAGTTGGATCGAGCGCGTCTTGCGGTCGACGTTGATGATCATGGCTTCGATGTTGTCGCCGGCCTTCATCACGGTGGTGGCGTCTTCGACGCGGCCCGAGGAGATCTCGGAAGCGCGCAGGTAGCCTTCAACGTCGACCGACAGGGTCACGACGACGCCCTTGGGCTCGACCGACTTGATCGTGCCCGGAACGACGGCGCCCTTGTCATGCGTGGCGACGAAGTTGTTGAAGGGATCGCCTTCGAGCTGCTTGACGCCCAGCGAGATGCGTTCCTTGTCGGTGTCGATGCCCAGGACCACGGCTTCGAGCTCGTCGCCCTTCTTGAAGTTGCGCACGGCTTCTTCGCCGGTATCCGTCCAGGACAGGTCGGACAGGTGCACCAGGCCATCGATGCCGCCGGGCAGGCCGACGAACACGCCGAAGTCGGTGATCGACTTGATGGCGCCGCGGACCTTGTCGCCGCGCTTGAAGTTCGTGGCGAACTCTTCCCACGGGTTCTGACGGCACTGCTTCATGCCCAGCGAGATACGACGACGGTCTTCGTCGATTTCCAGGACCATGACTTCGACTTCTTCGCCCAGGGTCACGACCTTGCGCGGATCGACGTTCTTGTTGGTCCAGTCCATTTCGGACACGTGCACCAGGCCTTCGATGCCGGCTTCGACTTCAACGAACGCGCCGTAGTCGGTCAGGTTGGTCACCTTGCCGAACAGGCGGGTGCCTTGCGGGTAGCGGCGAGCCAGGCCCACCCACGGATCTTCGCCCAGCTGCTTGACGCCCAGGGAGACGCGGCTCTTTTCCTGGTCGAACTTGAGCACCTTGGCTTCGACTTCCTGGCCCACGGTGAGGACTTCGGAGGGGTGGCGCACGCGGCGCCAGGCCATATCGGTGATGTGCAGCAGGCCGTCGATGCCGCCCAGGTCCACGAACGCGCCGTAGTCGGTGATGTTCTTGACCACGCCCTTGACCACTGCGCCTTCGTGCAGGGTTTCGAGCAGCTTCTGGCGCTCTTCGCCCATGCTGGCTTCCAGCACCTGGCGGCGCGACAGCACGACGTTGTTGCGCTTGCGATCGAGCTTGATGACCTTGAATTCGAGGGTCTTGCCTTCGTACGGCGTGGTGTCCTTGACGGGACGCAGGTCGACCAGCGAGCCGGGCAGGAAGGCGCGGATGCCGTTGGTCATGACGGTCAGGCCGCCCTTGACCTTGCCGGTGATGGTGCCGGTGACCAGTTCGCCGTTTTCCAGCGCGGTTTCCAGCGACAGCCAGGCCGACAGGCGCTTGGCGCGGTCACGCGACAGGATGGTGTCGCCGTAGCCGTTTTCCAGGGAATCGATGGCCACCGAGACGTAGTCGCCGGGTTGGACTTCGACTTCGCCATGATCGTTGAGGAATTCTTCGAGCGGGATGAGCGCTTCGGACTTCAGGCCGGCGTTGACGACCACGAAGTTGTGGTCGATGCGTACGACTTCGGCGCTGATGACCTCGCCGGACTTCATGTCCTGGCTCTTGAGGCTTTGGGCAAACAGGTCGGCAAAGCTTTCGCCGCCGGAGACTTGCTGGTTAAGGGAAGACATTAGGTTGAAGGTCCATGGGCCAGGATTGGCCGTTAAATTACACACCGCGTTCAGCGAACATGCGCGCTGGCACAGTGGAGTGATAAAACCTGCTGGCCAACGCGCATGCATTGCATGCGACGCGCCGACAGGGCCGTGCTACGACATGGCAAGGCAGGCTCAGCGAGCCTGCCACATACTCAATACTGCCTGCACCGTCTGCTCGATAGTCAGGTTCGACGAATCCAGCTCCCGTGCATCCTCCGCGGGAGCAAGCGGCGCGGCCGTGCGCTGCATATCGCGCGCGTCCCGAGCCTGCAAATCTCGCAAAAGGTCCGGTATGTTAGCAGAAATTCCCTTATCGATCAATTGCTTATAGCGTCTTTGCGCCCTCGCCTCGGCAGCGGCGATGAGAAATACCTTGAGCGGCGCGTCGGGAAAGACAACCGTCCCCATATCTCGGCCGTCGGCCACCAGGCCCGGCGCGACCCGGAAAGCCCGCTGGCGGGCCAGGAGCGCCTGGCGCAGTTCGGGGTAGCCGGCGATGCGCGAAGCCAGGTTGCCCACCTGCTCCTGGCGGATGACGTCCGTGACGTCTTCTCCTTCCAGAAGGATGCGTTCTCCCTCGAAACACGCGTCCAGCGACTGGGCCGCCCGGGCCAGGGCCGGGGCATCCTCGGCCGCGATGCCGTGCTTGATCGCCGCCTTGGCGGTCAGGCGGTACAGGGCGCCACTGTCGAGCACCGCCCAGCCCAGGGCCTGGGCGACCCGATGGGCCACGGTGCCCTTGCCGGAGGCGGTCGGGCCGTCGATGGTGATGACTGGAACGATATGGCTCATGGCGTTTTGAGTTCTTGAGAAACCGAGGCTGCGCTGCGGAATGCCGATGCCCGCCCCCGGTGGGGGCTGTGCTTCGGATTTCTGCGGGGTCCTCGGCTCAGGTCTGGATCAAGTCCGCATAAATATCGAAATACGTCGGGAAGGTCTTGCTCACGCACCCCGGCTCCAGGATGCGCACCTTGGCCGGGCCGAAAGCCGCCAGCGAAAAACACATCGCCATGCGATGGTCATCATAGGTGCCTATGTCGGCATCGCGCCATTGCGCTGGCGGAGCCACCCGCAGCCAGTCGGGGCCGGACTCGACCTGCGCGCCCAGCTTGGCCAGTTCGGTCTGCATGGCGTGGATGCGGTCGGTTTCCTTGACGCGCCAGCTGCCGATATTGCGCAGGAGGCACGGGCCGTCGGCATACAGGGCCAGGGCGGCGGCCGTCATGGCGGCGTCGGGGATCAGATTGAAGTCGGCGTCGAAGGCGCGCAGCGTCTCGCCCCGGGCCGCGTTCACGCCGCTGGCCTGCAGCCAGTCGGGGCCGGATTCGACGCGCGCGCCCATGGCCTGCAGGGTCCGGGCAAAAGCCACGTCCCCCTGGATGCTGTCGGCGCCCACGCCGGTCACGCGCACCGGACCGCCGCCGATGGCGCCCAGCGCCAGGAAGTACGAGGCCGACGACGCGTCGCCCTCGACCAGGATGCGCCCCGGGCTGAGGTAGGCCGCGTCGGCCGGCACGATGAAGCGCTGCCAGCCTTCGCGCGCCACCGCCACGCCGTAGCGCGCCATCAGGTTGAGCGTGATCTCGATATACGGCTTGGAGATCAGTTCGCCGATGACCTCGAGGGTGACAGGCCGGCCCGCGGCGCGCGCCAGCAGAGGCGCGGCCAGCAGCAGGGCCGTGAGAAACTGGCTGGACACGCTGCCCTGCACCCGCACCGGGGCATCGGCGCGCGGCCGGCCGCGGCCGATGCGCAAGGGCGGATAGCCAGGCTGGCCCAGGTAGCCCACCCTGGCGCCCAGGCCGTTGAGCGCCTCGACCAGGTCGCCGATGGGGCGCTCGTGCATGCGCGGCACGCCCGACAGGCGGTAGTCGCCGCCCATCAGCGCCAACGCCGCCGTCAGCGGCCGGAAGGCCGTGCCGGCATTGCCCAGGAAGATCTCGGCCTGTTCGACCGGAAAGGGCGCGGTGCCCCGCACCCGCACGCTGCCCGGCCCCAGGTCCTCGACCGGCACGCCCAGCAGGCGCAAGGCGGCCAGCATGACGCGGGTGTCGTCGGAATCGAGCAGGCCGCCAATCTCCGTGACGCCCGCGGCCAGCGCGGCCAGCAGCAGCACGCGATTGGAAATGCTCTTGGAACCCGGCAGCGCCACGGTGCCCCGGGCCCCGGTCGCGCGCGGCAGATCGAGATGATCGAGCTTCATGGCGACTTCGGCGATCCCGTATTTTCGTTGTTCAGCCGCCCGCTGCCCAGATGCCAGTTGCGGCGCGCCTGCGAGGCGCCCTCCATCAAGCCCAGCAGCGCGGCGCCGTCCCCGGCGGCCAGCGCCTGCTCGGCCTGGTCCAGCACGGCGCGCACAGCGGCCAGCTCGGCCTGCATGGCCGCGCGGTTGGAAAGGAAAATGTCGCGCCACATCTCGGGCGAACCGGCCGCGATGCGCGTGAAATCCCGAAAGCCCGAGCCCGCCAGGGCCAGGCGCTGCGCGGCATCGGGCTCGCCCGCCACCTGCGCCATATAGACGGCCGCCAGGAAATGCGGCAGATGGCTGACCGAGGCCAGCACGCGGTCGTGCAGACCGGCCTCCATATCGCATACTTGCGCCCCGCAGTCCTGCCAGGCCAGGCGCACCTGTTCGACGTCCTGCGGCGCGTTTTCCGGCAAGGGGCACAACACCACGATGCGGCCCTGGTACAAGCCGGCCTCGGCGGCCTGCGGCCCGGTGCGCTCGGCGCCGGCAATGGGATGGCCCGGCACGAAGCAGCCGATCCGATCGCCCAGCGCAGCGCGCGCGGCCCGCACCACCTCGGCCTTGGTGCTGCCCGCGTCGGTCAGCACAATGCCGGGCTTGAGGTGCGGACGCATCTCGGCCAGCAGCGGGCCGAGGCTGCCCACCGGCGCGGCCAGCATCACCAGGTCGGCACGGCGCGCCGCCTCGGCGGCGCCGACGGCCTCGTCGATCAGGCCCAGTTCGCAGGCGCGCCGCAGCGATTGCGGGTCGCGGCCCACGCCCAGCACCCGCCCCGCCCTGCCCGCCTGCCGCAAGGCCGCGGCGAACGAGCCGCCGATCAACCCGACGCCGACCACGGCCAGCACCGGAATGCGCGCGGCAGCGCCGGGGGAACTCATGGTCTTTGCAGGATTTGCGTCAGCGCCTCGATGAAGCGGGCATTTTCCTGCGGCAAGCCGATGGAAATGCGCAGCCACTCGGGCAGGCCGTCGCCGGCCGTGGGACGCACGATGATGCCGCGCTTGAGCAGTTCCAGGTTGATGCGCGCAGCATCATCGCCCACGCGCACCAGCACGA
>DASWPO010000367.1:0-6141 GCA_036404015.1 Bordetella sp. | reverse complement strand
GGCGGCAACCCGGAAGACATTGCCGGCCTGTCGCGCGCCAGCGTGGCGGGGACGCCTTGGCGCGATGCCTGCAAGCGCAGCGCGTCGGGTATTTACGTACTGCCTTTCGGCCAGGTAAACGAGGTCGACCTGCAGGCGCTGGAGCGCCAGATCGCCGTTCGCCCGGACTGGCTGTCGAGCCACCTGGAGAGCCTGGGCCTGTCCAACGATGCGCTGGTGATCCTGGATACCCCGCCGGGTCCGTCCGAATACCTGCGCCAGGCCCTGGGCGTGGCCGACCTGGTGATTTCCGTGCTGCTGGCCGACGCGGCCTCGTACGCCACGCTGCCGATGATCGAGCAGATGATCCAACGCTATAGCGGCAATCGGCCCGGCAGCCTCGGGCATGTCTGCGTGATCAACCAGGTCGACGCCGCGCGGCGTCTGTCCCGGGATTCCGTGAACCTGATCCGCGGCGCGCTGGGCGATCGCGTCATCGGCGTGGTGCACCAGGACCAGTCCGTGAGCGAATCGCTGGCCTGCGGCCACACGGTCGTCGAGCATGACGCCACCAGCCTGGGCCGGGCCGACCTGATGCAATGCGCCGATTGGGTGCTGCGCCGCCTGCGCGCCAAGGAAGAGGTGACCCAATGACGCAGCCGCGGACGAAGTCGACCAAGTCGCGCGCCCCTCGCAACGACGCGGCCGCCAGCCAGCGCGTGGACGACATCCTGCTGCTGCCCTTGTGGACGCATCGCTGGATCCAGCTGCTGCTGCTGCTCGTCGCCGTGCTGCTGGTCATCCCCGCCATCACGGTGGACTTGAGCCTGGTCGAGCAAGGCCTGTTGGCGGTCTGCTGCATTATCGCCGCGATGCTGATGAACAAGGTGCGCGGCCGGCTGATCACGGTGTCGATCGTGGTGCTGTCGATCGCCACCTCGCTGCGCTACATGTATTGGCGCGTGACGGAGACCTTGCACTTCGAGAGCGTGATAGACGGCGTGTTCGGCTATATCCTGCTGGGAGCCGAACTGTACGCCTTGGCGATGCTGCTGTTGAGCTACTTCCAGACGGTCTGGCCGCTGCGGCGCAAGCCCGTGCCGCTGCCCGCGGATGCGTCGGCCTGGCCCACGGTGGACGTGTACATCCCCACCTTCAGCGAGCCGCTGAGCGTGGTGCGGCAGACGGTGCTGGCGGCCGCGTCGCTCGACTGGCCGGCCGACCGGCTGCGCGTGTACCTGCTGGACGACGGCCGTCGCGACGAGTTCCGCGAGTTCTGCGAACAGGTCGGCGTGAACTACCTGACGCGACCCGATAACCTGCACGCCAAGGCGGGCAACCTCAACGCGGCGCTGCGCAGAACCGATGGCGAGTTCATCGCGGTGTTCGACTGCGACCACATCGTGACGCGCTCGTTCCTGCAGATTTGCATGGGCTGGTTCCTGAAGGACCCGAAGCTGGGCATGCTGCAGACGCCGCACGTGTTCTTCTCGCCCGACCCTTTCGAGCGCAACCTCGGCACTTTCAAGAACGTGCCCAACGAGGGCGAGCTGTTCTATGGCGTGGTGCAGGACGGCAACGATCTGTGGAACGCCACCTTCTTCTGCGGCTCCTGCGCGGTGATGCGGCGCGAGGCTCTGGAGGCCGTGGGCGGCGTGGCGACCGAAAGCGTCACGGAAGACGCCCTGACCTCGCTGAAGATGAACCGCCAGGGCTACGACACGGCCTATCTGGGTGTGCCGCAGGCGGCCGGCCTGGCCACCGAGAGCCTGTCGCGCCATATCGGCCAGCGTGTGCGTTGGGCGCGCGGCATGGCGGAGATCTTCCGCAACAACAACCCCTTGATGGGGACGGGCCTGAAGCTGTCCCAGCGGTTTTGCTATCTGGCCGCGATGCTGCACTTCTTTTTCGGTCTGCCGCGCATCGTGTTTCTGCTCACGCCCATGGCCTATCTGTTTTTCGGCGCGCGCGTGTTCAATGCCTCGGCGCTGATGGTCATGACCTACGCTTTGCCGCACATCGTGCTGTCAAGCCTGGGCGGCTCGCGCATCCAGGGCAGCTTCCGCCATTCTTTCTGGAACGAGGTCTACGAAACGGTCCTGGCCTGGTACGTCACGGTGCCGTCGATCCAGGCGCTGCTGTGGCCGGGCAGCAAGGGCTTCAACGTGACCCAGAAAGGCGGGCTGATCAAGCAGGCCTTCTTCGACTGGGCGCTGGCCCGGCCCTATATCGGCCTGCTGCTGGTGAATGTGGCGGGGATGCTGACCGGCATCGTGCTGCTGATGTTCCGGCCCGACTTCGACATCGTGATGACCATCCTGATCAACATGATCTGGGCGTTCTACAACGTCGTCATCACCAGCGCGGCCGTCGGCGTCGCCAGCGAGGAAAGGCAACTGCGCGTCACGCCGCGCGTGCAGATCAGTCTGCCCGCCGCGATTGGCCTGGCCGACGGTCGCCGCATCGCCTGTCTCACCAGCGATTTCTCGCAAGGCGGCCTGGGGCTGGTGCTGCCCCAAGGCGCGCCGGACGTGCCGCGCGGCGAGAAGGTCACCGTGTCGGTGTTCCGCGACGACTACGAGGGCATTTTCCCCGCCGAGGTATCGCTCAGCCGGGGCAGCTCCCTGGGCGTGAGCCTGCTGGCCCTGAACATCGAACAAGAGAAGGACCTGTCGCGGGTCACTTTCGGGCGGGCCGACAACTGGGCCCTGTCCTGGGGAAAGAAGAAGCCCGATGCGCCGCTGGAGTCCATGGGGCAGGTGATTCTCATCGGCATGGGCGGCTTCAGGCTGCTGCTGCGCAATATGTTTTCGTGGAGCGTGGTGCGTCTGAACTCTCCCTCTCAGGCCAAGGCGACCCGCAGGCAGGGGTTGAAGCAACCATGAACACCAGGTTCGCTGCCCCGGGCTTGAGCGCGCGCCGTGCCCGCTTGCGACTGCCCCATGCGCTGGCCGTGGCGGCGGCGCTGCTGTGCGCGTCCGCCGACATGATGGCCGTGCAGGCGCAGAACGCGCCGCTTGCGCCGGCCGGGGCGCCGCAAGCGCCTGCGGCCGCGCCGGCCATGACCGTCCCAACCGCGCCGGCCGCATCGCCCCTGCCGGCCGATGCCTACACCTACAGCCTGCCGCTGTCGATGCTGGACGCGAGCGACGGCCTGATGCTGCGCGGCACCGGCAATATCAACGGCGTGAGCTTCGGCCTGCGCCAGGACGAGCGCGTGGTGCGCGCCCAGTTCGACCTGGATTATTCCTATTCGCCGGCGCTGCTGCCCGCGATTTCGCACATCAAGGTGCTGCTCAACAGCGAGGTGGTCGGCGCCATCGGCCTGCCTCAGCCGGCGCCGGACGTCACCCAGCCGCGCATGGTGGACCTGCCCGTGGGGGCCCTGTCCGAGTACAACCGCCTGAACCTGGAGCTGGTCGGCCACACCAGCCTGCGCGAAGACGACGCGATGAGTCCCAATCTGTGGGCTCAGATCGGGCCGCGCGGCGCGGTGCTGCTGACGGTGGTGCCGGTGGACCTGCCCAACGACCTGGCGTTGCTGCCCGTGCCGTTCTTCGATGCGCACGACGTCCGCGCGCAGGACCTGCCGGTGGTGTTGCCGCAGGCGCCCGACGCCAGCCGGCTGGAATCCGCGGGCATCGTGTCGTCGTGGTTCGGCTCGCTGGCGGGCTTTCGCGGCGCGCACTTTACCGCCAGCCTGGGCGCGATCCCCGCGCATGGCCACGCCGTGGTGTTGGCGCAGCCGGGCGAGATCCCCGGTTTGACCATGCCCGAGGTGGATGGCCCGACCCTGGCCATCGTTCCCAACCCCAACGACCCGCACGGCAAGCTGCTGCTGGTCACGGGCCACAACGAGGCCGAGATCCGCCAGGCCGCTTCGGCGCTGACCTTGGGCACGCAGACGCTGGCCGGCTCCGTGGCCCGGATCGGCGGCCTGGTTCCGATCCAGCCGCGCAAGCCGTTCGATGCGCCCAATTGGCTGCGCCACGACCGCCCGGTGGAGTTTGGCGAGCTGATGCCGGCCAACAACTTCACCGTCGAAGGCCTGCGTCCCGGACCCATCACCTTGAACCTGCGCCTGCCGCCGGGCCTGTTCAACTGGCACGGCGACGGCATCCAGGTGGACCTGCACTACCGCTATACCCCGCGACCGGGCTCGAGCGGGTCCATGCTGGCGGTGCTGGCGGGCAGCCAGCCGCTGCAGAGCCAGCCGCTGCAAAGCTTTCCGATTCCCCCCAGCGATTCGCCCGCCTACCGCAGGGCGCTGGGCCTGACCCCGACGGGGCACGTCCAGCTGCGCGTGCCCACCTACCTGCTGCCGCCGCTGGCGACGCTGCAGTTCCGCTATGTGTACGAATATCTCAAGCGCTTCGACGGCACGGACAACGTATCCAGTCCGGTCATGAGCGCCATCGACCCGACTTCGACGATCGACATTTCCCAGCTGCCGCGATACGCGGCCATGCCCGACCTGGAAGCTTTCGGCGATGCGGGCTTCCCCTTCACGCGCATGGCCGACCTGTCCGAAACGGCGGTGATCCTGCCCGACCAGCCCGAAGCGGGCGACTATTCGGCCTACCTGACGATGATGGGCGGCATGGGCGAGTCCACCGGCTACCCCACGCTGGGCGTGACGGTGGCCGGCGCGGCGCAGGCCGAGTCGCTGCGCGACAAGGACTTGCTGGTACTGGCCTCGGGCGACAACCAGCCGCTGATCAATGCCTGGCGCAGCGACATGCCGCGCGGCTTCTTCGGCGAAGGCGTGCGGCACACCGGCCTGTGGGGCTGGCTGTGGGATAGGTGGGATTCGGTCTCGGAGCCGAGCGACCGGCGCCCGGTGGCCGCGGCCGCCAAGGCCGGGTCCTACCGTAGCGATGCCGAGGGCGGCATGGTGGCTGGCCTGGAGTCGCCGCTGGCCTCGGGGCGCAGCGTGGTGGTCGTGTCGGGCAACAGCTCCACCGGCCTGGACGCCATGGTGCGCACGCTGCAGGCCAACCGCTATCTCCTCAGCACAAAGCCGGAGAGCAAGGTCCGCGGCAGCCTGGCCGTGGTGCAAGGCGGTGCGGTCACCAGCCTGCTCGACGAACAACGTTATTACATCGGCCGCCTGCCACCCTGGCTGGCCGTGGAATGGTTTTTTGCCAATCACATGCTGCTGCTGCTCTGCGCGATGCTGGCCAGCGCCTTGTTGATCGGCCTGTTGGGCAGCCTGGCCTTGCGTATGCGAGCCCAGCGCAGATTGGGCAACGCCTGAGCCTTTGATAGCCATAAACGTAGTGAAAAGGACGACGATCCATGCGTAGAAGACGGCACGACATTTCTGAACCGAGCACTGCGCGCCGCATGTCCATGCCGATGAAATGGACGGTGTGGCTGGTCAGCTGCGTGCTGGCCTCGCAGGCTGTGGCCCAGTCTGCGCCGCCCGCCGGCATGCCGGCGCCGGCTTCGTTGCTGCCCGGCGGGGATGCGTCGGCGTCCGGCACGCCGGCCATGCCCGCGCCGCCTCCGCCGCCCGGTTCGCCGGGAGCGCCAGGGGCGCCTGCGGCGACTTCCGTGGCGGGCGCGTCGGCCATGCACTATTCGCTGGAGCAACTGGGCGCGCAATATGCCGTCAACCTGCGCGGCGTGGACGGCAGCAACTCGCTGGAAGTCGGCGTGCGCGACGATCAGGTCGTCACCGGGGCGCGCCTGAATCTGCGCTACGCCTATTCGCCGGCGCTGCTGCCCGACCTGTCGCACATCAACGTGCTGGTCAACGACCAGGTGGCAACGTCCATCGCCCTGCCCAAGGAAACGGGCGGTACCAGCCTGCAGCGCACGATCGAGCTGCCGCCCTATCTGTTCACCTCGTTCAGCACGCTGCGCCTGCAGCTGATCGGCCACTACACGATGCAGTGCGAGGACCCCTTGCATTCCAGCTTGTGGGCCAACATCAGCAACCGCAGCATGCTGGACGTCGAGACCGAGCCGCTGCTGCTGCCCAACGATCTGGCCAGCTTGCCGGTGCCGTTTTTCGACCGGCACGACCGCCGCCGCCTGGACCTGCCCTTCGTGTTCGCGTCCAACCCCAGCGAATCCGCGCTGGAATCGGCCGGCGTCGTCTCGTCGTGGTTCGGCGCGCTGGCGGGCTACCGCGGCGCGCGCTTCCCGGTGACGGTG
>DASWPO010000366.1:0-4006 GCA_036404015.1 Bordetella sp. | reverse complement strand
ACGCCCATTTTTTCCGAGCCGTAGAAGACCAGGGGGCGCAGGTAGCAGGATTCGAGCTTGTTGGCCTTGACCACCTCGCGCTGCGCCTGGTTGAGCGCCGCGGCATCGAAGGGCACCGGCATCTGGTAGATGTGCGCCGAGTTGAGCAGCCGCCTGGTGTGGTCCTGCAGGCGGAAGATGGCCGTGCCGTTGTCGGTCTTGTAGGCGCGCACGCCTTCGAACACCGACAGGCCGTAGTGCAGGGAGTGGGTCAGGACATGCGTGGTGGCCTCGCGCCACGGCACGAGCTTGCCGTCATACCAGATGAAGCCGTCCCGATCCGCCATCGTCGACATGGTGGTGTCCTCCCTTGGATTTTGGGGCTTATTGTATCAAGCCGGGCGGTTACAATGCGCGCCATTATGTTGTGTCGCTGCGCAGGCCCGGAGGAGACCCGTGGCCGCTGACTCCTTCGACGCGGCACCGGATGCCGCCGCCCGACGCGAAGCCCGCGCCGCCTTCTGCGAGGGCGCGCGGCAGATTTCGCCGGCGCTCGTCGTCAACAGCACCTGGGGGCTGGTGACGGGGGTGGCGATGGTCAAGTCGGGCATGAGCACGCTCGTCGCCCTCGTCATCACGGTGTTCGTCTACTCCGGCACCCTGCAGCTGACGGTGCTGCCGCTCTTGGCGGCCGGGGCGCCGCTGTGGCTGGTGACCGCGGCGGGCGGCGTGGTCAACGTGCGCTTCGTCATCTTCGACGCGGGGCTGTACCCGTTCTTCCGCGACCGGCCCTGGTTCGAGCGCATGGCCCTGGGCTTCTTCAATTCCGACGTGGCCTTCGCAATGTTCATGGCGCGCCACGCGGATTCGCCCACGCCGGCCACGCCGGCGCAGCGCTGGTACTACATCGGCCTGATCCTGCCCTGCTGGATCACCTGGGAGCTGTTTTCCATTGCCGGCGTCTACCTGAGCGCGTTCGTGCCGACGTCCTGGTCGCTGGAGTTCGCCGCCACCCTGGCCCTGCTGGCCATGGCGGTGCCGATGGCCAGTTCCCGCCCCATGCTGGCCACGATGGCGGCGGCCGGCGTGGTGGCCTGGCTGGGGCAGGCGCTGCCCTTGCGCCTGGGACTGGCGGCTTCCGTGGTGCTGGGCATCGTGGCGGGCATGCTGGCCGAGCGGCGCATCCACAAGAAGAGGGCGTGATGTCGAGCGAGTCCTATTACTTCTGGGTCGTCGTGCTGCTGATCGCGTGCGCGGTGATCACGCGCGCCGGCTACATGCTCGTGGGCGCCTACCTGCCCCTGCCCGACGGCGTGCGCCGCGCCCTGCGCTATGCCCCGGTGGCGGCGCTGACGGCCATCGTGGTGCCCGACCTGCTGCCCTGGCGCGACGGCGCGGGCCCGGTGTTCGACACCAAGCTGGTGGCGGGCGTCGCCGGCGCCCTGATCTTTCTGCGCACCCGCAATTCGGTGCTGGTGATCGTCGCCGGCATGGTGGTTTTGTGGCTATTGAGATGGGCCGCAGGAGCCTGAAAAGCTACTGCGCGGCCAGATTTCGCACCTGCGATGCTCGCCGTGCACCAGCACGGCTGCGCTTCTCGGCGCGAACTCCGGCCGCTCGCTACGCTTTTCAGGCCCCTGCCCTGGAACCCTGATTAACCTGTTGCGTGTTCGGCGGCGTGCTTGGCTTTTTCGGCCAAGGTGTCTTTCGACAGGTGCGCGGTGGCGGCGCGCGGGATGTACAGCACCAGGGCCAGGATGGCGGCCGAGACGATGAACACGGCAAGGAAGGTCAGGTGCAGCGAGTGCTGCAGGATCTGGCCCACCACCTGGCCGCTCGCATCGCTGGACTCCAGGGCATGCTTGAGCTGGTCCGAGGTGATGGCCGTGCCGGTGCTGTTGTTGGTCATGCCGTAGTTCAGCACGGCGCCGAACACCGCGGCGCCCAGGGTGCTGCCCAGGTTGCGCGAGAACAGGTTGGACGCCGTGGCGCTGCCTTGCTGCGAGCGGTCGACGATTTCCGGGATCAGGATCAGGCAGCTGATGCTGAACAGGCCCATGCCGAAACCCATGATCAGCGAGCCGGCGGCGGCCTGCAGGGGCGAGCTGCCCGGCTGCAGGAACACCATGAAGAGCGAACCGACCGGGATGAGGACGCTGCCGACGATGAACACCGGGCGCAGGCCGGTCTTGGTGAAGTTGCGGGCCGCCAGCGTGGCGCCGGCAGGCCAGCCGACCATGATCAGGGTCAGCACGATGCCCGCCGCGATGGGGCTCTGGTGCAGCACGCCCTGGGCATACATGGGCAGGAAGGAGGTCAGGCCGATCAGGGCCATGCCCGACAGCATGGTGGCCGTGTTGGCCGACGCCATGGCCCGGCTGCCCCACAGCTTGAACGACACCATGGGGTCGGCCACGCGCTGCTCGTGCCAGGCGAAGATCGCCGCCGACGCCACGCACACGACCAGCAGCTTCCATACCCAGCCGGGAGGCAGGTTGGCGCCGTCGGCCAGCACCATCATCAGCGAGGCCACGGCCACGGTGAAGAGCAGGGCGCCGAGCACGTCGATGGACGGCCGCTTGTGCACCGTGTCGCTGCGCATGTAGAGCATGAAGGTGGTCGCGGCGGCAATGCCCACGGGCACGTTGATCCAGAAGATCCAGGCCCAGGACAGGTGGTGGATGATCAGGCCGCCCACCAGGGGGCCGAGCACGGCCGAGATGGCCCAGACGCTGGCCAGGTAGCCCTGCACCTTGCCGCGCTGGGCGGCCGGGTAGTAGTCGGCCACGATGATCATGCACAGCGGCTGGACGGCGGCGGCCCCCACGCCCTGGATCAGGCGGAAGGCGATCAGCCAGGGCATGCTCGGGGCGAAGCCCGACAGCAGCGAGCCCAGCAGGAAGATGGCGATGCCCAGCAGCATCATGGGCCGCCGGCCGATCACGTCGGCCAGCTTGCCGAACACCACGGTCATGGTGGTCTGGGCCAGCAGGAAGGCGGAAAACACCCAGCTGTAGAGATCGAGGCCGTGCAGGTCGGCGGCGATCTGGGGCATGGCGGTTGAAACGATGGTTGCTTCGATGGCCACCATGGCCATGGCAATCATGATGGCGGCCACAATATAGGGCCGGCGGGATAGATCGGAGGAGGGCATGAAAGAAAGCAGAAACGACGACGACGCGGCGCTGTGCGCCGGGAGGCGCGGCCGCGAGAAGAAGGATGGAGAATGTCGCATGCCCCACAATTGGGCACGAATTGTATAACTATAAAAGATAATGGCAAGCTTATCAGGCGAGATGCCTTTGTTTGGCCGAGGCATCGTTCCCGGAAGGGCCTTTATGCGCAGGCGCTGGCGGGCCTCGAGCGCTATTTCGTCGGCAAAAAACAACTTTTATTCATCTTGGCGTCAACTGGCGCCCGCAGAATCTGCCGGTTCCCTGCGCCTTTCCGCGCATCCTCCGGCCTTTCGCACCATGCTCTCGTCCCTTCTTGCTGCGTTCTACGAAACCGCGCGACAGGGTGGGGTGACGGCGGCGGCCAGGCAGTTGTCGGTCAGCCAGCCGACCGTGACCACGAGGATCCAGCAACTGGAGGCGCGCTACGGCGTGACCCTGTTCCACCGGCGCGGCAGCCGGCTTGAGCTGACGCAGACAGGGGCCGGACTCATGCCGCTGGTCAGGCAGATGCTGCAGATCCAGGGCGACATCGATTTCAAGCTGCGAAATGCCCACGAGCTGCAGGGTGGCTCGCTGCACATCGGCACGACGGGGCCGCACTACATCGTGTCCACGATCGCCGCGTTCCGCCGGCAGTATCCGAACGCGCACATCGGCATCGAGGTTGGCAATTCCCTGGCCGTGCTTGAGTCCCTGTTCGAGCACCGCGTGGATATCGCCGTCGCGTCGCAGCCGCTGGCCGATTCGCGCGTCCTGCAGTACGAAATCGCTTCCGACCCCCTGGTGCTGGTCGCGCATCGCGACCACCCCCTGGCGCGCCGGTCCACGGTCACCTTCCAGGACATGTCCTG
>DASWPO010000365.1:0-1642 GCA_036404015.1 Bordetella sp. | reverse complement strand
CGGATTCTATCTGGCGCGAAGCAAGACCCTGGGCGCACTCTGCCGTAACCGAGCCTACTGACATCCGGGAAACGCGCCGCCCACGTGCGACGCCACCGTCTCGCGCAGGGATGGACCAGTCATGGTGAATGGACAAAGCCGACCGGCGCTATAAAAGACAAATTTCCGCGTCGGCCGAATTGCGCTGCCGGCCCACCGGGTAGCAAATCCACGACGACCGAAATGTTGCCCCAGACGACAAATTAGCCCCTAGGATCGCTGGATCGCAGCAGTAGGCGACCGGTGCAGCCGGAAGCGAGCAGCGTGGTGGACCTTCGTCTTATTTTCGGCGACTGGCTGGGACTAGCGGTCCTGCTCCGCACGGTCATCGCCCTCGTGATGGCCTTCCTGCTCGGCACGGCTATCGGCTTCGAGCGCCAGTGGCGGCAACGCTCAGCGGGCCTGCGCACCAACGTCCTCGTCGCTGTGGGTGCGGCCGCATTCGCCGACCTTGGCCTGCGGCTGCGCGGCGTCGAGGGGAGCACACAAATCGTCGCTTACGTGGTCAGCGGCATAGGCTTTCTGGGCGCCGGCGTCATCCTCAAGGACGGGACCAACATCCGCGGCCTAAACACCGCCGCCACGTTGTGGTGTTCGGCTGCCGTGGGCGCCTTTTGCGGCACCGGGCTGACCGTCGAGGCGGTGCTGCTGACGCTCACCATTCTCGCGGCGAACACCATGCTCCGGCCACTCGTGAACTGGGTGAACCGCCGGCCAATCACCGCGGACATCACCGAGGCGCTCTATCAGGTGCACGCCATCTGTCGCCCCGACGCGGTAGCCGACGCGCGCGATCTGCTGGATGCCGAGCTGGCTCAGGCAAACTATCCGATTCGCGAGATCGAGACCCTCAGCAGCGGCGACGAATGGGTCGAACTCGCCGCCACCCTGGTCCCAACGACGGCGGACGCGGCGGAACTTGACGCGGTCATCACGGCGCTGGAGCGCTCGCCGCAGATCCGCTCCGCGACCTGGACAGTGGCGACCACAGCCTAGGCCGCGCCGACGGATCGGCATGCACGGGCGACGATCATGGCCCGTGACGGGCTTAGCGTGCCGCGGGCTTGGCACGTGGCAGGCGTACGTGCGGCGGACACGGCATGTGACGGGCACGGCCTGTGGCGGGCGTCGTGCGGCGGGCACGGCCTGTGGCGGGCACGGCACGTGGCAGACGTACGTGCGGCGGGCATGGCACGTGGCAGGCGTACGGGCGACGCGGCGGCGTCGCGCGGGACGGCTGTAGCGTTCAGCGGCAGGCGGAAGGCCGCGTGCGCGGCGGATTGCGCACAATTCCCGGCACGATTAGAGTTACCGGCGAGTAGGAGGAGTAGTCCATGGATCTTCGCTTCACCCCGGAAGAGCTCGCTTTCCGCGAGGAAGTGCGCACGTTCATTCGCGAAAATCTGCCCGCGGATACGCGCGACCGCATGAAGCTGGGGCATCCGCCGCGTAAGGAAGACACCGTGCGCTGGCAGCGAATCCTCAACGCAAAGGGCTGGGCGGCGCTGTCCTGGCCGAAGGAATGGGGCGGCCCGGGCTGGAGTGCCATCCAGCGGATGATCTTCCTCGAGGAAAACCTGATGGCGCCGGCACCGGAGCTGTC
>DASWPO010000364.1:0-12579 GCA_036404015.1 Bordetella sp. | reverse complement strand
ATTTCGCGCACGGCGAGTTCTACATGCTGGGCGCGTATACGGGGGTGATCCTCGTCACCACCTACGGCTGGCCGGTCTGGGCGGCCATGGGCGGCGTGCTGCTGGTGGCGATCATCCTGGGCGTGGGCGCGGAAGGCCTGCTGCACAAGATGCTCAAGGACCGCGACGCGACCAGTTCCATCATCTCTTCCTTCGGCCTGGCGGTGGTGCTGCAGAACTCGGCGCTGATCGGTTTCGGCCCCAGCCCCATGATGCTGCAGACCAGGTACTCGACCATCGGGGTCGACATGGGGCCGGTCTACCTGCCCCTGCAGCAATTGCTGATCCCGGTGGCGATGGCGCTGCTGATCGCCCTGCTGTACCTGGTGCTGCGCTACACCTGGACGGGCCGCAGCCTGCGCGCCATGGCCCAGCACGCCACCGTGGCGCGGCTGTGCGGGGTGCAGGTGCGCAGGGTGGCCATCATCGCCTTCATCGTGGCGGCCTTGCTGGCCGGCATCGCGGGCTTTTTGATGTCGTCGGTGTACATGGTCTATCCCATCATCGGCAACATGATCGTGCTCAAGGCATTCACGGTCGTGATCCTGGGCGGCATGGGCAATGTGGCCGGCGCCGCGGCGGCCGGGCTGCTGCTGGGCATCGTCGAGTCGCTGACCTCGGCCTACCTGGGCAACGGCCTGCGCGACATCGTCGGTTTCGTGATCGTCATCGCTGTCCTGCTGCTGCGTCCGCAGGGTCTGTTCGGCAAGTCGTTCCAACGCTCATGAAAAAAAACCTCTCCCTCGCGATCCTGGTCGTGCTGCTGGCCCTGGCGCCTGTCCTCGCGACGGGTAGCAGCTATATCGTGTCGCTGCTGCTCTTGATGCTGGTGTATGTGATCCTGACGACCGGCTTGAATCTGGTGGTGGGCTATTGCGGGCAGTTTTCGTTCGCCCAGGGCGCCTTTTTCGGCATCGGCGCCTACACCGCCGGCATCATGTCCCGCGACCTGCATACGGGCTTCTGGGTGCACCTGCCGGCCGGCATGATCCTGGCCGGCCTCTTCGGCCTGCTGCTCGGCATCCCGGCGCTGCGCCTGAAAGGGCATTTCCTGGCCATCGTGACCATCGCCTTCCAGACCATCGTGTACCTGGGCCTGGTGCAATGGACCTCGTTCACCGGCGGCCAGAACGGCCTGATGGTGCCGCCCGTCGGCAAGGTCGCGCTCTTCGGCGCGACCCTGTTCACCATCGAGGGGCTGAACTCCAATTACTGGATGGTCCTGGTGGCGACGGTGGTGCTGGTATTCGTCGCCGCGCGGCTGGTGAAATCGCGCCTGGGCCGCGAATGGGTGGCCGTGCGCGACGACGAGGTCCTGGCTTCGGCCATCGGCCTGAACGCCACGCGCGCCAAGCTGACGGCATTCGTCGCGTCGGCGGCATTCGCGGGGGCGGCGGGCGTGATGATGGCGCACTACATGGGCAACATCACCCCCGACGACTACACCATCTGGATTTCGTGCACGGTGGTGGCCATGATGATCGTCGGCGGCCGCGGCACCTTCTACGGCCCCATGCTGGGCGTGGCGCTCCTGACGCTGCTGCCCGAGATGCTGGGCGATTTCGCGCGCTACCGCATGCTGTTCTTCGGCGTTCTCCTGGTGCTGTCGATTGCCCTGCTGCCCGAAGGCATCGCCGGCCGCATGCGCAAGCTGCGCGAGATGAAGGAGGCCCAGCCATGAGCGCGGCGCCCATTTTGCAGGCCCGGGGCATCCACCGCCGCTTCGGCGGCGTGGTGGCGGTCAAGGACGCCAGCCTGACGGTCCATGCCGGCGAGATCGTCGGCCTGATCGGCCCCAATGGCTCGGGCAAGTCCACCCTGGTCAACCTGATCACGGGCGAGCTCGAGGTCAATGGCGGGACGTTCACCTTCTGCGGCAAGGACGTCACGGCCCTGCCGCCGTACAAGCGGGCCCGCCTGGGCATGGCGCGCAGCTTCCAGATGATACGGCTGTTCGGTTCGCTGAGCGTCGAGGAGAACCTGCTGCTGGCGCATCACATCCACATGAAGTCCAGCACGCTGGACACCATCGTGGGCAGCGCCCGCGCCGTGCAGGAAGAGGACGAGGTGCGCGCCAAGGCGCGCGAGCTGCTGCAATGGTTCGAACTGGAGACGTTCGCCAAGCGCCCGGCCATGGCCTTGTCCATCGGCCAGCAGCGCATGGTGGAACTGGCCCGCGGCCTGATCAGCCAGCCCAGGCTGTTTCTGCTGGACGAGCCGGCGGCGGGCCTGTCTCCCCCCAATGTCGACCGCCTGATCGCCATCATCGGCCGGATGCGCGCCGAGTTCGGCATGAGCATCCTGCTGGTCGAGCACGATATGCGCGTGGTGCGCGAATTGTGCGACCAGGTGGTGGTGCTCGATAGCGGTGAAATGATCGCCCAGGGCAAGCCGGAGGTCGTGGTCAACGACCCGGTCGTGGTCGAGGCTTATATCGGTTCGGGATGGAAGCGCCGTGCTAAGGCTTAACAACATCGTCGCGGGCTACGGCCGCACGCGCATTCTCCATGGCGTGTCGCTCGAGGTGCCCAAGGGCAGCCTGGTGGCGCTGCTGGGCGGCAACGGCACGGGCAAGTCCACTACCTTGAAGAGCATCGTCGGCATCGTCACGCCCCAGGAAGGCGACATCGTGTTCGACGGCCAGCTCATCAAGGACGTCCCGGTCGAGCAGCGGTCGGCCCTGGGCCTGTCGCTGGTGCCGCAGGGCAAGGAAGTCTTCGGCGCCATGAGCGTCGAGGAGAACCTGCTCATGGGCGCCTACCATCGGCGCCGCGACCGGGTCGGCGTGGCCGAGGACCTGGAGGGCATCTACCTGCGCTTCCGGCGCCTGCGCGAGCGGCGCAATGTGGCGGCGGGCATGTTGTCGGGCGGCGAACGCCAGATGCTGGCCATCGGCCGTTCGCTGATGTCCCGGCCCCGCATGCTGCTGCTCGACGAGCCGTCGGCCGCGCTGGCGCCCAAGGTCGTGGAAGAAATCGCCGACGCCATCCTGGCCTTGCGCGAACTGGGCCTGACCCTGCTGCTGGTGGAGCAGAACGTGGGCATGGCATTGGACATTGCGGACTACATCTATGTGATCCGCGGCGGGCGCATCGCCTACGAGCGCGAGGTGGGCGAGGGGGTGGCCATGGATGAACTGCGCGAATTCTATCTAGGGGGTAAGGATCATGTCTGAGCAACGTTTCGCGGGACGGGTGGCTTTTGTGACGGGCGCGGCTTCCGGCCTGGGCCGGGCGAGCGCCGTGATGCTGGCGCGGGAAGGCGCCAGGATGATGCTGTTCGACCGCGACGCGGCCGGCCTGAAGGACGTGCAGGCCCTGTGCCCGGGCTCGATCGTCCATGTCGGCGATGCCTCGGTGGCGGCCGACGTGAGCGCCGCGGCCGAGCTGTCCCGCAAGGCCTTGGGCCCGGCCGAGTTCCTCGTGGCCTCGGCCGGCATCAACGGCATTCCCAAGCAGGCCATCGAGTACACCGAAGAGGAGTGGGACCGGCTCTTCGCCATCAACGTCAAGGGTCCCTGGCTGGCGTGCAAGGCGATCATTCCGCAGATGCGCGAACTGGGCAAAGGCTCGATCGTGCTGTTCTCGTCGACGGCGGGCCTGGCGGGCTCGGGCTTCCTGCCGGCCTATTCGGCCTCCAAGGGCGCCGTGGCCCTGTTCGCGCGCAGCCTGGCGCTGAACCATGCGCGCGAGGGCATCCGGGTCAATTGCGTGTGTCCGGGCACCATCGACACGCCCATGGCGCAGCAGATGTTCGTGCAGGCCGCCGAGTTGGGCGGAGCGGCGCCGCCGACGGTCGACGTGATGCGCAACCGCATTCCGATGGGGCGTTTCGGCCTGGCCGAGGAGATCGCCGACGCGGTGCTGTACTTCCTGAGCGATGCCGCCAGCTACACCACGGGCGTGACGATGCCCATCGACGGCGGGCTCAAGGCCTGACGGGCCTGCGCGCGACACGGCAAGCAAGCCGGAAAGGAACCAGGCCATGACCGATGCAGCCATTGCAGCCGCGGCGCCCGAACTCGACATCGACCCCTACGAGGACGCGGTGCTCGAGTCCCCCTTCGCCATGTTCGAGGCAATCCGCCAGGCGCCGGCGGTGTACCTGAAGCGCCATGACGTCTATGCCATCGGCCGCCACCGCGAGGTCCAGGCGGCGATGAAAGACTGGCAAACGTTCTCGTCGACCGGCGGCATCGGCCTGACGGACGTGCGCAAGCCGGATACCTGGCGCGCCAGGAGCCCCATCGGCGACGTGGACCCGCCGGACCATACCAAGGTGCGCACCGTCATGCAGCGCATCCTGTCGCCGCAGGTCATACGCGCTTGGCGCGCGGGCTTCGAAGAAGAAGCCGAACGGCTGCTCGACGAGCTGGTCGGGAAGGAATACGTGGACGGCGTCCAGGACCTTGCCGAAGCCTATGTGTCGACCTCCTTTCCCAAGGTCATGGGCATACGGCATACGCCCCAGCTGCGCGAGAACTGGTATCTGATGGGCGAGCTCAATTTCGACAGCCAGGGGCCGCGCAACGCCCGCTACCTGGCCACGCAGCAGCGCGCCGACGAGCTCATCAGTGATTGGCAACAGGCCAGCATGCAGCGCGAGAGCCTGCTGCCGGGCGGTTTCGGCATCAAGATCTTCGAGGCGGCCGATGCCGGCGCGATGGCGCCGGAACTGGCGCCCCTGCTGATACGTTCCTTCCTGCGCGGCGGCCTGGACACGACGACGAGCATGCTGTCCGCGGTGCTGTGGTACCTGGCCCGGGACCCGTCGCAATATGCCCGGCTGCGCGAGGATCCGGCGCTGGCCCGCCCGGCGCTGGACGAGGCCATGCGGCTGGAGACGCCTTCGCAGACGGCCTACCGTCTGACCATGCGCGATGTCGTGGTGGACGGCACGCGCATTCCCGCAGACAAGAAAGTGATGCTGCAGCTGGGCGCGGCCAACCGCGATCCGGCCTTCTGGGACAGGCCCGACGCGTTCGACGTCCAGCGCAACCCGGTCGGGCACCTGGCGCTGGGCCACGGCATCCACATGTGTATCGGACAGATGGTCGCGCGCCTGGAAGGCGAGTGCGTGCTCAACGCGCTGACCAGGCGGGTGAGCCGGCTCGGCCTGGAGGGGCCGCCGGCGCGCAAGCTCAACAATGCCCTGCGCGGCTTCAAGACCTTGCCCCTGCGCCTGCAGGCCTGAGCGGACGGCGCCGGAAAACAGCAAACGAACAGGATGAACACCATGTCCAAACGATTTCAGGGAAAAAGCGTCATTGTCACGGGCGCGGCGCGCGGCATCGGCGCGGCCACGGCCAAGCGCTTCGCCGATGAAGGGGCCTCGGTGCTCCTGGCCGATGTCCTGCCCGAGGTGCTGGAGACGGCCGAAGCCGTGGGCGGGCAGGGCGTTGTGGTCGACGTGACGGCTTCCGAAGCCGGCGCCTTGCTGGCGCGGACGGCGCTCGAGGCCTTCGGCCGCATCGACGTGCTGGTCAACAATGCCGGCATCGGGGGCTCCAAGCGCCTGGAAGACTCGGACGATGCGCTGCTGGCCCGCATCGTCGACACCAACCTGGGGTCGATGATGCGCATCACGCGCGCGGTGCTGCCGCACCTGCCCAGGCCGGGCGGCAGTATCGTGAACCTGTCGTCGATCTTCGGCCTGGTGGGCTATCCCGGCACCACGGCCTATGGCGTGGCCAAGGCCGGCGTGGCGCAGTTCACCCAGCAGCTCACCAGCGAGGTCGCGCACCTGGGCATCCGGGTCAATGCCATCGCCCCGGGCGTGGTGGTCACGCCCATGACCGAGGGACACTTGAAAAACCCGCATTACGTCAAGCTGATGGTGGACTCGACCCCGATGGGCCGCGTCTGCCAGCCCGAGGAGCAGGCCGCCGTGATCGCGTTCCTGGCGTCCGATGAGGCGTCGTTCGTGTGCGGCGTGACGATACCCGTCGATGGCGGCTACCTGGCCGCCCGATACATCCCCAACTGATCGATGACTTGGGCGCGCTGAGCGCCGGGAGTGAAGACCATGAAACATGACAAGAGCGTCAAATGGCCGGGCGGCGCGCGCTGCGCGATCATGATGACCTTCGATTTCGATGCCGAAACGCTGTGGACGTCGCGCGATCCGGCCAACGCCAACCGGCCGGGCATCCTCAGCCAGGGCACCTACGGGGCCAAGGTGGGCGTGCCCAAGCTCGTCGAAATGCTGGATGAAGAAGACGTCAAGGCCACGTTCTTCGTGCCGGGCTGGACGGCGGAAAACCATACCGACAAGGTCGAGCTCATCCTGAAGGGCGGCCACGAGGTCGGGCACCACAGCTATTCGCACCGCTGGTCGGACGGCGACGAGCGGGCCGAGATCGAGGAAATGGAAAAAGGCCTGGACGCGCTCAAACGCACCGTCGGCGTGGTGCCCAAGGGCTACCGCTCGCCGGCGGGCGAGGTCAGCCCCAAGCTCTTCGAGCTGCTCAAGCAGCACGGCTTCCTGTACGACACGTCCCTGATGGACGACATCAACCCCTACCGCCACAAGATGCCCGACGGCAGCCAGGGCGTGATCGAGCTGCCCTGGCACTGGAGCCTGGACGATGCGCCCTATGCGCTGTTCTCGGTGAAGAACCCGCGTCCCATCTTCACCAACGAGCACATGCTCAGCATCTTCAAGGCCGAGTTCCGCGAGATCTACCGCTGGGGCGGCCTGTTCGACCTGGTGTGCCATCCGCAGATCAGCGGCCGCCCCAGCCGCATCGCGCTGCTGCGCGAACTGATCGCCTATATCCGCACCTTCCCCGACGTGTGGTTCGCCACCGGCGCCGAGGTGGCCCAGTCCTGGTCGGATGCCCACGAGAACAAGTGAGAGGCTGCCATGAGTGACATCACCCTGGAGGCGCCGGGCAAGGCGCCGGAGCTGGATGTCGACCCCTATGACGAGGCCGTGCTCGACTCGCCCTACGCGGTCCACGCCGCCATCCGCGCGGCCGGGCCGGTGGCCTATCTCAAGCGCTACGGCGTCTACGCCATGGGGCGCCATCGCAATGTGCAGCCCACGCTGAAGGACTGGCAGACCTTCTCGTCCACGGGCGGGTCGGGCATTGCCGACATCCGCAAGCCGGGCAACTGGCGTCCGGCCAGCGCCATTGTCGAAGTCGACCCGCCGCGGCATACCTATGTGCGCTCGGCCATGCAGAAGGTCATGTCGCCGCAGCTGATCCGCTCCTGGCGCGAGATGTTCACCCGGGAGGCCGAGCGCCTGGTCGACGAGCTGGTGCGGAAGGAATATGTGGACGGCGTCCACGACCTGTCGGAAGCCTATATCGCCACGACCTTTCCGCCGGCCCTGGGCCTGCGCGATTCGCCCGAGCGCCGCGAGAACCTGTTCCTGCTGGGCTCGCTGAACTTCGACGCGCAGGGGCCGCGCAATCCCCGCTACGAGGCCACGCAGCAGCGCGCCGACGAGATCATGCCCTGGCATGACGCCATGATGCGGCGCGAGAACCTGTTGCCCGGCGGCTTCGGCGCGCGCTTGTACGACGCCGTCGACGCGGGCGAACTCGAGCCGGAACTGGCGCCCCTGCTGGTGCGTTCGTTCCTGCGCGGTGGGCTGGACACCACCAGCAGCTCGATCTCGGCGGCGCTGTGGTACCTGGCGATGAACCCGGCGCAGTACGCGCTGCTGCATGAGGATCCGTCCCGCGCGCGGCCTGCCCTGGAAGAGGCCATGCGCCTGGAAACCCCCATCCAGACGGCCGCCCGCCTGACCACGCGCGAGGTGGTGGTCGACGGCACGGCGATCCCCAATGACAGCAAGGTCATGATGATGCTGGCCTCGGCCAATCGCGACCCCGATTTCTGGGACCGGCCCGACGAATACGACCTGACCCGCTCCACGCTGGGCCATGTGGCGCTGGGCAACGGCATCCATATGTGCATCGGCCAGATGATCGCGCGCCTGGAAGGCGAATGCATCCTGGCGGCCGTGGCGCAGCGCGTGCGCGGGATCGGCCTGGAAGGGGCGCCGGTGCGCCGTATCAACAATGTGTTGCGCAGCCTGAAGTCGCTGCCGCTGCGGCTCGAGGCCGCCTGACCTGACCTGCATAAAGGAAGCTTCATGCCGACCATCACTTTCATCGCCGCCGACGCCTCGCAGACGGAAGTCCAGGCCGCCAATGGCGACAGCGTCATGCACGCCGCGCTGGGCGCCCACCTCAAGGGCATCCTGGGCGAGTGCGGCGGATCCCTGGCTTGCGCGACCTGCCACGTCTATGTGGACGAGGCCTGGGCGGATAAACTGGCTCCCATGTCCGACCTGGAAAACGAGATGCTCGACGCCACGGCATGCGAGCGCAAGCCCGGCAGCCGCCTGTGCTGCCAGATCGAGATGTCCGACGCGCTCGACGGCCTGAAGATCGCTTTGCCGGAATCGCAGCTGTGAGTCCTGCCCGGCCAGCCCATTTAGCAGAAGTATTCATTTATGAGCATCAAGCACCGCTTTCCTCCCATTGACGAACGTCTGCTGCTGCAGTCGGTATCGCGGGCACTGGATGTATTGGAGGCCTTCGCGGAAAAGCCCGACATGAAGTCGCTGAGCGAGATCGCGGCGGCCGCGGGCATCAACAAGAGCGCCGCGCAGCGCATCAGCCAGACCCTGCTCAACCGGGGCTACCTGGAACAGACCGAGCGCGGCAGCCTCACGCTGGGCAGGCTGCTGCTGGACCGGGCCTTCGATTACCTGCGCTCCAATCCCCTGATCGAAAAAGCCGTGCCCATCCTCAACGACCTGCGCAAGACCACGGGCGAGCGCGTGGATTTGAGCCTGTTCGACGCCGAGCACGACAACCTGACCGTGGTGTATGCCGTGCGGACCCAGAGCAAGCGCGAGCTCTTCTACGCCACGCTGGCGGGGCGGCGCATGCCGACCTGCGTCGCCACCGGCGGGCGGGCCTGCATGGCCGTGCTGCCCGATGAGGTCGTCGAGCAGATTATCGCGGACTCCGAACTCACGATGATCACGCCCAAGACCCGGATTCACCCCGAGCAGATCTGGGAGAAAGTGCGCGATGCCCGCCGCGACGGCTATTCCGTCCAGGAAGAAGAGACGCTGCTGGGCGAAGTGGCCCTGGCGGCGGTCATCCGCGACCATAACGGCACGCCCGTGGGCGCCATCCACATCGCGGGCTCGTTGGGCGAATGGGCCTCCGATGAATTCTGCAAGCGCTTCAGCCCGCTGGCGCTCGAAGCGGCCCGCGCCTTGAGCCTGTGGAACTCGCATCGCTGATAACGAGATCACCTAGAAAGGAAGACTGATGACTGAAACCGAATACCAGGAACTGGACGGCCTGGCGCTGGCGGCGCTGCTGAAAAAGAAGGAGGTCTCGTCGACGCAGCTGATGGAGCACGCCATCGCCCTGTCGCGCACGCGCGGCGTCGAGCTCAATGCCATCCGCTACGAGCGTTATGACGACGCGCTGCAATGGGCCAGGCAATGGCAGCACGCCGGCGCGTTCCAGGGCATTCCCTTCCTGCTGAAGGACTCGAGCCTGGCTTCCAAGCGCCTGCCCATGAGCCTGGGTTCGCGCCTGTTCACCGATACTTCCTTTACCTTCGATGCCACGCTGACGCAGCGCTTCGAGGCCGCCGGCCTGATCCCCTTCGCGCGGACCTCGGTGCCGGAGTTCTGCATGGCGCCCACCACCGAGGCGGTGGCCAATGGCGCGGTCACGATCAACCCCTGGGACGCCGCGCGTTCGACAGGCGGCTCCAGCGGCGGGGCGGCCGTGGCCGTGGCCTCGCGCATCGTGCCGGTGGCCCATGGCAGCGACGGCGGCGGCTCGATCCGCATCCCGGCCGCGTGCTGCGGGGTGTATGGCTTCAAGGCCACGCGCGGGCGCGTGCCCACCGGCCCCACCAAGGGCGAGATCTGGGGCGGCATGGGCACCGACGGCGTGCTGTCGCGCACGGTGCGCGACACGGCGGCGGCCATGGATGCGATCTGCGGCCGGGAAGCCGGCGCGCCCTACGACAGCGCCGATCCGGCCCAGCCTTTCCTGGCGTCGGTCGGCGAGGCCAGGCGCAAGCCGCTGCGCATCGGCGTCTGGACGACGGCCTGGGACGGCATTCCCATTGCGCCGGAATGCCTGGAAGGCGTGCGGTTCACGGCCCAGCTGTGCCGCGACCTGGGCCACGAGGTGGTCGAGGCGGCGCCGCCGGCGCTGGACTACTGGCGCGTCGTGAACAGCCACATCAATGTGCTGGCCTCGAACATCGTGTCCTCGGTGCATGCCAAGCTGGCCGCGCTCAAGCGCGCCCTGCGCGATGACGACCTGGAGCCGGCGCTGATGGACGGCTACGAAATGGGCAAGACGCTCACGGCCGAGCAGTACATCGATGCGATCAATTGCTTTCACCAGGCGGGCCGCGCGCTGCAGCTCGACATCGACCAGTACGACCTGATTCTTTCGCCCATGCTGGCGCAGCTGCCGGTGCCGCTGGGCTACCTGGCCATGCAGGGCAAGTTCACCGACTTCCGCGAGAAAATCGCCCGCTACGCGGTGTTTTCGGCGGTGATGAACGTGTCCGGCCAGCCGGCCGCCAGCATGCCGGTGCACTGGACCCAGGATGGCGTGCCGGTCGGCGTGCAGGTCATGGGCCAGTTCGGCCGCGACGACCTGGTGCTGCGCCTGTCGGCCGAGATCGAGCGCGCCGCGCCCTGGGTGGATCGCTTTCCGGCTCGATTCAGGAAATAAGCGCCCTCAGCCGTCAGGCGCCGCGCGCGGCGCCGGCGCCGGGGTCTTCAGGAAGTCGACAAATGCCCGTAGCGGCGCGGGCAGGTGCCTGCGCCCGGGGTAGTAGAGAAAGGGCCCCGGGAAGCGTTGCCACCAGGGTTCGAGCAGCGGCGCCAGCAGGCCGCTGTCCAGCTGCGGGCGCAGCATGTCTTCCCAAAGATGGATGATGCCCAGCCCGTCGATCGCGGCGCGGACCATGAGCGTGATCGCGACGCCGGGGCGCACCAGCAAGGGCCCGGGCGGCGGATCGATGTGCATCACTTCCCCGTCGCGCTCGAAATGCCAGAGCGGCGTCACGCCGCCCGCGAACTGGCCGCGCAGGCAGGCATGCCCTAGCAGGTCGCGAGGATGGCCGGGGCGTCCGCGCGCGTCGAGATAGGCGGGCGCGGCGGCTGTCGCGAAACGCTGGACGCGCGGCCCGATCGGCACGGCGATCATGTCCTGCTCGAGGCGCTCGTCGTAGCGGATGCCCGCATCGCAGCCGATTTCGAGCAGGTTGACGAAGCCGTCCTCGACGACGACCTCGACCTGGATCTCGGGATAGGCCTTCAGGAACCCGGACAGGATGGGGGGCAGGAGGGTGTGGGAGACGCCGGCCGGGACATTGAGCCGCAGCGTGCCGACCGGCCTGTCGCGAAAACCGTTCAGCACGTCGAGCGCCGCTTCGATTTCGCCAAAGAGCGGCGCAAGCTGCTCCAGCAGGCGCCGGCCGGCCTCGGTCGGGGCGACGCTGCGCGTCGTGCGGTTGAGCAGGCGCATCCCGAGCTTGGCCTCGAGCCGCTGCACGGCCGTGCTCAGGCTCGAGGCCGAGACGCCGCCCACGCGCGCCGCATCGCGAAAACCGCCGGCCTGGGCGACCGAGACGAAGGCGGCGAGATCACTCATGTCCATGGGAATATTGTTCGAAATTTCGAACGACCTGTTTGGATTTGGGTAGATTATCAAACAAAGAGGTTCTGGCCATACTGGTCGCTGTCATCAATCAGGAGCGCGACATGTCCAATTCCACTTTCGCCGGCACCTATCCGTTCGCCGGCCGCCAGGTCAATCGCATGGGCTACGGCGCCATGCAGCTCGCCGGCCCGGGCGTCTTCGGGCCGCCCAAGGATCCCGCCGCGGCCGTCGCCGTGCTGCGCGAGGCGCTGGCCGCCGGCGTGAATCACATCGATACCAGCGACTTCTACGGGCCGCACATCACCAACCGCCTCATCAAGGAGGCGCTGCACCCGTATCCCGGCGATCTGCTCATCGTCACCAAGGTCGGGGCCGTGCGCGGCGACGATGCCGCGTGGCTTGCGGCCCAGGAACCCGCGGACATCGAACGCGGGGTGCACGACAATCTGCGCAACCTGGGGCTGGATGCGCTCGATGTCGTGAACATGCGCATCATGGGCAATATCCATGTGCCGTCCGAGGGCTCGATCGCGCGGCAGGTCGAGGCGCTGGCGGCACTGCAGCAGCGCGGCCTGGTGCGCCACATCGGCCTGAGCAATGCGAGCGCCGCGCAGGTCGAGGAGGCGCAGGGCATCGCCGAAATCGCCTGCGTGCAGAATCACTACAACCTCGTGCATCGCGACGATGACGCGCTGATCGATGCGCTCGCCGAGCAGGGCATTGCCTACGTGCCGTTTTTCCCGCTGGGCGGGTTCACGCCCATCCAGTCGGGCGAATTGAACCGGATCGCGGCGTCCGTGGGCGCGACGCCCATGCAGCTCGCGCTGGCGTGGCTGCTGCGCCGCGCGCCGAACATTCTGCTGATT
>DASWPO010000363.1:0-19401 GCA_036404015.1 Bordetella sp. | reverse complement strand
AACAGCACGGAGCAGACCTGGCGCACGCTGGAAGACCTGCGCCGGCAAAAAATACGCCTTGCCATCGATGATTTCGGCACCGGCTATTCGGCATTGAGCTACCTGGCCAAGCTCCCTCTCGACCTGCTGAAAATCGACCGCAGCTTCGTGCTGACGATCGATGCCGCGCAAGACACCACCGTGACGCTGGATGCCATCATCCAGCTCGGCCACAGCCTGGACGTGCAGCTTGTCGCCGAAGGCGTGGACTCGCCGACGCAGTTCGATTACCTGGCCGCGCGCGGCGTGATGTTCATCCAGGGCTATCTCTTTGCCCGGCCCATGCCTTCGGCGCAATTCGCCGAGTGGTACGCGGCCAACGGCGCGCGCATGGCGCCGCAGCAAGCCGCGGCCGGCGCCTAGCCCGGCCGCGAGGGCCCGCCGCTCGGCGGGCCCCCGTCTGACGAAAACATCAACAGAACTTGCGGAAATCTCCCGGGCTTTCGTCACGGGCATGTCTCGCTGCGTCTTTACATTGCCCTTACGCCTTCGCCCAGCCAGGCACGCATGGGCAGCCCACCGGCAGACTCCTCATTTCACGCAGGAACACCATGACCATCCCGAAAGACCCCGCTTGCGCCAGGCCCGCCATGCAAGACCGGCAAACCGGCAGACCGACACATCCCGCCCGCGGCGCGGCGAGCCTGATGCGCGCCTGTGCGCTGGCGGTGGCGCTCGGCGCCGCGCTGGCCGGCTGCGGCGGCGATAACGGCAACGCGCCGTCGTCCGCTTCCCAGCCTTCCACCGCGCAAACCGCCGGCACGGGCACGGGTGCCGGCCACACGCTGCTCATCGAACTCGACGGCGCCACCTACAGCGCCGTGCAGACCGGCATTGCCAACGGTTCCCTGCCCAATCTCGCCACGCTGCAGATCCAGGTGGCCTACAGCGGCGGCGTGTCGGGCGCGCTGACGCAGCAGGCCAACCTGGCCACGCCAGGTTGGGCGACTCTCCTCACCGGAACCTGGGCCAATCGCCACATGGTGTCCTCGGACGCCGCCGGGCAGGTCCTGCGCGCGAGTTCGCTGTTCGACAGGATCAAGACGGCCAATGCCGGCCTGAACGGCGTGGCCGTCGCCTCGCCGGGACTGGCCGCGCTGCTCGCGCCGCAAAAAAGCACGGGCTCGCTGGATGCGCTCGACGATTGCTCGACGAGCAGCACCGCCGACGACTGCGTGACGAGCCAGGCCGCCGCGCTGATCGACGGCAGCTACGCGGCCGTGGTCGCGCAATACCATTCCGCCGCCGACGCGGCATTCAACTTCGGGCTCGGCTCCCCGCAATACGCAGCCACGCTCAAGCAGCTCGACACGAACGTCGGCGCG
Source organism: Bordetella sp. (assembly GCA_036404015.1). Lineage (GTDB taxonomy): Bacteria > Pseudomonadota > Gammaproteobacteria > Burkholderiales > Burkholderiaceae_B > Bordetella. The sequence continues at coordinate 18,037 of DASWPO010000363.1, read as the reverse complement.
CTGCTGGCCGAAACCGCGAAAAGCAGCGGCCGCTGGCTGGTCGCGCTGACCGCGGGCTACGGCCTGAACGCGGCCGGCAACGCCGACGGCCTGCCGCTGCTGGCGGAATCGACCACCTTCATCGGGCTCAACCAGGCCGGCAACGACCCTGCCGGCGTGGCGGCCGTGCCGTCGACGCTCAACAACCTGTATTCCTACGCCAGCATCGCCGACATCACGCCCACGCTGCTCGCCTGGCTGCACGCCATGCCCGACGCGGCCAGCTACGCCATGGACGGCGGCGAACTGATCGGCGACCTGCCGGCTGCCAACATCAATGTCGCGTTCAACACCGCCACCACCAGCGCCGCGCTGACCTGGCAAGCGCCGCCCAGCGGAGATATCGCCGTGCTGCGCAACGGCCAACAGCTCGCCACCCTGCCCGCGGGCACCACCACCTACACCGACACCGGCCTCGGGCAATACCTGGCGACGGCCGGCAACCAGCAGTTGAACTACACCGTGCAGGCGGGCGCGGGCACGGCCTTGCGCGCCACGCTCACGCCGGAAACCGCGTTCATCCCGCTCGCGACGACGCTGTCCAACGGGCTGCTGGCCTACTACCCCTTCAGCAACAGCCTGCCGCCCCAGGACAAGCTGGGCAACACCACCCTGGGCCCCACCCGGGCCGACCAGCCCGCAACGACCGGCACCCCCGTCGCCGGCCCGTTCGACAGCGGCTACGGCTTGCTGATCGACGAAAACCAACGCGACGCCGGCAACTACGAAGCCTATATGCTCACCTTCAATTCGGCGAGCCAGGACATCACCAACACCGCGGCGCCGTCCTACACCGTCGGCTTCTGGTTCAAGGTTCCGCAGAACATGTGCATTACCCGGGGCGACTATCCCTTGTTCTCCAACAAGAACTTCGCCTCCGGCGCCAACCCGGGCGTCGCGATCGCCATCTACAACAACGGCGCCTCCGGCATAGGCTGCACCATCCACTTCAACATGGGCGACGGCAGCCACCGCGTGGATCCCGCGGCGTCCTTCAGCAACCAGCAATGGGTCTACGTGGCCGAGGCATTCGACGGCCCGAACAACGCGCTCTACACCTATGTCTGGGATCCCGTCTTCGGCCTGCGCAGCGCCACCACCTCGACGAGCGCGCTGACGCCCCTGTCCAGGCTCTACAACGCGCCGGGCGGTCCCATCACCGTCACCAGCGGCGCGACGACCTATAGCGGCGCCTATATGGGCTGGGGCCTCGCCACCGACGGCTCGGGCCAGTACTACACGGAACAGCTGACCGCCGGCAACAAGCCTCTCGACACCACCTACCAGACCGCCTTCGCCGACCTGGCCATATGGAACCGCGTGCTGACCGCCAACGAGGTGCAGTCGCTCTACCAGTCCAGGCAGGCACTGTCCACGCTGGTCGGCAACTAAGGAGCGGCACAGCCATGAAAACGACTGCCTTCCTGCGGCTCGCCGCGGCCGCCCTCTGCACCGCGGCCCTGCTCTCGGGCTGCGGCGGCGACGACAACACCGCGCCGCAGCCGCCCGACCAGACGCCGATCGTCAAGCCGCCCGCCACCCCGGGCACGGACTCGGGCGCCTGCCCGACCTGCCAGAACTCGCAGCTCGACTGCGCGCCCTGACGCCGCGGGCCGACGCCAGCGCCTCGAATCCACGTCTCCTACCGCCTACACCATGATCAAAATCAATCGCCGCAACTTCCTGCGCGCCGCCGCGGCCAGCGCCGGACTGGGCGCCTTCCCGCCCTCCATCCAGCGGGCGCTCGCCATTCCCGCGAACAACCGGACCGGCACCATCCAGGACATCGAGCACGTCGTCATCTTCATGCAGGAGAACCGTTCCTTCGACCATTATTTCGGCATGCTGCCGGGCGTGCGCGGCTACAGCGACCGCTTCACCATCCCCATGGCCTCGGGCAAGCCGGTGTGGTACCAGAACGCGACGTCCAGCCGGGTCCTGCAACCCTTCTACCTGAACCCCACGGCCGCCAACAGCAATGGCGCCAACGTCGGCGGGGCGCACTCCTGGTCCGACCAGCAAAATGCCTGGGACCAGGGCCGCATGGCGTCCTGGCCCAACGCCAAGAGCCTGGACGCCTCGATGGGCTATTTGCTGGAGTCCGACCTGTCCTACCACTGGGCCCTGGCCAAGGCCTTCACCCTCTGCGACGCCTACTACACCTCGCAGCACTGCGGCACCTTCCCGAACCGGGCCTATATGTGGAGCGGCACCAATGGCTCCAGCGTGAGCAACTACAACCTGATCAACAACGACGGTATCGGCTACACCGTCTCGGGCAACACGATCGGTCCCTCCGCCATCGGCCTGACCTGGACCACCTACCCCGAGCGCCTGCAGGCCGCCGGCATCAGCTGGAAGGTCTACCAGCGCTACAACGACAATAGCAACAACAACCAGCTGGCTCCCTTCGCCAGCTACCGCGCAGGCATCGAAGCCGCGAACGCGCAAGGCTACCCGGTCAGCACGCCCTACTCGGCCACGCTGGAGGCCATCTCGCCGCTCATCAAGGGCGTGGGCAATACGCTGCCCACCACGGGCCCGGGCGGACAGGGCGACTACCTGCAGGCATTCATCGACGACATCAACGCCGGCCAATTGCCGCAGGTCAGCTGGATCGTGGCTCCTGCCAAGCAAAGCGAACATCCCGGCAGCTCCATCCCGGACGAGGGCGCCTATTGGATAGAGACCGTCCTCAATGCGCTGACCGCCAACCCGGACATCTGGAGCAAGACGGTGCTGCTGGTCAACTATGACGAGAACGACGCCTTCTTCGACCACGTGCCGCCGCCGTGCCCGCCCTCGCCCAACGGCGACGGCAGCTACGCGGGCAAGTCCACCGTGGACGTGTCCAACGAGTACTACACCAAGTCCGTGCCGCCGATCGAGTCGGCGGCGGCCACCCCGCCCGCCATCGACGGCCGGCCCTTCGGCCCCTGCGTGCGCGTGCCCATGCTGGTGATCTCGCCCTGGAGCGTGGGCGGCTGGGTCAACTCGCAGACCTTCGACCACACCTCGACGCTGCGCTTCCTGGAACAGCGCTTCGGCATCCAGGAGTCCAATATCAGCCCCTGGCGCCGCGCCGTGTTCGGCGACATGACCAACTGCTTCGACTTCAAGAACCCCGACAACGCCCTGCCCGCGCTGGTCAATGCGCCGACCCTGGCGCAGGCCAACGCATTCTTCACCACGCAGACCGCCAGCGGAACCGCCACGCCCGCCGCGACCCTCGCCGGCGCGACCCCCCTGCCGCAGCAGCCCCTGGCGGTCCGGCCCTCGCGCGCGCTGCCCTATCAGTTGCACACCAGCGCCAACGTGGACGCGAGCACCGGGCTGGTCTGGCTGACCTGCTCCAATACCGGCACGCAGGGGGCCGTATTCCACGTCTACGACCGCTACAACCTCGCGGCGATCCCGCGCCGCTACACGGTCGAGGCCGGCAAGGAATCGTTCGATTCGTGGAACCCCGCCGCCAACGCCTCTCCCAACACGGGCAAGTACAGCCTCTGGGTGCTCGGCCCCAACGGCTACCACCGGCTGTTCGAGGGCAGCACGGCCGGGCCGGGCAACGGCGCCAGCCCGGAGGTGCGCGTCTGCTACTACCACGCCAACACCGCGGTCTACCTGACGGTCATGAACCTGGGCAATTCGCCAGCCACGCTCACCATCTCCGCCAACGCCTACCGCACCGACGGCCCCTGGACCTATACCGTCAACCCCGGCATGCAAGTGGAGCCCTCCTGGAGCCTGGCCGACTCGCAGGGCTGGTATGACTTCACGCTGAGCGACGGCGCGGGCTTCGTGCGGCGCTTCGCCGGCCGGCTCGAAACGGGCAAGGACAGCGTCAGCGACCCGGCCATGGGCGTCTGAATCCCGGCCCGCGCCCCGGCGCAGACCGGGCGCGGGCCGGAAATGCGATGGTCACATGCCGATTCGACAATGAAGACTTCGCCTTCATCACCCTGCCGAGCCTCGCCCGGCGCAGGCCCACATGACGCTCAGCCAGATCCGCGCCTTCGTCGCCGTCGCGCAGTACAACGGCTTCACCGCCGCCGCGCGCGCGCTCGGCACCAGTCACAGCACCCTCAGTTCGCAGATCCAGTCGATCGAGCGCGAGTACGGCGGCGAGCTCTTCCACCGGCGCAGCCGGCGCGTCGAGCTCTCGGCGCTGGGCCTGGGACTGCTGCCGCTCGCGCGCCGCATGGTCACGCTCGAAAGCGACATGACCGCGCTGCTGGACGACAGCGGCGCGCTGCGCCGGGGTTTCCTGAAGATCGGCGCGGTCGGCCCCTACCACGTCACCGAGATGATCGAGGCCTACCACGAGCTCTATCCGGGCATCAAGCTGTCGGTGGCGCTCGGCAACTCGGAGGTCGTGCTGGACGAGCTCGACAAATACCTTTGCGACGTGGGGGTGCTGGCCAGCTGGCTGCCGGACGAACGCTATTACATGCAGCCCTATGCGCGCTATCCGGTGATCGCCTTCGTGCACAAGAACCATCGTTTCGCGGGCCGGAAATCCATCGCCCTGCCGGAACTGACCAACGAGCCGCTGCTGATGCGCGAACCCGGCTCCACCACGCGCAAGGCGCTCGAGGACGCCCTGCTGGAACACGGCGTGACCGTGCAGGTCGCCATGGAGATCGGCAGCCGCGAAGCCCTGCGGGAATCGGTCGCGCGCGGGCTGGGCGTGGGCACGGTCTCGATGTCGGAATACGTGCCGGACCCGCGGCTGTGGCCGTTGCGCATCGAAGGCGACGTCGTCTCGACGCACATCCACGCCTGCTGCCTGCGCGAGCGGCGGGAAAGCCGGCTGATCGCCTCGTTCTTCGAAGCCGTCGACCTGTGCATGCGCAACTCGGGCGCGGCCGAACCGCTTACTTCGCGATGACCGGATCCAGGCCGGTTGCTTGCACGACAGGGCGGGCCTCGGGCGAGGCGAGATACTGGAGCAAGGCCTTCGCTTCTTGCGGATGCGGCGCATTGACCGGGATGCCGGCCGCATAGCGCGTGATCGACTGAACGGAGGCCGGGATCTTGCCGACGAAGGTCACGCCCTTGATCGGCAACAGCTCGCTGACCTGCTGGAAGCCGAGCTGGTAGGTGCCCTTGGCCACTTCGCCGGCGACCGGGATGCGCTCGACCATCTTGGCCTTGGACTTGACCTGGCTTTCGACGCCGAGCTTCTTGAACATCTCGCGTTCGATGTAGACGCCGCTCGCGCTGTCGGAATAGGCGATGGACTTGGCCTTGAGCAGGGTCTGGCGGAACGCCTTGACCGAGCCGATGTCCGGCTTGGGCTGGCCTTCGCGCACCACCATGCCGATGGCGGAATCGGCCAGTTCGACGCGCGAGTCGGGTATGACCTTGCCCTGCTTGATCAGGTCGTCGAGCGCATAGCCGACCATGATGACCACGTCGCCGGGTTCGCCGTTGGCGAGCCGGTTGGGAATCGCCTGGGGCGCTTGGCCCATCGACGGGCCGAGGATAGTGTCGAGCGTATTGCCCGTGGCCTGGGCAAAGCGTGGGCCGAGCTGGTTGTACGCGGCGGTGAATCCGCCGGAAGTCATCACGTGCAGCTCGGCCGCCTGCGCGCCGCTCAGCGCGATGGCAAGCAGGCCGCCGGCGAAGGCGGCGGTTTTCAACCAGGGTTTCAGGGTCTTTGCTTCTCGCATGGGAGTCTCCTTTTATTGCAGCTTAAAGGGAGGGCGAGCTTACACGGCGGAACCCGTCAATGGGATGAATACCCCTCCCGGCAAGCAGGCATCGCTCAAGCGCGGGCCTGCATGGCCTTGACGATACTCCCCTGGGAAGAGAGCAAGATCGCCTGGCTAAACCCCGCTATCCGGCACCCACTCTTCCAGCGTGAGCTCGAAGGTCATCAGCACCGGGTTGTGCCCCGCCACGAACGGCCCGCCGTAGAGCCTGCCCTGCGGGTCGGCCACCACGCCCGATAGCGCCGCAACCAGGTCGCCGTCGGCTCCCGGGCGCACCTCGCCCCCCATGCTCAGTATCTCGACAGCCGGGCCGGCGATCTGCTGCACCGTGCCGTTCGGGCCGGCCAGGCAGGCATCGATCAGGCTGCCCAGCGAGCCGCGCACGAAGGCATGGCGAAAGCCTTCCGCCGCGCAGAACTTCTCCACGGCGCCGACCAGATCCTCGTTGGGCGCCACCCGCGCGTAAGCCACGCGGCCGGTCTTGCCGCTTTCGATGGTGTGGTTCATTGCACGGCCTCCATGGACGACTCGGCGCGATCCGGCGCGCCTGCCAGCGCCACCGGCTGGAACAGGGAAATCATGGTCTCCGGGTCGTAGCCGACCTGCACGGCGAACCCTTCCAGGGACACGGCAAACGCGATCAGTTCCTGCCGGCCGACCATGCAGGCCTGCGGCAGCAGATGCCCGCCGAGCAATTGCCCCGCCGCGTCGCGCAGCCCGCCGTGGCAGTGCACCATGGGCTGCCCGGCCTCGTTGCTGCCCAGGGTGGCATTGGCTCCCAGCAGATAGGCCCGGCCCGCATCGATGGGATCGGTATAGGCCACGGCCACGCGCCCGGTCGGATCGGGCGGCGCCACGCAGAAGACCAGTTGCTCGAATTCACCGCCCAGGATATTGATCGCGGCATTGCGTATGCCCAGCGCCGCCAGCGGCTGCACCAGGCCGTCGAACAGGCTTGCGCCCGGCGGCAGCGCGATGCGGAGATGGCGCCCTCGCGCCGCGCCGCAGCGGGTAATGCGCTGCGCCTGTACCGGCCCGGGATGCGTCCAGGCCCTGGGGCGCGGCAGGCCGCCCCCTTTTGCATGGTCTTGCATGATGTGTCTCCTCGCTTATGGCGAACCGGCGAGTCGGCACGGGTAGGCCGGCTGCCGGGGTGGGACTGCTTTTAATAGCTTTGGCTCAGCATACCGCCGGCGGTAAAGCCGCCGTCAACACAGATCACCTGTCCTGTTACATAACTGGCGCGGGCCTCGTCCATCAGCCAGCCTATGGTGCCGCTCAATTCCTCGGGCTGGGCATAGCGCCGCTGCGGCACCACGCGCAGCCAGGACTCGCGCGCGGCCGAGGTATGCATCTGGGCCACCAGCGGCGTCTCCACCGGACCCGGCGCCACGACGTTGACGCGGATGCCATGCTCGGCCAGCTCCACAGCCATGACGCGCGTCATGGTGATGACGCCGCCCTTGGACGCGCCGTAGGCGGTGCGGCCCATATTGCCGCGTATGCCCGACACCGACGCGATGTTGACGATGGAGCCCTGCCGGCGCTCGCGCATGCGCAGGGCCGCCTGCTTGGCCACATTGAAGGTGCCGACCAGATTGACCTCGAGCATGCTGCGCATGAGCTCGGCGTCGGTGTCGAAGAAGGACACGTCGCGGCCGGTGCCGGCCGAATTGACCAGGCCGGCCAGCGGTCCGAAGGCCTCGTGGGCCTTCAACACCTCGCCGACCTGCTGTTCGTCGCACACGTCCATCCGCACACAGCGCACGCGGTCCGCCGGCAGCGCCTTGGCCGCGGCGGCCAGCGTCTCCTGCGAGATGTCGGCCGCCAGCACTTTCCACCCTTCGTCGACCAGGCCGCGCGTCACGGCCAGCCCGATACCCGATACGCCGCCTGTCACCAGTACGACTTCCTGCTTGGCTTGCATGGTTTGTCTCCTCTGTTTTGCCGGCGCACGGCCTCTGCGTGCCGTGTCGCCGGGACTTGCCTGGCCTGAAATCAGGCGCCTGCGGTGCTCGCGGCCTGTGCCTGCAAGGGCAGGCATCCGCGCGCGGCCAGTTCTTCGCGCACCATCTTCTTGGTGATCTTGCCGTAGCCCGAACGCGGCAAGGCGTCCCAGAAGAAAATGCGCCGCGGCAATTTGTAGCGGGCCAGATTGCCTTCCAGCCAGCCCTGCAGCGCAGGCTCTTCGAGCTGCTGGCCTTCGCGCAGCACGCAGACCATCACGCCCACCTCGCCCCATACCGGATCGGGCACGCCCAGCACGGCCACTTCGGCGACGGCCGGATGCGCCAGGGTCTTTTCCTCGATCTCGCGCGGGTAGATGTTGGAGCCGCCCGATATGTACATATCGGACTCGCGCCCGGTGATGTAGACATACCCTTGCGCATCCATGTGGCCCAGGTCGCCGGTGCGGAACCAGCCGTTGCGAAACGACTTGGCATTGGCCTGTGGGTTGTCGTAGTAGCCGGCGAACACGGCCGGGCCGCATACGCACACCTCTCCCGTGACGCCCGGCTCGACCTCGCGGCCTGCGGCATCCTGTATCGAGACCTGCATGCCCGTGCGTTCGAAACCGCAGGTGCCGATGCGCGCCGCGGGGCCGTCCTCGGCCTCGTGCAGGTGCGGCGGAAACACGGTGATATTGCCCGTCACCTCGCCCAGCCCGAAGTACTGCACCAGCACCTTGCCCAGCTTGTTCAGGGCCCGCTTCTGGTCTTCGCGGTACATGGGCGCGCCCGCATAGATCACATAGCGCAGGCTGGCGTGGTCCCACGCGTCGACCGACGGATGCTCCACCAGCATCTTGACGATGGTGGGCACCGTGAACATATTGCTGACCCGCCACTGCTGCACCAGGCGCCAGATGTCGTCGGGATCGAACCGGTTGCCTTCGGGCAGGATGCTCGCCGCCCCGTGCGCCACCTGCGTCAGCAGATGGATGCCGGCCCCGTGCGAAAGCGGCGCCACCACCAGGCTCGCATCGGCGTCGGTGGTGCCGGGCATCAAGTCGCACAAATGGCTGGTGACCACAAAGGCCATCTGGCCGTGCGTGAGCACGGCGGCCTTGGGCCGCCCCGTCGTGCCCGAGGTGAAGAAGAACCAGCACGGGTCGTCGCGCGTCACATCGGCCGGCGGCAAGGGCTGGTCGAGATAGCGGTTGCGCAGTTCGGCCACCTCGGCCTGGCCGAAATCGCCCGGCCCGATGCGCACCAGCAAGCGCAGGCCAGGCACCGCCTCGACCACGGCGCGCACATGCTCGGCAAACTCGCCCTGGCAGAAAAAGGCCGATGCGCCCGAGGCCTCGGCCAGGTAGGCCGCCTCGTCGGGCGCGATGCGAAAGTTGGTGGGCACCCATACCGCCCCCAGCCGGAACACCGCGAACATGATCTCGACCAGCTCGAGATTGTTGCGCGAGTGCATGAGCACGCGGTCGCCCTTGCCGATGCCCTGTTCGGACAAGGCGCGCGCCAGCGCGGCGGCGCGCCGGTCCAGTTCGCGCCAGGTCACGACGGTATCGCCGCATGCCAGCGCGGGCCGCTCGGGCAGGCGGCGCGCGGACTGCGACAGGAAAGTGGCCAGGTTCATCACCCGCTGCGATACCGGGGCCACGCCGCCCAGCGGCGCTTGCCGAGCCACGGCCGGGCTCATTTGCGGCGCTCCAGGATGCTGACGTAGTTGGCCACCGCCGCGCCGCCCATATTGAACACGCCCGCCAGCCTGGCGCCGGGCACCTGCATGGCGCCGGCCTCGCCCATCAGCTGCATGCAGGCCAGCACGTGCATGGACACGCCCGTCGCGCCGATGGGATGCCCCTTGGCCTTGAGCCCGCCCGACACGTTCACGGGCAGGCGGCCGGTCTTCTCGGTGATGCCCTCGCGCACCACTTTGTAGCCCTCGCCCGGCGCGGCCAGGCCCATGGCCTCGTACTCGAGCAGCTCGGCGATGGTGAAGCAGTCGTGCGTTTCGACCAGGCTCAGGTCATGCAGATCGATCCTGGCATCGTCCAGGGCTTGCCGCCAGGCGCGCCGCGCGCCCTCGAAGGAAGTGGCGTCGCGCCGCGACAGCGGCATGATGTCGTTGGCATGGCGGCGCGCCCGAAAGCCCACGGCGCGCGCCAGGCCCCGGGCCGTGTCCTCGTCGGCCAGCACCAAGGCCGCGGCGCCGTCGGACACCAGCGAGCAATCCGTGCGGCGCAGGGGCGCGGCCACATAGGGGTTCTTGTCCGACACCTCGTTGCAGAAGTCGAAGCCCAGGTCCTTGCGGATCTGCGCATAGGGATTGTCCACCCCGTTCTTGTGGTTCTTGGCGGCGATGCGGGCCAGCTCCTCGCTGCGATCGCCGTAGCGCGCGAAATAGGCGCGGGCGATCTGGGCGAACACGCCGGCGAAGCCGCCCTCGACATTCGCCTCTTCCTTGCGGTAGCTGGCGTTGAGCAGGATGTCGCCGATCACCGGATTGGGCTGCGAGGTCATTTTCTCGGCGCCGACCACCAGGGCGATGCGGCCGCGCCCGGCCTCGATGAAGTCCATGGCGGCATGGATGGCCGCCGAGCCCGTGGCGCAGGCGTTCTCCAACCGGGTGGCCGGCGTGTAGGCCAGCGCGGGCTCGGACAGCGCCACCAGCGCGCCCTGGAAGTCCTGCTTGTCGAAACCGTTGTTGAACACGCCGACGTAAATGCCGTCGACCGCCTCGCGCGGCACGCCGGCATGGTCGAGCGCCGCGCCCGACACGCGGGCCATCAGGCTTTCAGTGTCTGGCTCGACGAGTTTGCCGAAAGGAATGTGGGACCATCCCACGATGACTGCTCGCTTGGACATGTTTGTCTCCTGGTGGTTGTTTTGGAATCCATGTCTTGCAGGCGCTGGGCCTCGCGCCACAGCAGACGGGCCAGCTGCGGCTGGCGCTCGGCATCGAGGCGGCTTTCGACCGCCGCGATGCTCAGCGCGCCCAGCACGCGGCCGGCGGCGTCGCGCAATGGCACGCCCAGCCCCCACGAACCCGCGACGACGCGGCCGCGATTGACCGCATAGCCGCGCTCACGCGACTCGGCCACCTGCTCGCGCAGGAAGCCGGGTGAATAATTGGGATACCGCTCCTCGAGCAAGGCCGCGTTGGCCCGCAGGCATTCTTCGACCTCGTCGTCGGACAAGGCCGACAGAATGGCCAGGCTGCCCGCGCCCACCCCCAGCGGGTGCCGGTCGCCCGGCATGAGCACGTACGTCTTGAGCGGATAGTCGCCCTCCTCGCGCAGCATGCAGACGGCGAACACGTCGCTGCGCAGCGAAAAGAAGGCCGAATCGCCGCACTGGCGCGCCAGGCGGGCCACGACGTCGGCCGCGGCATGGTTCATGCCGTGGCGCTCGCCCGCCAGATTGCCCAGCACGTGGCATTCGGGACCCAGGAAGTATTTGCGCGTATCCGGGTCCTGCTCGACCATGCCCTCGGCCATGAGCGCGGCCAGCAATCGATGCACCGTGGGCTTGCTCATGCCCGCGTCGCGCGTGAGCGCCAAGAGGCCCGCGCCCTCGCCACGCATGCGCGCCACGGCGCGCAGCACGCGCATGGCCCGCGAGATAGCCTGTGCCCCTGCAACCCGGGCCGTTCCACCAGACATGCAGCCTTCCTCGGCGTCCGCCAAATGGTCCATTGTGTAGACCATGGATGATTCTTTCTGTGATTCTTTCTGGTTCGAAATAGACGAAATCAGAAAGGCTTTACACAGAATAAACGATATGTTTGAATAGCTTCAAGAGCCGATTCATAGGTCTACCATGTAGACCACCCTGCGGCGCCAATCGCAGGCATATCATGCATTCAAAACAGCCCGCGCATAGGGAATAAACCCAGAGGGCAATACACCAGGAGACAGCATGAACCCGACTCGACGCAAGCTCATGGCGGGCGGCGGTGCCATTTTGGCGCTCGCCCCCTTCCAACGTACTTTGGCGGCCCCCGAATTCCGCTACAAGTACGCCAACAACCTGCCGCCCACGCACCCGATGAACCTGCGCGCCAACGAGGCCGCGGCCAATATCGCGCGCGACACCAACGGCCGCTTCGAGCTCGCCGTCTTCCCCAGCAGCCAGCTCGGCTCCGACACCGACACCCTGAGCCAGTTGCGCGCGGGCGCGGTCGAGTTCTTCACCCTGTCGGGCCTGATTCTCTCCACGCTGGTGCCCGCGGCCTCGATCAGCGGCATCGGTTTTGCCTTCCCCGACTACGGCACGGTCTGGAAGGGCATGGACGGCGATCTCGGCGCATTCATCCGCTCGGAGATCGAGGGCAAGGGCCTGGTGGTGATGGACAAGATCTGGGACAACGGATTCCGCCAGGTCACGACCAGCAGCAAGCCCATCAACGGTCCCGACGATTTCCGCGACATGAAGATCCGCGTGCCGGTCAGCCCGCTGTGGACGTCCATGTTCAAGGCGCTGGGCGCCGCGCCGGCCAGCATCAACTTCAACGAGGTCTATTCCTCGCTGCAGACCAAGATCGTCGACGCGCAGGAAAACCCGCTGGCCATCATCCAGACCGCCAAGCTGTACGAGGTGCAGAAGTACTGCTCGATGACCAACCACATGTGGGACGGCTTCTGGTTCCTGGGCAACCGGCGGGCCTGGGAAAAGCTGCCCAAGGACATCCAGGCCGTGGTGGCCAGGCACGTCAACGCCGCGGCCATGGCCGAGCGCGACGACGTGGCCGCGCTGGACAAGCAGTTGCAGGGCAAGCTGGCCGACGCCGGCCTGGTCTTCAACAACACCGAGGCCAATCCCATCCGCGACGCGCTGCGCAAGGCCGGTTTCTATACCGAATGGAAAGGAAAGTACGGCGACAAAGCCTGGGGCCTGCTGGAGAAATCCGTCGGGCAGTTGTCGTGAGCGTCATGGCCGACTCCCACGCGGCCGGGCTGCCCAAGTCCCGGCCCGTCGGCCACCGCCCCTGGACGGCGGTGGCCGACGGGCTGCTGGGTCGGTTGGTGGAAATCCCGGCGGCCATCCTCGTGGCCGCCGAGGTCGTCATCCTGTTCACCGGCATCGTGGCGCGCTATGTGTTCCGCAATCCGCTGGTCTGGTCCGACGAGCTCGCCTCCATCCTCTTCCTGTGGCTGGCCATGCTGGGGTCGGTCGTGGCCCTGCGGCGCGGCGAGCACATGCGCATGACGGCTTTCGTCAACCGCGCGCAGCCGGCAACCCGCGCCTTCCTCGACCTGGTGGCCATCGCGGCGGCCCTGGCCTTTTTGCTGCTCATCCTGGGCCCCAGCTGGGAATACGCCTCGGAAGAGCGCTACGTCACCACCGCCGCGCTCGAGATCCCCAATATCTGGCGGGCCGCGGCCATGCCGGTCGGCGCCGCGTTGATGATCCTCCTCACCTTGCTGCGCCTGATCGACCAGGCCAACTGGCGCACCACGCTGAAGGCGCTGGCGCTGGTGGCCGTGATCGTGGCCGCGCTGGTCGCGCTGCGGCCCGTGTTCGCCGGCCTGGGCAATATCAACCTGCTCATCTTCTTCGTCGGCGTGGTGGCGGCCGCGGTCTTTGCCGGCGTGCCCATTGCCTTCGCCTTCGGCCTGGCCACCTTCGGCCACCTGGCGCTGACCACCGATGTGCCCATGATGATCGTGGTCAGCCGCATGGACGAAGGCATGTCGCATCTGATCCTGCTGGCCGTGCCGCTCTTCGTCTTCCTCGGCCTCCTGATCGAGATGACGGACATGGCCCGCCGCATGGTGGCCTTTCTCGCCAGCCTGCTGGGCCACGTGCGCGGCGGCCTGTCGTATGTGCTGATCGGCGCCATGTACCTGGTGTCGGGCATCTCGGGCGCCAAGGCCGCCGACATGGCCGCGGTGGCGCCGGTGCTGTTTCCCGAGATGCAAAAGCGCGGCGCCAACGAAGGCGAACTGGTGGCCCTGCTCTCGGCCACCGGCGCGCAGACCGAAACCATTCCGCCCAGCCTGGTGCTCATCACCATCGGCTCGGTCACCGGCGTGTCGATCACGGCGCTCTTTACCGGCGGCTTGCTGCCCGGCGTGGTGCTGGGCCTGATGCTGTGCCTGGTGGTGCACTGGCGCTGCCGGCGCGAAGACCTCTCCACCGTGCAAAAGGCCGAAGGCAAGGCCATCTCCCGCGCCTTCTTCGTGGCCCTGCCCGCGCTGGCCCTGCCCTTCGTCATCCGCGCTTCCGTGGTCGAAGGCGTGGCCACCGCCACCGAGGTCTCGACCATCGGCATCGTCTACGCCATGCTGATCGGCCTGCTGGTCTACCGCCACTTCGACTTCAAGCGGCTGGGCCCCATGCTGGTGAACACGGCGGCGCTGTCGGGCTCCATCCTGCTCATCATCGGCGCGGCCACGGGCATGGCCTGGGCCCTGACGCAATCGGGCTTCTCGCAGCAACTCACGGCCCTGATGCAGGGCCTGCCGGGCGGCGCGGCCGCCTTCATGGCGGTGTCCATCGTGGCCTTCATCATCCTGGGCAGCGTGCTCGAGGGGATACCCGCCATCGTGCTGTTCGGCCCCCTGCTGTTTCCCATCGCCCGCGCCATGGGCATCCACGAGGTGCATTACGCGATGGTGGTGATCCTCTCCATGGGGCTGGGCCTGTTCGCCCCGCCGTTCGGGGTGGGCTACTACGCCGCCTGCGCCATCAGCCGCGTAACGCCGGACGCCGGCATCCGGCCCATCATCGGATACCTGGTCACGATCGCCATCGGCATCGTGATCGTGGCGGCCGTTCCCTGGCTGTCGGTCGGGTTTCTATAGCGCGATCTCGCCCTTGCCCAGCGCGATGACGCGGCCGCCTACGCGGATCGTGCCGTCCTGGTCCACGTCCAGGTATAGCGTGCACGGCCGCCCGGCCTGCTCGCCCTGGCGCACCAGGATGCTGGACGGCAAGGCGCGGCCGCGCGCCAGCAGCCAGCCGCCCAGGTTGGCGCAGGCCGACCCCGTGCCCGGATCCTCCGCCACGCCGCCGCCTTCCTTGGAAAAGAAATAGCGCGACAGCACCACGTCGCGCCCGTCCTGCCTGTCGCCGGTGAAGGCGAAGACATAGGCCGTCTTGTGCCCCAGGCTGCTGGCCGGCCATTGCGCTAGCCGCGCCGCGTCCGGCTGCGCGCGGCGCACGGCATCGGCCGTCTTCACCGGCACCAGCAACTGGTCGGCGCCCGTGTCGACCCACAGCGGGGTTTCCAGCAAGTCGTCCGGCGACAGGCCCAGCAGGGCCGCGATTTCGGCAGGAGATTGCGTGGGCGGCGCCGTACGCGGCGCGCCGTCCAGGGGCGGCACCAGCGTCCAGAGGTCGCCCTGCGCCCGCACCGGCACCGATCCCGCCTTGAATTGCAGCGTCAGATCATTGCCCAGGCCGCGGACGCCGCGCACCACGTGCGCCGTGCCCAGCGTGGGATGCCCGGCAAAGCGCATCTCGTAACCCGGCGTGAAGATGCGCACCTGCGCATCCGCCTCGCCCGAGGGCAGCACGAAGGTCGTCTCGGAAAGATTGAACTGCAGCGCCAGGCTCTGCATGGCGGCCTCGTCCATGCCCCGCGCGTCATCGAACACGCACAAGGGATTGCCGCCGAAAGTGGATTCGGCAAAGACGTTGACGAGGTGAAAGGTATAGGACGGCATGGCGGCTTTCCGGGATGTCAGCGGGCAACCACCTTAGCGCATGCCGCCGCCACCGCACCGGAACAGATCGCGCGAAAAACTACCAGACAGCGAAGAACAGCACCCAGGCCGCCGCGAAGGGCGCGAGCCCGGCGGCGAATGCCAGCCACGCCAAGGCGCGGCGACCCGCGCCGGCAGTCCGCCGCCCCAGCAGGCGCCAAGCCAGGCGCAGCGACCAGGCCAGCGCCAGCGCCAGCAGGGTGAATCGCACGGGCCGCACCCAGCCCGTCGCCATGCCCTCATGCTGCAGCAGGGTAATGGTGGTGGCCGACAGCCCCAGGAACACGCCGACGCCCGCGGAAGGGATCAAGGCCTGGGCCAGCTTGTGCAGGCCGGCAAAACGGCCGGCCGCGCCCTGCATCGGCGCCAAGCGGTCGGCTATCCACAGGGCCAGGTAGAGCGAGCCGCCCACCACGGCCGCGGCGCCCATCGCGAACACCAGGATCAGCGCACCATCCAGCCACGAGAAGCTGTCGTTGACCTCGGGATAGTGCGTCAGAATGAACCAAGGCGCATTGTCGGCCAGCGGCCACATCACATTGTGGTCGATCAGCCATGTGGCGATGAGCTGCTTCAGGTCCACGTACCAAGGGCTCGCGCTCCACAGGAAGGCGCCCACCGCGATGCCCATCAGGCCCAGGCAGATCAGCGCCGTCTGCCAGGCATCGCCCTGAGCGACCTCGACGATCTCGGCCTCGGGCGAGCGCGGCGTCAGCGCGATGGCGTCGCGGTAGCCGCTGCAGCGGCCGCACATATGGCAATCGCTCGCGCCCTTCATGTGGCGCAATGGCACCAGCGGCGCGCAATTGATGGACTCGATGCGTATCACCCGCCGCCGCTCCGTCGACAAGGACTGCCGCCAGGCGTCTTCGCTGACCTTGTAATGCCAGGGCGCCAGCTTGGCCAGCAACGAGAACACGCCGTTGACCGGGCACAGGTATTTGCACCACACGCGCTTGCTGTGGCCGTAATACCAGCCCACGGCCATGGCCCCCGCGGTCGAGCCGCCCAGCACGACAAGCACGGCGAGCGGATATTGATAGACGCTGATGAGCTGCCCGTACACCGTGGTGAGCGCGAAGGCCACGAAGGGCCAGCCGCCCCAGCGCATCCACTTCGGGATGGCATGGCCGCGGCCGTGCTCGCTGGCCCATTCGGTGAGCATGCCTTCGGGGCACAGCCAGCCGCACCAGGCGCGCCCCAGGACCGGCATGGACACCAGCACGAAGGGCCACCAGATCCCCCAGAAGGCGAACTGCGCGGCGATGGTCAGGTTGTTGAACACCGAGGCCGTGTTGCCCGGCAGCGGCATGGCGGCCGGCACGGCCAGCAGGAATGCGTAGACAGCGACGATCCCCCACTGCAGCTTGCGCAGCAGCGGTGCATGGTCGCGTAGAAAATCGGCGAAGCGGACGCTGGCGCGCCCGATCACGGCAGTCATGGACTGAACCCTTGTGTCACTCACTGCACGAAGCGAAAGATACTATTGTGCCACCTGCCGGGCCGGCGCCCCCGACTGGCGTCCCACCCGGCGCAGCAGCGCCCAGACCACCACCCAGTAGGCCAGCCAGCACAGCAGCGAACTCAAGGCCGGATAGGCGCGGTAGCCCGCGAAATCGGCCAGGATCTTGCCCAGGCCGGCGCTGTCGCTCAACAGCCAGGAACTGTCCCAGACCGGATCCATCAGCGTGGGCATGACGTCCAGCGAGATCAGGTGGTCCAGTCCGCCGACCAGCAGCGAACCGGCCAGCAAGAGCAGCAGGATCTCGGTCAGTTTGAAGAAACGCCGCCAGGTGATCAACTTGCCGCCCAGCTGCAGCAGCCAGAACGTCAGCCCCGCCGCGGCCAGGCCGGCCACGCCGGCCAGGGTCAAGGCCGCGAAGGACTGTCCGCCGGCCGCGCCCGAACCCGCGGCGGAAATCGTGCCGTACAGAAACACCACCGTCTCGCTGCCTTCGCGCGCCACGGCGATCGCCACCAGCGTGAAGACGCCCCACCAGTTGTCGCGCGCGATGGAATCCCTGGCGCCGGTTTCCAGTTCGCGCTTGAGGGTGCGGCCGTGCTGCTTCATCCACACCACCATCTGCACCACCAGCGCGCAGGCGACCAGCGACATGATGCCCTGGAACCACTCCTGCCCCGTGTCGCTCAGCCACTCGGACACGCCCAGCAGCACCAGGGCCAGGGCCAGGGCCAGGGCCAGGCCGCCCGCCACGCCGCCCCACAGATAGGGCAGGCCGCGGCGGCCTTCCGGGCTGGCCTTCAGCCACGAATACAGAATGCCCACCACCAGCAGGGCTTCGACGCATTCGCGCCAGACGATGAAAAGAACCTGTTCCATAACCGATGCGGCCCGTTCTACTTGACCACCAAAGTGCCCTTCACGTTAGGATGGAAATCATCGAAGAAGGGGTATTCGCCGGGCCGCGAGATGGTAATGACGACGAAGGACTCCACGCCCGGGCCCAGTACCTTTTCCTTGCGCAGGGGAATGCTTTCGAATTCCACCGGCTCCTTGCTGGCATTGACCAGGTCGATCTTGAACCGGCCGGCCGGCACTTCGAGGCGCGCCGGCTCGAAGGTGCCGTCGGGCTTGAAGGTGAGCTTGAAGGTGGGC
>DASWPO010000362.1:0-2566 GCA_036404015.1 Bordetella sp. | reverse complement strand
GTGCTCGACCAGAGCCGCATCAAGGACCTGCGCACCAACGTCGAAATCTCCAACACGCAGAAAGTGCTCGACGGCGACCTGGATCCCTTCATCCAGGAAAGCCTCAAGCAAGGCATCTGACCCGCCTCGCGCCTCGCTCCGACATCCATACTGGGGAAACCAAGACATGATCGATACCATTGCCGTTCTTACCGGCGCCTCGCGCGGCCTGGGCGCCTCCCTGGCGCGCGGCCTGCTGCGCCCCGGCGTGAAACTGGTCACGCTGGCTCGCCGCGACGACGCCGAACTGGCCGCCCAGGCCAAGGCCGCCGGCGCCGAGCTGGAGCAGATCCAGGTCGACCTGTCCGACCTCGCCGCCGCCGAGGCCGCCGGCCAGCGCATCGCCGCCCTGCTCGCGCCCGGCGCGCGCCGCTACCTGCTCATCAACAACGCCGGCACCGTGGACCCGGTGGTGGCCAGCCCGGCCATGACCGACGGCCCCGCCATCGCGCGGGCCTTCAACCTCAACGTCACGGCCGTCATGCTGCTGACCGCGCGCTTCCTGCAGGCCGTCGCCGGCCTCGACGCGCAGCGCCGCGTGATCAACATCTCGTCGGGCGCCGGCCGCAGCCCCACCGCGGGCTGGGGCGTGTACTGCGCCACCAAGGCCGCGCTCGATATCTATACCCGCGTGCTCAACCAGGAACAGGGCGCGGCCGGCGTGCGCGCCGTGTCGCTGGCCCCCGGCATCGTCGACACCGACATGCAGGCCGCCATCCGTTCCAGCGACCCGGCCCACTTCCCGGCCCTGGCCAAGTTCCAGGACTTCAAGAAGAGCGGCGCCCTGGCCCAGCCGGACGCCGTGGCCGCCCGCATCCTCGCCTACCTGGACCGCGACGACTTCGGCGCCACCGAAATCGACGACATCCGCAATTACCAATAATTCCCCGCCATGACCGAACAATCGACCGCTCCGCAGCCGCAAGACGAAAACCGCTTGATCGCCGAGCGGCGAGCCAAGCTGGCCAAGCTGCGGGAAGCCGGTGTCGCCTTCCCCAACGACTTCGTGCCCGACGCGCACGCCGCCCACCTCCACGCCAAGTACGACGACCAGGAGCAGGAAGCCCTGCAGGCCGCCCACGTGCAGGTCAAGGTGGCCGGCCGCATGATGCTCAAGCGCGTCATGGGCCGCGCCAGCTTCGCCACCCTGCAGGACGGCAGCGGCCGCATCCAGATCTACCTGGACCGCGGCACCCTGGGCGAGGAGTCCTACGCGGCCTTCAAGCAGTGGGACATCGGCGACCTGATCGCGATCGAAGGTTCGGTCTTCAAGACCAACAAGGGCGAGCTCTCGGTGCACGCCGGCACGGCGCGCCTGCTGGCCAAGTCCCTGCGGCCCCTGCCCGACAAGTTCCACGGCGTGGCCGACCAGGAACTGCGCTACCGCCAGCGCTACGTCGACCTCATCATGACCGAAGAAACGCGCCGCACCTTCGCGGCGCGCAGCAAGGCCGTGGGCGCCATCCGCCAGTTCATGCTGGACGCCGGCTTCCTGGAAGTCGAGACGCCCATGCTGCACCCCATCCCCGGCGGCGCGGCGGCCAAGCCCTTCATCACCCACCACAATGCGCTGGACATGCAGATGTTCCTGCGCATCGCGCCCGAGCTCTACCTCAAGCGCCTGGTGGTGGGCGGCTTCGAGCGCGTGTTCGAGATCAACCGCAACTTCCGCAACGAAGGCGTGAGCCCGCGGCACAACCCCGAATTCACCATGATGGAGTTCTACGCGGCCTATGCCGACTACCGCTGGCAGATGGACTTCACCGAATCGCTGATCCGCCAGGCGGCGATTGCCGCCGCCGGCAGCGCCGTGCTGCAGTACCAGGGCCGCGAGCTGGACCTGGCCAGGCCCTTCCACCGCCTGACCATCTGCGAGGCCATCCTCGGGCACGCTCCGGAAAAGGGCCACCACTATACCCAGCAACAGCTCGACGACGCCGACTTCGTGCGCGCCGAACTCAAGCGGCTGGGCGCCGACGTGAACGGCCCCGTGCTGTCGCGCGCCGGCCTGGGCGCGCTGCAGCTGGCGCTCTTCGAAGAGACCGCCGAGTCGCAGCTGTGGGAACCCACCTACATCATCGACTATCCGGTGGAAGTCTCGCCGCTGGCCCGCGAATCCGACACGCGCCCCGGCATCACCGAGCGCTTCGAGCTCTTCATCACCGGCCGCGAGATCGCCAACGGCTTCTCCGAGCTCAACGATCCCGAGGACCAGGCCGCGCGCTTTCGCGCCCAGGTCGAGGCCAAGGACGCCGGCGACGAAGAGGCCATGTACTACGACGCCGACTACATCCGCGCACTGGAATACGGCATGCCGCCCACCGGCGGCTGCGGCGTGGGCATCGACCGCCTGGTCATGCTGCTCACCGACAGCCCCAGCATCCGCGACGTGATCCTTTTCCCCCACCTGCGCCGGGAAGACTGAGCCCGGGCCGGACCGGGTCCGGCCCCCCTCCGGCCTACTGCTGGGGTATCTGGTAGCGCTTGATCAGCTTGGCGTACTCCACGACCTGCTCGCGGAAGAACG
>DASWPO010000361.1:0-6210 GCA_036404015.1 Bordetella sp. | reverse complement strand
CGACCACATGCGCTCGACATCGAAGGTGTATTGCGCGTTGAGCACCACGGAACCGATGCCCGCCGTGGTGCCGATCATTTCGCTGGTGACGGCCACCACCAGGCTCAGCGGGACGGCGACGTTGACGCCGGCCAGGATGCGCGGCACCAGCGCCGGCACGACGACCAGCAACTGCCGGCGCCAGGCGCTGAAATGAAAGACGCGCGCCGTATCGAGCCATTGGGCGGGCAAGTGCCGCATGCCGTCGATCGTGCTCAGGAGCACGGGCCACATGACGCTCAAGGCGATGCTGGCGACCTTCATGGCGCTGCCTATCCCGAGAATGCCAATGGCCGCGGGCAGCAGCGCCACGCTGGGAATCGCGCGCACGAACTCGATCAGGGGAGACAAGGCCAGGTCGAGCACGCGCACCTGGCCGATGAGCAGCCCGCCGGCGGCGCCCAGGGCGATGCCGAGCACCAGGCCTAGCCCCATATTGGTCAGCGTGGAAGCGATGTCCGCCAGGCCGGCGGCCGTGAACCAGTACGAGGCGGCGTCCAGCAGCATGCGATGCAGCGGCGGGAAGAAGGCATTTCCGGAATGCCAGCTGAGCCCGAGCCAGGCGCCGATCGCCAGGACCGCGCCCAGGGTGCCCAGCGCAAACCGGCGGGAAGCGAAGGGGCGGAGGATGAAGGAACGAAGAATGCGCCGGCTCATCGCGCACCGCCTTCCAGATACCGCAGGCGGTGCGCCAGGACCTGGCGCGACGCCAGGTTGACCACGATGCCGAGCAGCCCCGAGAGCAGGACATAGGCATACATCAGCTTCAGGTTCGAACCCGCATACGCCAGGGAGATGATCCGGCCGACACCCGAAGCTCCGGTCAGCAATTCCATGCTGATCAGCAGCGTCAGCGAGGCGGTGGCGCCGATGCGCAGGGCGGTCAGGATGTGGGGCTCCAGCGCGCGCAGCGTGAGCCAGCGCAGGACCTGCAGCGGCGTGAACCCGAACACCCGCGCCGTATCGCGGGCGACGTCGTCGACGCGGCCGACCGCGCGCGCCAGCACCGGCAGCATTTGCCAGACCGTGCCGAAGGTCGTCAGGAAGACCATGCCTTGCGCCGTGGCCCCCAAGGAAAGAATGACCAGGGGGATCAGCGCCGTGCAGGGCATGGGGCGCAGGAAAGCGATGACCGGCGCCATCAGCGCGTGGACGAGCGGCAAGGCATTGAGCGCCACCGCCAGCGCCAGGGCGACGAGGAAGGACAGCGCCAGCGATGCCAGCCAGTTCGCGCCCGTGCCGGCCAGCGGCGCCCATAGGCGGCCGCTGGCCGCCTCGTCGAACAGCGTCGACACGACGCTGCTCATCGGCGGGAAGCGCACCGGATTGACCACGCCCGAACGCGTCAGGCCTTCCTGGAGGACGGCGACGGCGGCCAGCACGCCCAGCGGCAGCGCGACCCTGGCAAGGCCGGGCCGATCGGGCCAGCGGCGCCGGCGCGGCGGCGCGGCGCTGGCGGATGGGGAAGACATGAACGGGATCAGCGATTCCATGCCGTATTGAATCCTCCGGACCGCATGGGGCGCCAATATCCAATGAAAATATGTTTATTATTTTTATTAAATATGTTCAGATCAAATAAGCCCTAACGGATCGCCTGATAAGGCTGGAAAATTCGGGGCTATCCACTGTGTTTC
The DNA here is from genome assembly GCA_036404015.1 of Bordetella sp. GTDB lineage: Bacteria > Pseudomonadota > Gammaproteobacteria > Burkholderiales > Burkholderiaceae_B > Bordetella. The sequence continues at coordinate 4,534 of DASWPO010000361.1, read as the reverse complement.
ATCCTGCTTCGCGGCAGGTATGATTCGAAAAATATGGAATTTGTTCACAATCAGGCGCCATGCCGGGATCCGGGCGGACGGCCTGGGGAGGAAGGGGATTGAACCGGCGCGAGGTCTCAGACGAATCGGGACAATTGGCGGAGGCGGAGTGGCTGGCCCACTACGTCGCGACCGATGGCGCCGGCAACCTGGTCAATAGCATCGGGGACCTGGTCCGCTCCGGACGCCTGGAAGCCGGAGCGCGGCTGCCGACCGTGCGCGCGCTGGGCGCCCGCATGGGCGTCAGCCCGGCCACGGTCGCCGCGGCCTGGTCGCAATTGCGCCGGCAAGGCCTGATCGAAACCCGCCGCCGGGGCGGCACCGTGGTCGTCTACGATGCCTCGGCGCCGGATGCTTCCTGGCAAGGCCTGGGCACCGGGCAATCGCTGGATCTCGCCCAGGGCCTGGTCGATCGCGCCCTGTTGCCCGAACTCGGGACGGCGTTCCAGGCCGCCCTGGGAAACCGCCACGTCCACGGCGCAGCCAAGGATCATTGCATCGCGCCCCTGCAGGAAGCCGCCGCCCCCACCTGGCCGTTCAGGCCCCAGGCATGGAGCACGGCGGGCAGCGGCACCGAAGGCGCCCTGCTTGCCGTGGCCGCCGCCGTGCGCCGGGCCGGCCAGCCGCGGGTGGCCATCGAATCGCCCACCAGCCCCAGGCTGCTCGACCTCTGCCGCACGCTCGGGCTGTCGCTGCTACCGGTGGACTGCGACGACGCGGGCCCGCTGCCCGAATCGCTGCGCGAAGCGCTGGCGCGGGATCCGGCGGCATTCATCTACCAGCCCCGCGCCCAGATTCCCCTTGGCCACTCCGTGCCCCAGGAGCGCGTGCGCGCCCTGGCCGACGAGCTCGCGCGCGCGCCGCGCACCGTGGCCGTGGAAGACGATTTCTTCGGCCCGCTCGCGCGCGACGGCGTCCACAGCATCGGCGCCTACCTGCCCGAGCGCGTCCTGTTCGTGCGCACTTATTGCAATGCCTACGGCATCGACCTGCGGACCTGCATCCTGGCCGGCGCGGCCTTGCTCGTCGACACCGTCCGGGAACTGCGCAGCCACGGCGCCGCGATGAACAGCCGCATCCTGCAAGGCGCGCTCGCCCATCTGCTGACGGACCCGGACACCGAGGCATGGATCGAGGCCGCCCGCGAACGCTATGCCTCGCGGCGCGTGGCGCTGGTGGAAGCCCTGCGCGGCGAGGGGTTTGCCGTGCGCAACCGCGACGGCCTGGGCATCTGGCTGCCGGTGGAAAAAGAAGAACAGGCCATCGTCAACCTGGCCGAGCATGGCATTTCGGCAGGCGGCGGCAGCCGCTGCTTTCCGGCCGGGCCCGCGGGCTCGCACCTGCGCCTGTCCACGGGGCGCCTGCCGGACAATCCCGGCCACATCGTCGAGATCGCGCAGGCCTTTGCCGCCGCGGCGGGGCATCCCCGGCCGGCGCGCTGACGCGCATGGCCTCCCACTTCGCCTGCGCCCGCCGCTACAGCCCGCCGTCGATCATGCGGTAGTAGTTGACGACGGCGCCGACGTACAAGCGGCGCAAGCCGTACAGCGGAAAGCCCGTGATCGGCGTGACCGGCACGGGCAAGGCCTTCTGGTCGCCGCTCACCAGGTATTGCGCCATGGCGCGGCCCATCGCGGTCTGCAGGCCCACGCCGCGCCCCTGGCAGCCGATGTCGGCCAGCAGGCCGGGCGCCGGTTCATGCAAGTGCGGCAGGTAGTCGCGAGTGATGGCCACGCGGCCGCACCAGCGGTATTCGATGGGCTGGCCCGCGGCCTGCGGGAACATCTTGGCCAGCACGCGTTCCAGGTGGGCCCAATCGGCGGGGCCCTTGGGCTCGCGGAACGGACCCCGGCCCCCCATCAGCAGGCGGCCCTGGTGGTCGAGCCGGAAGTACAGCAGCAGATTGCGCGTGTCGGACACGAAATGCCCTTGCGGCAGGATGGTGCTGCGGATCTCGGGGGGCAGCGGCCGGGTGGCCACCTGATAGGTGCAGGCATCGATGATGGACGACTGCAGCCCCGGCCAGAGCTTGCCGCCGTAGGCATTGGTGCACATCACCACGCGTTCTGCCGCGACCTGCGCGCCGCCGGCGGTGCGGGCCGTCCATTGCGAACCCTCGCGGCGCAATCCCGCCACCGGGCTGTCGGTGTAAATGCGCGCGCCCGCGGCGAGCGCCGCCTTGGCCAAGCCCCGCACATAAGAAAGGGGCTGAATGCTTCCGGCCCGCTTGTCGACCCAGCCGCCCAGATAGCGGTCGTTGCCCATCAGGGCCTGGGCGCCCGCGCGGTCGAGCACCTCGACATTGGCGCCCAGGCGCTGCCACTGCCGGGCCCGCGACTCGGTCAGCTGCAGGGCCTTGGCCGTATGCGCCCCCTGTATCCAGCCCACGCGCAGGCGCGGCACGTCCATGCCGTGCTTGTCGATGAGCCCGAAGACCGTGTCGGCCGTGCCGCCGACGAACTGCACCAGCCGCGCGCCACGCTCGGGGCCGTACATGGCCATCAGATCGTCCGGATCGTACTTGAGGCCGGGAATGACCTGCCCGCCATTGCGGCCCGACCCGCCGAAACCGATCTCGCGCGCCTCGAGCACCACGGCGTTGACGCCCTGCTCGGCCAGGTGCAGCGCGGCGCTCAGGCCGGCATAGCCCGCGCCGATGATGAGCACGTCCGCCTTGACGGACTCGGACAGGGACGCCGTCTGCGGCGCGGCAACGGCCGTGGCCGCCCACAACGCCGGCGACAAGGGAAAGGGTGAGGCTTGCGCCATGGGGATTCCTTACATCGGATGCAGCACGCGGTGCAGGAAGTCCTGCGTGCGGGCATGCTGGGGATGGTTCAGCACTTCGCGGGCGGCCCCCTGCTCGACGACCACGCCGCCGTCGCAGAACAGCACGCGGTCGGCCACCTCGCGGGCGAAGCTCATTTCATGGGTGACGACCAGCATGGTCAGGCCGGCCTCGGCCAGCTGGCGCATGACGCCCAGCACGTCGCCCACCAGCTCGGGGTCGAGCGCCGAGGTGGGCTCGTCGAACAGGATGGCCTTGGGCTGCATGGCCAGCGCCCGGGCAATGGCCACGCGCTGCTGCTGCCCGCCCGAGAGCTGCGAGGGATAGGCGTCGACCTTGTCGGCCAGGCCCACCTTGTCGAGCAGGGCGCGGCCGCGCTCGAGCACCTGGGCGCGCGGTTCCTTCTTGACGTAGACCGGCCCCTCGATGACGTTCTCCAGGGCCGTGCGGTGCGGGAACAAGTTGAAGCGCTGGAACACCATCGCCACCTGGGTGCGGATGTCCACGATGGACGGCGCGTCGCAGTCGACCTTGATGCCGTCGACGACGATCTCGCCGCTGTTGTAGCGCTCCAGGCCGTTGACGCAGCGCAGGAGCGTGGACTTGCCCGAGCCCGACGGCCCGATGACGCAGACCACTTCGCCACGATCGACCTTGGCGTCGATGCCCTTGAGCACCTCCAGATCGCCGAAACGCTTGTGCACGCCATGCAGCTGGATCATGGGTTCGCTCATCGACGCGCCCCCCGCTTCTCGAAATGGCGCACGATGAGGATGAGCGGCACGCACATGATCAGGTAGAGCAAGGCCACCAGGTTGAATACCGTGGCGTTCTTGAAGGTGGACACCGCGATCAGCTTGCCCTGCAGGGCAAGTTCGGCCACGGTGATGGTGGAGGCCTGGGACGAATCCTTGAGCATCATGATCATGATATTGCCGTAGGGTGGCAGCACGATCTTGAAGGCCTGGGGCAGGATCACCCGGCGCATGGTCAGCCCCCATCCCATGCCCATCGACATGGCGGCCTCGATCTGCCCAGGGTCGATGGCCTGGATGGCCGCGCGGAAGTTCTCGGCATGGTAGGCCGAATACGCAACGCCCAGGCCGATGATGGCCGCCTGCAGGGCCGTCAGCGAAATGCCGACGTCCGGCATCACGAAGTAGATGTAGAACAGCACCACGATGACCGGAATGCCGCGCAGCACGTTGACCACGCAGGCACTGGCCCAGGCCAGCGCGCGAATGCCCGATGCGCGCATGACGGCCCACACCAGGCCCAGCAGGGTCGACAGCACCAGCGTGCCCAAGGTCACGATGATGGTGAGCTTGACGCCCTGCATCAGGATCGGCAGATACTCCTGCGCGTCAATGAAGAATTGAGACATAGCCTAGGATTCCATGAAGGCTTGCAGCGTTCAGCTTGCCCGCGTCAGTCGGCCAAGCCCCATTTCTTGATGATGGCGTCGAGCTTGCCGTTGGCCTTGATATTGGCCAGGCCCTTGCTGATCTTGCCCAGCAACTCGGCATCGCCCTTGCGGGTGGCGATACCGATCTCACCCGGCAATGTGGGCTTGAAGCTCTTGACCATGTGCAGCTTGGGGAACGTGCCCTGCGCAATGCCGTAGGCAGCGATCGGATAGTCGATCACGATGGCGTTGACACGGCCCGCGTTGGCATCGCGCAGCATATCGGCGCTGGAGTCATACAG
>DASWPO010000360.1:0-6431 GCA_036404015.1 Bordetella sp. | reverse complement strand
ACATGATCGTGGCCCTGCTGCTGGTGCATACCAGCCAGTTCTTCAGCCTCGACCCGAACACCGGCGGCTATGCGCTGGAACTGCAGGCCATGTACCTGTTCGGCGCCTTGTCCTTGCTGGTGTCGGGGCTGGGCCGCTTCGTGGTGGGCGGCGCCAGGCTGAACTGAGCCCGGCGCTTCTCTCCAAACGGGCCGTCATGCGGGACATGACGGCCCGTTTTGTTTGGGTCGGCGGTATAAAGGCATATACGCATGGCCGCACGCCGGCCGGGAGCCAGACGCATGACCTCTATTTACGATTTTTCCGCCGTCGACATCGACGGCGCCACGCGCAGCCTGGGAGACTATGCCGGGCAGGTGCTGCTGGTGGTCAACGTAGCCTCGCAATGCGGCTTCACGCCGCAGTATGCGGGGCTCGATGCGCTGCAGCGCGGCTATGCCGGCCTCGATTTCACGGTGCTGGGGTTTCCCTGCAACCAGTTCGGCCACCAGGAGCCGGGCGACGAGGCCGAGATCAAGCGCTTCTGCGAAACCCAGTACGGCGTGAGTTTTCCCATGTTCGCCAAGATCGAGGTCAACGGCGACGGCGCCCATCCGCTGTACCGTTGGCTCAAGTCGCAGAAGCCCGGCCTGCTGGGCACCGAGGCCATCAAATGGAATTTCACCAAGTTCCTGGTGGGCCGGGACGGCCAGGTGATCGCGCGCTTTGCCCCCACCGATGCGCCGGAGTCCCTGCGCATGGACATCGAGTCGGCGCTCGCGCAGGCCAAGCCGGTATGATGGTATCGCATTGAGTCGATGCTTAAGTACACAATCCGGACAGCACATAATGATCGACCTGTATTACTGGACCACGCCCAACGGCCACAAAGTCACGCTCTTCCTTGAAGAAACCGGCCTGCCCTACGCCATCCACCCGGTCAATATCGGCAAGGGCGAGCAGTTCCGGCCCGAGTTCCTGAAGATCGCTCCCAACAACCGCATCCCGGCCATCGTCGACCAGGCGCCGGTCGGCGGCGGCGCGCCGATCCCGGTCTTCGAGTCGGGCGCCATCCTGCTGTACTTGGCCGAGAAGGTCGGCCAGTTCATCCCGACGGATGTGCGCGGCCGCGTGGAGGTGCTGCAGTGGCTCTTCTGGCAGATGGGCGGCCTGGGCCCCATGGCCGGGCAGAATCACCATTTCTCGGGCTATGCGCCCGAGCCCATTCCCTACGCCATCGATCGCTACGTCAAGGAAACCAACCGCTTGTATGGCGTGCTCGACCAGCGGCTGGCGGATCGGGCCTTCGTGGCGGGCAATGACTATTCCATCGCCGACATGGCCTGCTACCCCTGGATCGTCCCGCACGAGCGCCAGGGCCAGAAGCTCGATGATTTCCCCCATCTGCAGCGCTGGTTCGATGCCATCGCGGCGCGTCCGGCCACGCTGCGCGCCTACCAGAAGGCCAAGGAAGTCAACACCGTGCCATCGGTGAGCGACGAGGCCTCGCGCCGCGTCCTGTTCGGCCAGACGGCCCAGTCGACCAAGCGCTGAGGGCTGGCCATGCATGGTGAATACAAGGTGCCAGGCGGCAAGCTGGTGGTGGTCGACCTGGACGTGGAAAGCGGCCAACTGGCCAACGTGCGCCTCTCCGGCGATTTCTTCCTGGAGCCGCCGGAGGCGCTGGACGACATCAACCGCGGCCTGACGGGCCTGCCGTCCTCGGCGGACGAGACCGAGCTGGCGCTGGCCGTGGCCAGCGCATTGCCCGCCGACGTCGAAATGTTCGGCTTCTCGCCCGAAGCGGTGGCCGTGGTGGTGCGGAGGGCGCTGGCATGACCGAGGCCCCCAGGAACGAGACCGTCCGCACGGCCTGGAGCGACTACGACTGGCAGCTCATCCACGAGGCGCCGCAGGCGCCCCTGCTGCACATGGCGCTGGACGCCGTCATGACCGACGAGGTCGGCGCGGGCCTGCGGCCTCCTACCCTGCGCATCTGGGAATGGGCCGCGCCAGCCGTGGTGATCGGCCGCTTCCAGTCGGTGAAGAACGAAGTGGACATGCAGGCCGCCGACCGCTACGGCATCGCCGTGACGCGCCGGGTGAGCGGCGGCGGGGCCATGTTCATCGAGCCGGGCAACAGCATTACCTACTCGCTGTCGGTGCCGCAGGCGTTGGTGGCGGGCATGAGCTTCCAGGAGTCCTACGAGTACCTGGACCGCTGGGTGATCAAGGCGCTGCACGACCTGGGCATCAAGGCCTGGTACCAGCCGCTCAACGACATTACTTCCGAGGGCGGCAAGATCGGCGGGGCGGCGCAGGCGCGGCGCAACGGCGCGGTGCTGCACCACGTGACCATGTCGTACGACATCGACGCCGACAAAATGGTGCAGGTGCTGCGCATCGGCCGCGAAAAACTGTCCGACAAGGGCACGGCCAGCGCCAAGAAGCGGGTCGACCCGCTGCGCACCCAGACGGGTTTGCCGCGCGAGGCCATCATCGAGCGCATGCTGCAGACTTTCGCGGGCATGTGCCGGGTGTCGCCGGCCGCCATCGGCGCAGCGACGCTGAGCGAGGCGCAGCGCCAGGTGCGCGAGAAGTTCGCCACCCCTGAATGGATGACCCTGGTGCCATGATGCGGATCAGCAGATATGCGTACGGCCTGCTCTGGGCCGGCTTGGCCTCGTCGGCCGGCGTGCTGGCCGGATGCGGCAGCACCCCTTCGGACAATATCAGCCTGGCGGGCACGCCTACGCCCGCCCCGGCGGCGCCTACGGCAACGGCCGCGTCGCCAGGCACGCCGCTCCAGACCGGCGACGTGCGCACCGTGCCGGTACGTTCCGAACAATCCCGGCCGGGTTGCAGGGGTGAAGACTGCCCGGAGATCAAGATAGTCAGCGTGGCGTTTCCGGACATGCCGGGACTGACGGCCGCAGTCGATCACGGCCTGGCGGGCATGACGTGGGTGGACGAGAACCTGCGCGGTTCCTACCAGGACTTGTCGGGCTATATCGCGTATTTCTGGCGCACGGCGCGCTCCGGCGAGCGGACTTGGCTGCAAGCCAGCCTGAGGGGCGTGGTGGGCGACGTGCTCAGCGTCGAGCTGGGCACGAGCCAACAGCTCGCGGGCGCGGCGCATTCGATTCCGGCTACGCGCTTCCTGCTATGGCGCCGCAGCACCGGCAAGGAGATCGGGCTCGACGACGTGCTGGTCGCGGGCCGGCACGCGCAGTTCGTGGCGGCGCTGCGCCTGGCGCACGGGCAATGGCTGCAGGCCAAGCCAGGCTATCGGGAGGACCCGAAGGGCTATGCCAAGCTGTGGCCTTTCGTGGAAAGCGACAATGTGGCGCTCACCCCGCAAGGGCTGGTGGTGAAGTACGACGCGTACACGATCGCGCCGTACTCCGACGGAGAACCCGAGATCGTGCTGCCCTGGGATACGGTCCGCGCGTTCGTGCGGCCGGAGTTCCTGCCGGGCTGATTCGATTACGGATACAGCCCGCGCACTTCGCGCGCCTGCAGGATGCGCGTGCACGCCACGATGAAGGCGGCGGTGCGCAGGCTGACCTTGTGCTCGCGGGCCATGTGGGCGACGGCCGCATAGGCTTCGCGCATGAGGCGCTCGAGGCGCTGGTTGATCTCGTCCTCGCTCCAGAAAAAGCTGGAGAAGTCCTGCACCCATTCGAAATAGCTCACCGTGACGCCGCCCGCGTTGGCCAGCACGTCGGGCACCAGGTAGATGCCCTTGTCGTGCAGGATGTCGTCGGCCGCCGGCGTGGTGGGGCCGTTGGCGCCCTCGACGACGATCCTGGCGCGGATCCGGCCGGCGTTGCTTTCGTTGATCTGGTCCTCGAGGGCGGCGGGAATGAGGAATTCGGTCTCCAGGCTCCAGAAATCGGCCGGGTCCAGCGTCTGGACGCCGGCGTAGCCGCCCACCCCGCCATGGTGCTCGACGTGTTCGAGCAGCTTGGGGACGTCCAGGCCGCCGGGCTTGTAGATCGTGCCGGTGTGGTCCTGCACGGCGACGATCCTGGCGCCGGCTTCGTGGAACAGGCGCGCGGCGGTGCCGCCGACGTTGCCGAAGCCCTGCACGATGACGCGCGCGCCGGCGACGGCCACGCCCTGGTCGCGCGCGGCCTCGCAGGCCACGACGAAGACGCCTCGGCCGGTGGCCTCGACGCGGCCCAGGCTGCCGCCCAGGGAGACGGGCTTGCCGGTGACCACGCCGGTGGCGGTGGAGCCGTGGTTCATGGAATAGGTGTCCATCATCCAGGCCATGGTCTGGGCGTTGGTGTTGACGTCGGGCGCCGGAATATCCTTGGAGGGGCCGATGATGACGCCGATTTCCGAGGTGTAGCGGCGCGTCATGCGCTCGAGCTCGGCGCGCGACAGCCCGTGCGGGTCGACGCGGATGCCGCCCTTGGCACCGCCGTATGGCAGGTTGACGGCCGCGTTCTTGATCGACATCCAGGCGGCCAGGGCCATGACCTCGGAGAGCGTGACGTCCTGGTGGAAGCGCACCCCGCCCTTGCCCGGGCCGCGCGAGACGTTGTGCTGCACGCGGTAGCCCTCGTAGTGGGCGATGCGGCCGTCGTCCATCTCGATGGGCACATCGACGATGAGCGCCCGCTTGGGCCGCTTGAGGGTCTCGACCCAGCGTGCCAGGGAGCCCAGGTAGGGCGTGACGCGGTCGATCTGCTGCAAGTAGATGCCCCAGGGGCCGATGTGCTCCGCATCCAGATAGGAAGGCAAGGCGTGGGGGGTCGCTTGAGGCATGGAAGTGGTCTCCAGACTGAAAGTTGCGCCATTCTAGCCACACAATCGACACAAATGAAGACAAGTCCCTATTTTATGTTTATTTAAATTAATTGGGGACTTATTAATATCGGCCATCTTTTCGTTTTGCCAGGAGCTGGCTTCCCCTATAGTCCGGCTGCCTATTGCGCGTCTCTTGCATGCCTACGCCAGGAAAAATCATGACCGAATTCACGGCCAGCCGCCCGCAATCTCCTGATATGCCCCCGCCCGACGCCTTACGCCGCCGCCTGCTCCAGCAAGGCGGGCTGGCCGCCCTGGCGCTGGCCCTGCCCGGCGCGGGCCGGGCCGCGGGCGGTCCAGGCATGGCCGAAGCCGTGGACTGGGGCCGCCAGGCCATCAGGCAGGCCATGGCGGGCGGGCGCCAGGCGCCGGCGGTATCCGTGGCCCTGCTGGTGGACGGTGAACTGGCCTGGCAGGAGGCCTTCGGCTGGGCCCTGCCCGGCCAGGCCAGAGCCACGCCGCGCACGCGCTTCAATATCGGTTCGGTCAGCAAGGTGCTGGCCGCGCTGGCGGCCGTCATCCTGCAGGACCGTGGGCTGATCCGCCTGGACACGCCCGTCGCCGATTATTTGCCGGATTTTTCCATGCTCTCGCCCGAGTACCGGCGGATCACCGTGCGGCATCTGCTCAGCCACAGTTCGGGCCTGCCCGGCACCAATGGGCGCGACATCTTCGCCTTCGCGCCCCTGCCGGGTTATGCGGCCGATACCGAGGCCTCCCTGGCCCGCACGCATCTCAAGCACGCGCCGGGCGAACTGGCGGTGTATTGCAACGACGGTTTCACGCTGATCGAGCAGGTGGTGCTGGCCGTCACCTGCAAGCCCTATCCGGCCTTCGTGCAAGCGGCCATCCTCGACCCGCTGGGCATGCGGGATTCCGGCTATGGACTGGCCCCCTTGCCCGCCGGCAGCTACGGCCACGCCGTGTGGCGGGGCAGGACGCTGGGCCAGGAATTCGTATCGGCCTACGCGACCGGCGGCCTGGCCAGCACGCCGGGCGACATGATGCGCCTGGCGCGGATGTTCATCGACGGCGGCGTGTTCGAAGGGCGGCGCATCGTGTCCGAGGCGGGCGTGGCCGAGATGGGCCGCGACCAGACGGCCGGCCTGGCCATCAACCCTTGCCCGGAATGGCGCTGGGGCCTGGGCTGGGACAGCACGGCGCAGTTCGGCCTGGCGGCCGCGGGCGTGCCGTGCTGGGAGAAAAACGGCGGCACGGCCTTTTACGCCACGGAATTCTTCGTGCTGCCCCAGGCGCGCATGGCCCTCTTGCTGACGGGCAGCGGGCAGGGCTACAACCCGACGGCCATCGCCGAAGGCGTGTTGCTGCGCGCCCTGCGGGGTCGCGGCGCGATCCGCGCCCTGCCCGCGCCGGCTGGCCGGGACGTGCCGCCCCAGGTGGCCGTCGAAGCGGAGTTGCCGCGCGAGGCGGCGGGCATCTACGGCAACAACGAAGGCCCGTACCAGGCCAGTTTCGCGCCCGATCTGTCGCTGGAGATCCATCGCTGGCAGGCGGGCAAGTGGCAGCCGGTGGCCGAGGGGCTGAGGTTGCGCAGCGACGGCTGGTGGTGGACGGACGCGCCGGGGGCGTCCAGCTTCCGTTTCGACATGGCGCCCGGGCATCGCTACCTGATC
>DASWPO010000359.1:0-29017 GCA_036404015.1 Bordetella sp. | reverse complement strand
AAAACGTGCCGCGCCAGCGGACCGGCCGCCAGTTCGGCCCGGAAGGCAATGCGCGACTCGCCGCGCACGCAGTAGTGCAGTTCGAAGTCCCGCCCCAGCGTCCGGAGCCGATAGGCCATGGCCAAAAGCGGCGTGATGCCGATGCCGCCGGCGAGCAGGATGGAGCGGCCGGCGGATTCATCGAGCCGGAACAGGTTGCGCGGCATGCCGATCGTCACCCTGCTTCCTGTCGGCAAGCCGGCATGGACGCCGGCCGATCCCCCGCGCGAATCCGGCTCGGCCAGCACCGCCAGCCGATAGCGTCGCGTCTCGGCCGGGTCGTTGCTGAGCGAGTATTGCCGTGTGATCGCCGGCGTGACCTGCACGTCGACATGCGCCCCGGCCTCGAACGGCGGCAGGCTGCCGCCCGCCGGCGCGACCAGGTCGAGCGAAACGATGTCCTCGGCCTCCATGCGCCTCGCGGCGATCACCATTTCCATCAAGCCGTCTCCCTCATCGGCGCCAGGCTCACGCCGCGGAAGTCGAACTTCTCCCAGGTGTAGGCGTCGTTGAAATCAACGCCCTGCCATTTCAGGTCGATCGGATGAGCCGTCTCGGCGAAAGTCATGGCCAAGTTCATCAGCGTCCGCTCTTGCTCAGAGAACTGGGAGAGCGGCGTCTGGTTCAGCCGCTCGATGATCTGGTCGAGCCGCTCGAAGACCATGTTGTAGAAATCGCGCAGATGCTCGATCTGTGAGGCATGCAGCTTCAGGTAGCGATCCTTCTCGTTGTCGATCGCCCATTCGGCCACAAAGGGTTCGAGATCGGCGAAGCCGTCCGGAAGCTTCTGGTTCGTCATATTCAGTCTCCCTGCTCAGGCGGCCGCCTTGGCGTACCGGTCGACGGAGGGCTCGTTGCGGCCCGTCATCTCGTCGGCGATGGTGTAATGGTTCTGGATCAGCATCTCCTGCTCGGAGAAGACCATGCAGGGCAAGGCACCCGTCGAGATCATCCGGCTCGCGGCCTCCATGGTGGCGAGGTCCTCGCGCAGCACCTCGCGCAGGCGCACCTTCGAGTAAGCCTGGGCAAGCCGGTCGGCGGCGTTGCGCGCCTTGAACATATAGCTCATCACCCGGATTTCCACGTGCTCGGCGTCGACTGGCCAAAACCACATGTACTGGTGGCTGTTGGCGGTCGGGTTGAACACGAAATGCGGAAAGAGATGGACGATGTCGAAGGCCCATTCGCCGAAGCGCGACGGATTGATGCCGGGCGTCAAGGTGTTGGGATCGGTCTTCGGGAACGACGGGAACAGCCCCTTGGAGCGGCCGTAGAGCACGGCCTCCGCCGGCGTGCGTTTGTGGTCCATATTGGCGTGCGCCGAATAGCGGCCGAAGCGCTTGCCGATCTCGATATAGGCGCGATGGCGCAGCGGATTACCCTTGCCGCCCTGGTAGTCGGGCACCGTGTACTTGTGGATGTACATGTTGTGATAGCCCTCGCAGAAGGCATTCACGGCGACGTTCCAGTTGGCCTTGAGCACAACGCGATGGTCGGCGACCTTCTCCCGGCCTTCGGCATAGCCGCTGTATTCATCCCAGATGCCGCCGAGCCATTCCTTGAGCGTGACGTGCGGCGTCTTCTCGAAGTTCAGGAAGACCAGGTCGTTCCAGACCTCGCAATTGACCGGGACCAGGCCGAGCTTGTCGCGCTCGATGTCCGGAAACTGCGTCTCGTCGGTCACGCCGGCCAGCGCACCCTCGGTCGAGTAGCGCCAACCGTGGAAGCCGCAAACGAACTGCTTCGTCTTACCGTTACCTTTGTGGACCAGCATGTCACCGCGGTGCCGGCAGACGTTCTGAAAAGCGCGGACGACACCGTCGTTACCGCGCACGACGATCACCGAGGTCTTCTTCGGCGGCACGTCGACGACGGTATACGAGCCGTTCTCGGGAACATCCGATACGCTGAGGGTCGGCAGCCACGCCCGGCTGAAGATCTTCTCCAGTTCGAGTCGATAGCCTTCCGGGCTCATTCTGTCGGGGACGGTGATCATCCTCTTGAGACGAGAGGTGTCGCCCTTGAAAACGGTGATGCTGTTGGTGCTCATGATCGTCTCCTATGATGCGTTGCGCCGGCCGCGGGCCGGGCGCGTTCGTTCAAAATGGCGGCAGGGCGCCGTTCGTCTCTTTCCAGGCGGCGGTCACCGGATGCTCGATGAGCGGCGTCACGTGCACCTTCATGTAGGGGTAGAGCGGCAGCGAGCCGACGTCGGCATGCAACTGCTCCAGCGTCTCGGCCTCCCAGAGGCTGATGTTCGACACCTCGCCGACCACGCGGAAGATGCGCTTCAGCCGGCCCTGCTTGATGAGCTCGATGGCCCGCGCGTTTTCCCGCTTGCGCAGGTCCGCCTTGGTCTCCTGCGGGACGTCGGCGGGAACGGAAACTTCGATTTTCAAAGCGAACAGCATGTGTGGGTCTCCTCGTTAGATTGCGTCGGGTTTGTCCTGGAGAGCCAGGAGTTCGGCATAAAGCCCGAAGGAAATCATGTCCTGGGCGTCCCGCTTGAGTTTCTCGGTCAGCACGGCGCGCGAAGCGCGTAGCAGGCTCTTCGGCTTCGAGGCCATATTCCTGGCGATCTCCCAGGCGCGTGGCAGCACCCTGTCGGGCGGCAATACCTCGGAGACCAGGCCGTATTCGAGCGCCTCCTTGGCGCGCAGGATCTGACCCATCAGCAGGAAATAGCGCGCCCGATTGACGCCAAGCAGCAGGGGATAGACGACATGCACGCCGTCGCCCGGAACGAGACCGCCCTGGAAATGCGCCGAGTCCTGGAAGGCGATGGTATCGGCCGCGATGACGATGTCGGCCATAAGCGGAATTTCGCCGTGGCGCCAAGCCGGCCCGTTGAAGGCGGTAATCACCGGCACGTCAATCTGCAGGAAGTTCAGCAGTCCTTGCTTGCCCTCCGAGAGCAGGGCATCGACCAACTCCATCTTCGGACGAGTCGGGAATATCGGATGGCCGTCGGACGGGATGACCTGCGGGCCGCTGAACTCGGCGCCGGTCCCGGTAAGGATCACCACCTTGTTCTCATAGTCGTTGGCGACGTCGAAAAAAGCCATCGGCAGCTCGCGGTGCGGCACCAACCCCCAGCGAAGCGAATCACCGTTGGTGTGCACCGTCATCTGCAAGATGTCGTCGCGCCGCTCGAACTTGATGCATTCGTATTTGTCTTTGTATTCGGATAGCTTGGTCATGTCTGGTCTCCTCCTTTCTGTTAGCCGAGATAGGCTTTGCTGATTTCCTCATTTTCCATGAGCGCTTGGCTCGGACCGTGAAAGCGGATCTCGCCGTTCTCGATCACGTAGCAATAGGAACTGACCTTGAGGGCCAGCCGGGCGTTCTGCTCGACGAGCAGAATCGGCATTCCCTGTTCGTGGATCTTCCGGATGATGCCGAAGACCTGCTGCACGAGGAGCGGCGAAAGGCCGAGGCTGGGCTCGTCGAACATGATCAGCTTGGGCTCGGCGAGCAGCGCGCGGCCGATCATCAGCATCTGCTGCTCGCCGCCGGACAAGGTTCCGGCATGTTGCCGGGCGCGCTCGCGCAGGCGCGGGAACAAGCCGTAAATGCGCTCGAGCTGCTCGCGCGTGTGGCGCCTGCTTTGCTTTTTCTGCCAGGCGCCCAGCACGAGGTTGTCTTCCACGTTCATCGCCGGGAAGATCTCGCGGCCTTCCGGCACCTGCACGATGCCTCTGGCCACAACGCCTTCCGCTCCGATATTGGTGATGTCTTCCCCGTCAAAGGTTATCTTGCCGCGCGGCGCAGCCACCAGCCCGGACACGCAGTTGAGCATCGTGGTCTTGCCGGCGCCGTTGGCGCCGAGCAGACAGACGATTTGACTGTCGCCGACCTCCAGGGAAACGTTGTCGAGCGCCTGGACCGATCCGTAAAACGCCTCGATGTTGGACAGCCTAAGCATGGGCGTCGCTCCCGAGATAGGCCTCGATCACCTTGGGATGGCAGCGTATCTCCGCCGGCGCGCCTTCAGCGATCTTCTGGCCGAAATTGAGTACCGTGATCCGGTCGGCAATCGACATGACCAGCGGCATGACATGCTCGACGAGAATGATCGTCAACCGCCGCGAATGGGCGAGCTTGACCAGCAACTCATCGACAAAGGAAATCTCGCGGTTTCGCAGCCCCGCGGCCGGCTCGTCAAGCAGCAGCAGGCGCGGCTTGCCGGCGAGCGCGCGGGCAAGGTCCAGGAGTTTCTGATGACCGAAATCCAGCTCCCCGGCGAGCGTGTCGCGATAAGGCAGGAGGTTGGTTTCCTCCAGCACCGCCTCGGCCTCGCGCACGGCCTGCGCCTCGGTCCTCTTGCGCTTCGCGCCCGGCCCGAACGAGACATAGCGCGGCACATGCGCGGTTTGGCCAATCAGTACATTCTCGAGCACAGTCATCCGCTTGAGCAGTTCGAGGTTCTGAAAGGTACGACCGATGCCCGACGAGACCACGCGGTGTGCCGGCAGCGAGAGCAGGTCCCGACCGTCGAAATGGATGCCTCCCTCGCTCGGCGTGCAGAATCGGGAAATGCAGTTGAACACCGTCGACTTGCCAGCACCGTTCGGGCCAATCAGCGCATGGATGGAGCCTTCCTGGACTTCCATGGAGAAACGGTCGACCGCCTTGAGTCCGCCGAAGCGCACGCTGATGTCGTCCAGGGAGAGAAAAGCGCTCATTCCGCAATCTCCGTGAAGGTAGAGTGCGTCGGCGGGACAGGCGCAGTCTTGGTTTCCTTGCTCTTTTTACCGAACCGCGGCTTGATCAGCCCCCACAGGCCCTTGGGCATGCCGACCACCGACAGGACCAGGATGGCGCCGTAGATGAACTCCTGCCAGACCAGCATGCTCTGCGGCATGATCCTCAAGAGCTCGGGCAGGAGGCCAATCACCGCCACGCCCAGGAGCACGCCGACGATCGAGCCGGAGCCGCCAATGACAATCATGGTGAGCACCGTCACCAACTGCGATGCGCCCAGCACGTCCGCGTTGACGAAGGATTGGAACAGCGTGTAGGTGCCCCCCGCGATCCCGGCGAAGACCGCGGAGATGGCGAAAGCGATCACCTTGATGCGCCGCACGTCGATGCCCGACGCCGCGGCGACGTGCTCGCTGTCGCGGATGGCGCACATCTGCCGGCCGAGCGAGGATCTCGTCAGATAGAGCGCTGCGCCCAACACCAGGGCGAGCATCAGCGCGACCACGGGAAAAGCGCGGCTGTCGGTGCCGGTTGTGTAGCCGAAGATGTCTGGCGGGGGAAAACGCAGCCCGTCGCTGCCGCCAGTGACCTGATCCCAGGATCGGAACACCCACTGCGCGCATTCAGCGAAGGCATACGTGGCGAGCGCCAGATAAACCATGCGCAGCCGGGTCGCCGGCAGGCCGATGACGATGCCGAGCAGGCCGGCAAGGCCGGCGGAAGCCGCCACGCTCAACACGTAAGGCACGCCGAGGCGGCTTTCGAGCAGCGCGGTACCGTAGATGCCGATACCGAAGAAGGCGATGTGCGCGAAGGCAAACTGTC
This sequence comes from Bordetella sp., assembly GCA_036404015.1. GTDB lineage: Bacteria > Pseudomonadota > Gammaproteobacteria > Burkholderiales > Burkholderiaceae_B > Bordetella. The sequence continues at coordinate 23,449 of DASWPO010000359.1, read as the reverse complement.
CCGACCAGCCAAGCAGCAGGTCCAGGCCGATGGCCAGTATCGCGTAGGTCATCAGCATATTGCACGTATAGAGGAAGTACTCGGGCAACAGCCACGGCAGCACGAAGCCCACGGCGACGATGACGAGGAGTCCGGCCAGTTCCGGATAGCGAGGCGAACCGTACATGTCAGACCTTTTTTAGCCGCATCGCTTCGCCGAACAGGCCGTTGGGCCGGACGACGAGCACGAGCATGATGATGAAAAACGGGGTGACGGTGATCGCTTGCGGCGAGACGAAGATGCCGACCAGATTCTGCAGGACGCCGAGCAGGATGCCGCCAATCACGCACCCCACGAGCGACGTGAAGCCGCCGACGATGGACGCGGCGATGCCCATCATGAATACCGAACCCATATCGGGCGTCATGAGCAGCTTGGGCGCGAGCAGGATGCCTGAAATGCCGGCGAGCCCCGCGGCCACAGCCCAAGCCATCGTACGCATCCCCTTGACCGGTATGCCGATCAGCGCCGCGGCGCGGGAGTTCTGGCTGGTGGCGCGCAGCGCCTTGCCGGTCGCGGTCAGGTTGAAGCCGAGCGAGAGGAGGATCATCACCAGCACCGCCACGCCCACGATGCCGATATCCTGGCGCTGCAGGACGAGATCGCCGAAAAAGACCGGCGGTCCGGAGAAGATCGGCGGCAAGCGCAGGACCTCCTGGGTCGAGGGGATCACCCGCACGGCGCCCTTGAGCATGAAGGACAGGCCGATCGTGGCCACTACCATCGGCACCAGCGCGGCCTCGGTCGCATATTTGAAGCCGATGATGCGGCTGAGCGCCACGCGCTCGAACAACCCGCCCAAGACGAAGGCGAGCCCGACGGCCAGCACGGTCATGACCGCGTAGTTGATCTTGTAATGATCGAGCAGCAGCAGCCCGGCATAGGCCGCAACCATGACGAACTCGCCGGCGGCGAAGTTCACCACGTCGGTCGATTTGTAGATGATGACGAGCGAGAGCGCGATCAGTGCGTAAACGCAGCCGATCACGATGCCGCTCAGGATTGCCTGCATAACCATGGCTCTTCCTTCCTCGGTCGAGTGAAGTGGTGTGCGACCTCGAATCCGGCGGTCACTCCGTCGGCTGCTTGCCGTCCCAGCTGAAGGAGCCCGGCATGACTTGCTGGGTCACGCCGTCGTATTTGATGATCCGCATCGTCCGCGCCGCGTCGCGGCGGTTCGGGCCGAACTGCAGCGGCCCGGGCATGATGTCGCTCTGATAATCGAGCTTCTCCATCGCCGTGATGAAGCCCTCGCGCGTCAGGTCGCGGCCCGCGGCCTTCAAGGCCTCGATGACCGCCATGGCCGAAGGCAGGCCGCTCGTCATGAACGGGCCGGGCTCGCGGCCATTGTTGTAGGCCTTGAACATGTTGATGTACTTCTCCCGGACTGCGGCATCGCCGATGTCATTGAAAGCCCAGGTGTAATAGAAGTTCTGCAGCGCCGCCGGGTTCGCGACGTTCTTGGCGAAGACCGACGGCGTTGGAATGCCCTGCGCCGCCTGGAGCAGCGGGATGCCCGTCATGCCAAACTCGCCGTATTTCTGGGCGACCAGCACGGCCGGCGCGGGATAGACGCCGGAAAGAATGACGTCAGGCTTGGCCGCGCGGATCTTCAGCATGGGCGCGGTCACGTCGGAGATGTCCGGTGCGATGCGCTCGATGTCGACCGTCTCGACGCCAATCTTGTCGAAGGTCGCCTTGGCCATGGAGGCGTTCGCCTTGCCGTACTCGTCGTCGTGCACGATGATCGCGGCGCGCTTGGCCTTCAGGTATTCACCGGCGAAACGGGCGAATACGGCGGAATACGTACGCTGCGTTCCCTGGAAGGAACCGAACACGTAGCGTGTGGGCGGAAAGACCGAGTTGTCGCCAGCCGCGTTGAGCATCGCGAAGGGCACCTTCTCGCGGTTGATGTAGTCCGAAGCCGCACTGATGGCCGCCGTGCAGGACCCGCCGTGCAGCAGGAACACTTTGTCCACGGTGACGAACTTCTTGACTACCGCAACAAGGTCGTTCGGATTGCACTTGTCGTCCTCGACCAGCGTCTTGATCTTGCGGCCGTTGATGCCGCCCGCCTTGTTGACCTCCTCGTAGAGCATTTTGGCGGCCGCCAATGGATCGATACCGAAGGCGACGAGGGGCCCCGAGAGCGGCGCGAACATCCCGATAGTGATTTCCGTGTCGGTCACGCCCGGCTCGGCTCGGCCGGTTCCAGGCCAGGCCAGCGAGGCCGCGGCCGTCAGGGCGGCCAGCACGGCCGGCATGATGGGTTTCTTGGTCATTTTGTCTCCTCCTGGTATTTTTTTGATTCGTTTTATTTATTCTTGGTTCGCTTTTCGGCCGCTTGCCCTTCTATCGGGGCTTACCGCGGCCTTCGGTCCGTCTTGCGAGAGCGCCTCCTGTTCATGCGCGCCCCCATTCGGATGTTTCATGCGTCGGGGCTTGGGTTCGTATGCCCATTCGGGGAACTCGACGTTCGCCAGAATCAGGTCGGCGGCATTGGCGAGATCGCTATGAATCGCCTCGGCAACGCCGATGGGGTCGTGTCGGCGTAGCGCCTTCAGCACTTCGGCGTGATTGCCGCCGGCGCTCCGGGTCCCCTGCTGGTTGAAGACGGCGTTCAGGAAGGGGCCCACCTGAACCCAGAGTTTGTCGACGATCGGCAGGGCGACTTCACTTCCCCCCGCCTCGTAGAGACCGAAATGGAACGCGTGGTTGGCGGCAAGATAGCGGCGCACATCACCGTCGCGGACTGCCTGCTGCATTGCCTCGTTGATCGCGTCGAGCTTGACGACCTCGTCATGAACGATACGCGCGGCGGCCTGGCGGCTAAGCATGGTTTCGAGCATCAGGCGCACCTGCAGCAACTCCTGAAAGCGTTCACGCGTCATCATCGGCACGAGAACCGTCCTATTGGGCAGCATGACCAGGGCATGTTCCGCCACCAACCGCTTGAGCGCGTCCCGCACGGGAAGAAAGCTGGTTTCGAAGCGTTCCGCCAAAGTACGGATCGAGACACGCTGCCCTGGCACCAACCCCCCCGTCACCAAGTCGTGACGCAGCGTCGAGTAGATGTCGTCATGCAGGATGGCGGCGCGGTGCCCGCCCTCATCTTCGGCGTCAGCGGGAGCTGATATATCGTCTTCTTTCAAACTTGGAACCCCATTCTTCTAAGGCCGAGAATTCGGCGCTACAACCTCATTTTGCAGGCATCATGAACTCCGCTTGCCACCATGTCAAGGGAGTGTTACAAGATCGTTATATCACTTTTCATATCACCATAAAAAAGGCGAGGATATGCCGGAGACGCACAATCCAGGAGAGCCCCCGGTTTCGTGCCTGGGGTTTGTTGGCCGCAGGGACATGACGTCGCGCCACGACGTGCCAAACCCCGCGGAAATCGGCGCAAACCCACTCGACAAGCCGGACGCATACGGCAACGACGCCCCGACGTCCAAGGCAGTTTCCAGAAACAGAAACGGCTTCGTCATCGCGAGAAAATTCGGAAACCTCAAGGCGGAAGACGACGCGCCTTCCGTCAACAGCAAGCCCGAATATGTACGGCTGGCATGCCATGCCAACCCTCGGCCAGCCGCAGAAGGCACTATTCGTTATATCTATTTATTGGGGACGCCTTCCTGGAACCCTAAAACACACCCATACCGCCCTCCATCCGGCGACAGTGCCACAGACGAAAGACTCGTCCTGGGTACGGCATGCGGGAAACGACATTCCCGGCATCTGCCACGGACTGGGCGTCGTCTTCGTCCCCCTATGCGCCGGTCGGCCGCCACGTTGCGTTGCCTGCCGGCGGGTGATGCCCTCGCCGAATTCGATACAGCATTCCTGCCGGATACCCTCGCGAACGCGCGGACCATCCTCGCCCTTCTTGCCAGCCTCGGCATCTGAAACCGACTGCCGATTAGGATCGGCCATAACCTAATGAGGTACACGCCATGCCACATCCCCCCCGGAAGGTCATCATCACCTGCGCCGTCACCGGAGCGATCCACACCCCGACCATGTCGCCACATCTGCCGATCACAGCACAGGAAATCGCGGATGCCGCGGTCGAGGCCGCCGAGGCCGGCGCGGCAATCGTGCATCTGCACGCGCGCGACCCCGAGACCGGCAAGCCCGACCAGAGCCCGGAGGCCTTTGCTCCATTCCTCAAGGACATCAAGCAGCGCTCGAACTGCGTGATCAACATCACGACCGGCGGCGCTCCCACCATGCTGGTGCAGGAGCGCGTGCGTCCCGCGGCGCATTTCAAGCCGGAGGTCGCGAGCCTCAACATGGGTTCGATGAATTTCGGGCTCTATCCGATGCTGGCCCGCCACAACGAGTTCAAGTACGACTGGGAAAAACCCTATCTGGAAGGCTCCAAAGACCGCATCTTCCGCAATACCTTCACTGATATCGAGTACATCCTGACGACCTGCGGGGAGAACGGCACGCGCTTCGAAGTAGAGTGCTACGACATCGGCCATCTCTACACGCTGGCGCATTTCGTCGAGCGCGGCATCATCAAGCCGCCCCTCTTCGTCCAAAGCGTCTTCGGGCTGCTCGGAGGCATCGGCACCCATCCGGAGGATGTCGCCCACATGAAGCGCACCGCCGACCGGCTTTTCGGCGACGATTATCGCTGGTCCGTGCTCGGCGCCGGACGCAGTCAGTTGCCCATTGCGGCGATGTCGGCAGCGATGGGCAGCAATGTCAGAGTGGGGCTGGAAGATTCGCTGTGGATCGGACGCGGGCGATTGGCCGAGTCGAATGCACAGCAGGTCCGCGCTGCGCGCCAGATCATCGAGGGGCTCGGGCTTGAAATTGCCTCGCCCGACGAAGCCCGCAAGATGCTCGCGCTAAAAGGCAGGGACGCCGTCGGATTCTGAGATTCCGTACTCAGCGTATTCCCGCCCGCATGAACGACTGCACGAACTGCCGCTGAAACAGCAAGAACGCGACCAGCAAGGGCCCGGCCGACAGCAGCGTCGCGGCGGTGATCACCGACCAGTCCACCCCCTGGTCGGTTCCCGAGAACACCTGCAGCCCCACCGTCAGCGGCCGCGCGCCCACCGAATTGGTGATGATGAGCGGCCACAGGAAGTTGTTCCAGTGCGTGCTCACCGACACCAGGCCATAGGCCACGTAAGTCGGCTTGGCCAGCGGCACATACACCTTCATCAATACCTGCAGGGGGTTCGCCCCCTCGACCCGCGCCGCCTCTTCCAGCTCGCGCGGCACCGTCTTGAAGGTCTGGCGCAGCAGGAAGATGCCGAAGCCCGAGGCGAAATACGGCAGGCCGATGGCGAACACCGTGTCGCGCACGCCCAGCCAGCTCATGGTGCGGTAGTTCTCGACCAGCAGGATGTCGGGCATGACCATCAGCTGCAGCAGCACCATCAGGAACAGGAAGTCGCGCCCGCGGAAATTGAAGCGCACGAATGCGTAGCCCGCCAGCGTGGACAACACGAACTGCGCGGCCAGCACCATGGTCACCAGCATGAAGGTGTTGAGGAAGTAGCGGGCGAAGGGCGCGGCCGCCCAGGCGCGCTTGAAGTTCTCCAGCGTCAGCGGCGCCAGCAGCTCGAACCGCGTGGCGTAGGCGGGCGGGTGGAAGGCCGCCCAGGCGGCATAGGCCAGGGGCAGGATCCACAGCAGGCCCAGCAACCAGGCGCCTATCGTATCGAGCTTGCGGGTCATGGCTATTGGTAGTGCGTCTTGCGGTCGAACCAGCGAAACTTCACCAGCGCCATGACGGCCAGCACCGTCAGCAGCACCACGGTGAGCGTGGCGGCGTAGGCCGTGTCCCAGAAGCTGAAACCCACCTGGTAGATGTAGTAGAGCAGCAGCATGCTGGCGTTGTCGGGGCCGCCGTGCGTCATCACCACCACGTGGTCGATCAGCCGGAAAGCGTTGATGACGGCATTGACCAGCACGAACAGGGTGGTAGGCATGAGCATCGGCCACAGCACGCGCCGGAAATACTGCCAGCGCGAGGCGCCTTCGAGCAGCGCCGCCTCGCGCAGCGACGGCGAGAGGGTCTGCAGCGCCGCCAGGTAGAAGATCATGAAGAAACCCGATTCTTTCCACACCGCCACCAGCATCAAGGCCGGCAAGGCCGTGCCGCGCGAGCCCAGCCAGTTGTAGCCGGGCAGGCCGAACCCATGCATGACCTGCGCGATCAAGCCGTATTGCGGGGTATAGAAGAACAGCCAGATATTGGCCACGGCCACCATGGGCAGGACCGTGGGCGTGAAATAAGCCATGCGCAGGAAGCCGCGTCCGCGCAGCCTGCCGTTGACCCACAGCGCCATGATCAAGGCCACGGCAATGGAAACCGGGACCGTGACGGCGGCGTAGGCCAGGTTGTTCCACCAGGCCTGCCAGAACACGTCGTCATCGAACATGCCGAGGTAGTTGTCCAGCCCCACGAAATGCGCCGGGCGGACGCCCTTGGGGGTGGAGAACAGGCTGTCCCACACGGTGGCGACAGCCGGGTAATGCGTGAAGGCCGCGAGCAGCACGACGGCCGGCAGCAGCATCAGCCAGCCGTACACCGCGTCGAGTCTGCGATGGTTCATACGCTCGCGTCCCCGTGGCCGCCGTCTACTGGTAGGACTTGAGCAGGCGGCCGGCTTCCTTCTGCGCGTCGTCCAGCGCCTGCCGGGGCTTCTTGGCGTCGGTCATGATCGCCTGCATCGCGTCGTTGACCACCTTGGTCACGCGCTGGTTGTCGTGCGTGGAGAACTCGGCGACGCTCACGGCCAGCTGGTCGCGCGCCACGGCGGCGGCGGGCAGCTTCTGGACGTAGGCCTGCATCTTGGGCGTTTCCCAGGCGGCCGGCGTCACGGCTACGTAGCCGGTGGCGATGCCCCAGTCGGCGGCGTGCTCGGGCGAAGTGGCCCACTTGGCGAACTTCAGCGCGGCCTGCTGCTGCGCGGGCGTGCCCTGCTTGAAGACGTAGAAGTTGCCGCCGCCCGTGGGACTGCCGCCGCGCTTGTTCTTGGGCATCATCGCCACGCCGAAGGGGAAGCTGGCATTGGTGGCGATGTTGGTCAGGTTGCCCGTGGTCGTCCAGACGATGGCGGCCTTCTTTTCCAGGAAATCCTTGGGGATGGTGGCCCATTCGGTGGTGCCCTTCGGCATCACACCCTGCTTGTAGGCCAGGTCGTACCAGTACTGGGCGGCTTCGACCACGGCGGGCTTGTTCAGGTAGGTCTCGGTGCCAGCCTGGTTCATCAGCAGCGCGTCGTTGGGCGTGGCCAGCGCCTGGAGCATCCAGTAGCCATAGCCGCCGCTCGAGGGAATTTCCACGCCCCACTGCGTGACATTGCCCGAGGCGTCTTTCTTGGTGAGCTTCTTGGCGTCGTCGACCAGTTCGGCCCAGGTGGCGGGACCCTGCTCGGGGTCGAGGCCGGCTTCCTTGAAGAGATCCTTGTTGTAGTAGGCCACGATGGTCGAGCGCTGGAAGGGCACGCCCCAGGTGTGGCCGTTGGCGCGGGTGTTCGCCATGAAGGCGTCGTAGAAGCCGCCCAGCCATTTTTTGTCGTCGTCGGACTGCGCCAGGCTGTCGATGGGCGCGATGGCGTCCTCGTCGATCAGCGTGAACATGTCGGTCGACAGCAGCACGGCCAATTGCGGCGGCGTGCCGCCCTTGAGCGCGGTCAGGGCCTTGGCGATCGTGTCCTGGTACGTGCCCGAGTAGACCGGCTTGATGACGATGTCGGGATTTTCCTTGTTGAACTGGGCCGCCAGGTCATCGACGATCTTGGTGATGGGGCCGCCCACGGCGACCGGGTAGTAGAACTCCACTTGCGTCGCGGCGTACGCGGGCAGGGCGAAAAAGGCGCCGGCCAGGCTGGCCGCCAAGGTTTTCAGGACAATGCGTTGCATGTGTTGTCTTCCTCTGGGTTGAGTGTTGAAGCAGGGGTCATGCAGCCGCCGTGTCGGCGGGATCGGCAGAAAAAAAGTGCTGGTGCCCGGGGTTCCAGGCCAGGCCCGTGCGCGTGCCGCGCTCGGCGCGCAGGTGGCCGCCCACGCGCACGGCGATGCGGCCGTCGCCCACGCGGCACAGGGCGATGGAATCGGCGCCGAAATACTCCACGGACTCGATCTCGGCCGGCACGCCCGACGCGTCGAGCCGCAAGTGCTCGGGCCGCAGGCCCAGCAGCCGCGCATGGCCAGGCGCGCCCGCGATCGCCGGGCCGTGCGTGCCGCGGATGACGGACTGCCCGAACAAGGGCTCGATGGCGATCAGGTTCATGGGCGGCGTGCCGATGAAGCGCGCCGCGAAGGGCGTGGCCGGCCGCGCGTAGAGCGCTTGCGGCGTGCCCTGCTGTTCGATGCGGCCGGCGTTGAGCAGCACGACCTGGTCGGCCATGCTCATGGCCTCGGTCTGGTCGTGGGTGACGTACACCATGGTGATGCCCAGCGCCTGCTGCAGGCCGCGGATCTCGCGGCGCATGTCCTGGCGCAATTGGGCGTCGAGATTGGAAAGCGGCTCGTCCATCAGGCAGACGGGCGCCTCGGAAATCACCGCGCGTCCCAGCGCCACGCGCTGCTGCTGTCCGCCCGAGAGCTGCGCGGGCCTGCGGTCGAGCAGGGCCGACAGGCCCAGCAGGCCCGCCACGCGCGACAGGCGGCGGTCGAAATCGCGCTCGGGCTCCTTGCGCACGCGCAGGCCGAACAGGATGTTCTCGCGCACCGACAGGTGCGGAAACAGCGCATACGACTGGAACACCATGGCGATGCGCCGCTGCGCGGGCGCAAGCTGCGTGACGTCGCGCCCGCCGATCAGGATGCGGCCCGCGGTGGGCGCGTCCAGGCCGGCGATCATGCGCAGGGTCGTCGATTTGCCGCAGCCCGAAGGCCCCAGCAAGGCCGTGAAGCTGCCGGCCGGCGCGTGCAGGTTCACGCCATCGACCGCGACATTGCCGGCGTACTGTTTGCCGAGATTTTCCAGGACGAGCATGGGAAGGACCGGGTCTCAAGGAAGCTTGGGACCGTCGAATGAAAACCTTTTCATTCTGCAGACCCAAGATGACCGCCGCATGTCAGTCTTTCAATCAGCTTAATTACTCGTCGATCAGCATGCCGTCTTCGTGGAAGGGATAGGGGCCGGGATAGTCGCCGATGTAGGCATGGTGCGTGTTGAGCGCGCCGTCGCACCAGTGGTGCAGCTGGAAGCCCGGCGGCTCCATGATGAAGGCCGAGGGCCCCTGGGGCCGCAGGTCCAGCACCACCTGGTGCGCGGGGCTCGGACAGGTGGACACCACCGTGCCGGCGAAGCGGCGGAAAATGGTGCGATGCAGGTGGCCGCACAGAATGCGCTCGATATTGGGATAGCGCGCCACCAGCGCTTTGAAGGCCGGCGCGCCGCGCAGCAGGCCGATTTCGTCCATGTGGGCGATGCCCGTGGCGAAAGGCGGATGGTGCATGGCCACGATGGTCGGCCGGCCGGGCTGCTCGGCCAGGCGGTCGGCCAGCCAGGCCAGGCGGCGCCCGCACAGCTCGCCGTGGCTGGCCTTGGGCACCACGGTGTCGAGCATGATGAAGCGCACGGGATGATCTTCGACCGTGTACTGCAGGAACTCGCCGGTTCCTTGCAGATAGGGCAGGTGGTCGAACGATTGCGCGAGCTGCAGGCGCTCGTCGTGGTTGCCGGCCAGCAGGTAGTAGGGCATGCGCAGGCCGTCGAGCATCCGGCGCAGGTGCGCGTATTCGACATGCCGGCCGAAATCGGTGAGGTCGCCGCTGAGGATCGCCAGGTCGGGCAGCGGGTCCAGGGCATTGAGGGCCTCTACGGCGGGCGGCAGGTAGCGGTCGGTCTCGACCACCCGGTAGGCCTTTTGCCCGGGCATGCGGATGTGCAGGTCGGAAATCTGGGCGATGAGCATGGGTGCGTCCTGAATGGTTGCAGGGAATCTGTTTAAGACCGGACCAGCTTGATGCTGACCGCATCGCCGGCCTGGTGGGCGCTGTCGGCGGGCGCCATGGCGGAGAACCGCTGGCCGTCGGGCAAGGCAAGCTCGTAGCGCACCGTGCCGCCCAGGAAAAATCGCGCCGCGACGCGGGCCTGCAGGGACTCGGGCTGCGGCGCCAGCAGCGCGGCGTGGTGCGGGCGGAAGGCCAGCTCGCTCGCGCCCGGCACCAGCAGGCCGTCCGCGGTCGCGGCGCGCACGTGGCACAGCGTGCCCAGGAACTCGCCCACGAAGTCCGTGGCCGGCTGGCGGTACAGCGTTTCGGCCGTGCCGATCTGCTCGATTCGGCCGGCCGACATCACGGCGATGCGGTCGCCCAGCATCATGGCCTCGTCCTGGTCGTGCGTGACGATGACGGTGGTGACGCCCAGCTCGCGCAGCATCTGCGCCAGCTCCACGCGCAGGTGCTCGCGCAGCTTGGCATCCAGCGCGGTCAGCGGCTCGTCGAGCAGCAGCACGCGCGGCTCGATGGCCAGGGCCCGGGCCAGGGCCACGCGCTGGCGCTGGCCGCCCGAGAGCTGCGTCACATTGCGATCGGCGTAGTCCTGCATGCGCACCAGCGCCAGCATGTCCAGGGCGCGCTGCTTGCGGCGCGCGGCGTCCTGGCCGCGCACGCGCAGGCCGTAGGCCACGTTGTCGGCCACGCTCATATTGGGAAAGAGCGCATAGCTCTGGAACACCACGCCGGCGCCGCGCCGCTCGGGCGACAAGTGCGTGATGTCGTCGTCGCCGTAATAGATCTTGCCGCCGGCGTCGCTGGTTTCCAGGCCGCAGATCAGGCGCAGCAAGGTGGTCTTGCCGCAGCCCGAGGGGCCCAGCAGGGCGAGGATTTCGCCGCCCTCGACGCGCAGGTCCAGCGGCTGCAGGGCCCGCGTGCCGTCCGGCCAGGTCTTGGCGCATTCGCGCAGGGTGATGGAAGTCTTGTTCATGTTGGGATGGCGTGGTCGGGCCGGTCGGCCGGGTTCGTCTTCAGGCACGTGTCTTCAAGCGCCCTTGCCGCCGGCCGCGCGGCGCGTGCCCTGCCCGGCCAGCCACTGCATGCCCACCAGCAGCGGCATGAGCATCAGCAGGAAAACCAGGGTGTAGGCCGAAGCCACTTCCAGCCGCATCGAGGCGTAGCTGTCGGCCAGGCCCACGGGCAGGGTCTGGGTAAGCGGCGTGTGCAGCAGCCAGGTCAGGTTGAATTCGCCGATGGACAGCGTCAGCACCGTCAAGCCGCCGGTGAGGATGCCGGCCCGGGCATTGGGCACCACCACGGTCAGGAAGCGCGTGAGCCGCGAAGCGCCCAGCGTGGCGGCCGCCTCGTCCAGCACCGCCAGGCCCGCGCCCGCCATGCTGGCGCGCGTGGACCGCACCATGAAAGGCAGGGTGAACAGCACATGGCCGATGACGATGAACAGGGAGCTGGTGCGCAGGCCCGTCACCGTGCCCCAGGACACGATCAGCGCCAGCGCCGAGGCCAGGCCCGGCACGGCCACCGGCAGGGTCAGCAGTTCTTCGAGCGCGCGCGCCAGGCGGCCGCGGTACAGCGTCAGCACCCAGGCGGCCGGCACGCCGGCCAGCAGGCAGATGGCGAGCGTCAACAGGGCCACGAACAGCGAACGCCAGATGGTGTCGGCGTACAGGTCCCAGACCTGCGCCACCCAGCGCAGCGTGAGGCCGCTGGCAATGCCGACGAAGTAGTTCTTGGTCAGGCCGGCCAGTATCGACAGCACCACGGGGCCGATGAGAAAAGCCGCCACGGCCAGCGTCACGGCCAGGCCCAGGCGGGCGTCGGCCTTGGTATGCAAGGTACTCATGGTGCCCCCTTGGGGGGTCGCCGAACACGTAGCGCGAGGCGGGAGGCACGCATCATGCGCCCGCCCCCGCGCTCGAACCGGCCACGCTGTGCGCGATGTACAGCGCCACCCAAGTGACCAGGCCCAGCAGGATCGATAGCGCCGCCGCCACCGGGATGTTGGCGTAGTTGGTGAACTCGTTGTAGATGGTCATGGGCAGCACGTCGATGCGCGTGCCCAGCGTGAACACCGTGCCGAAGGCGCCCATATTGGTGGCGAAGCCCATCGCGCCCGCCCCGATCAGCGCGGGCCGGAGCGCCGGCAGCTCGATGTCGACGAAGCGCCGCCAGGCCGAGGCGCCCAGCGTGCGGGCCGCCTCGAGCAGGCTGGCGTCCATCTGCGAGGCGGCCGCCTCGATCACGCCGATGGTGCGCGGCAATGAAAAATACAGATAGCCCAGGAACAGGCCGCCCATGTTGTAGGCGAACACCAGGGGCTCGCCCGTCAGCCACTGCGTGAACTGGCCCACCACCCCTTGGCGGCCGGCCAGCAGGATGATCAGAAAGCCCACCACCACGCCGGGGAAAGCCAGGGGAAACATCAGCAGTCCCACCAGGATGCGGCGGCCGGGAAAGTCGCGATGCCAGGCCAGGAAGCGCCCGACCGGCAGGGAAACCAGCAAGGTGCCCAGTGTCGCCGCCAGCGACAGGGCGGCCGTGTTGAAAAGGCTGCGCCAGTAGCGCGGCTCGGTCACCACGATCAGGTAGGCCGAACGCCCATCGACGGGGCTGGCGCCGCGTAGCGCCAGCCCGGCCATGGGAAACAGCCAAAAAGCCAGGAACAGCGCCGCGGCCGGCGCGGCGAAAACCAGCCATCCGCGGCGATGAACCATGTCAGTGGACTTCCTTGGTGTAGAGGTCCGAGAAGGCGCGCTGGGCGTTGGCCATCTGCAGGTAGTCCACCGTGCCGGCGCGGGCGTATTCGCTGTCGGGCAGGAACTTCTTCTGCGCTTCGGGCGACATCGCGCTGGCGCGCACCGGACGCAGATAGGCATTGGCCCACAGCGCCTGGCCCTTGTCCGACAGCACGAAATCCAGCACCTTGTGGGCGTTGGCGGCGTGCGGGGCGTTGGCCACCATGCTCATCACGTAAGGCACGGTGATCGTGCCCTCGGAAGGGATGACGAAGTCGATGTTGGCGCCGTCGGTGTACTTGGCGCGGTAGGCGTCGAAGTCATAGTCCAGCAGGATGGGGATCTCGCCCGAGATCACGCGGGCATAGGCCGTCTGCTTGGGGACGATGGGCTGGTTGGCCTGCAGCTTCTTGAACCACTCGATGCCGGGACCGAAGTTGTCCAGCGCGCCGCCCAGGGCGCGGTTGACCGCCACGGCGCCCACATAGCCCACGAAGGCCGAGGCCGGATCCAGGTAGCCGACCAGGCCCTTGTACTCGGGCTTGAGCAGGTCGGCCCACGACTTGGGCACCGGCTTGCCGTGCAGCGCGTCCACATTGACCATGAAGCCCATGGTGCCCGAGTGAATGGCGAACCACTTGCCGTCGGGATCCTTCAGGCCGGCGGGAATGTCGTCCCAATGCGCCGGCTTGTACGACTGCACCAGGCCGTCCTTGGCGGCCTGGTAGCCAAAGGTCACGCCCAGGTAGGTCACGTCGGCCACGGGGTTGCCTTTTTCGGCGGCGATCGCGGCCAGGGCCTGGCCCGAGTTCTTGTTGTCGGGCGGAACGACGATGCCGGTGGCGTCCTTGATGGCCTTGATCTGGCCAGCCCAGTCGCCCCATTCCGGCGGGCAGTTGTAGCAAATGGCCGTTTCGGCGGCCTGGGCGGCGCCGCCGCCGAGGGCCAGGGCGGCCAACGCGCAGCGCAATGCGGTGTTGATCATGCGTTTCATGCGGTTTTTCTCCTCGCGGTACGAGTGGATAGGGGCGGCGCGGCAACCGTGCCTCCCGAGAGAATCCGGTGCGGCAGACGCACCGAACTGGTTTGGCCCCCCAGCAGGCGGGTCAGCAAATGGGCGCAGGCCGTGGCGCCGATCTGGCGGCTGGGCTGCTCCACGGAAGTCAGCGGCGGCACCATCAGCGCGCCGATGGCCATGCCGTCGAAGCCGCACACCGAGAGGTCGCGCGGCACGGACAGCCCCATGGCCACCAGGTGCGTAATCACCGAGGCGGCCAGCAGGTCGTTGGAACAGAACAGCGCCGTGGGCGCGGCCGGGCCGCGCAGCGCGGCCTGCAGCAATTCGAGGCTGGCCGCGGTATGCGCCGGCATGACCAGGTGCGCGACCTCGTCCAGGCCCAGCGCCCCGGCCTGGACGCGCGCGCCGTCCAGGCGCCGGCGCGCCCGGTCGGAGGCGGACAGCGGGCCGGTGACCATGGCGACGCGCCGATGGCCCAGCGCGGCCAGGGCCTGCATCATGTCGCGCGCGGCGGCATGGTTGTCGACCGAGACGAAGGGGTGCGTGCCGGATTCGTTATAGGCCAGCACATGCGGCAGCTCGGCCGCCTGCAGCATCGCCAGCGCGGTGTTGCGCGCCGGCGCGCTGACGGTGAGGATGAGCCCGTCGACCTGGTGGTCGATGAAGGTCTGCACCGCCGTGACCTCGACCTCGGGCGCATAGCCGGTGGTCGCCATCATGACGCTGTAGCCGGCCTGGCGCGCGTGCTGTTCGGCGCCTTCGAAACATTCGGCGAAGACCGGATTGCCCAGCGTGGGCAGCAGCAGGCCGATGGTGCGCGTGCTGCCGGCGCGCAGGCTGCGGCCCACGCGGTTGGGGCGAAAGCCGTCGCTGCGCGCCACCGCCTCGATGCGCGCCAGCGTGGCCGGCCTGAGCAGGTCGGGCTGGTTGAACGCGCGCGACACGGTCGCGGGCGAGACGCCCGCCTTGCGGGCGACTTCGACGATGGACGAACGGCTGGCGGCTTTACGTGTCACGGCGGCGCGGGAAATCGACAAGGGGGTGTATAAATTGAAAACGTTTTCAACTGATACGCTTAGTCTGCGCCCCATGAATGACAACCTTATTTCATGGCACAGGACCCCATTACGACGATGAGCAGCTACTTCTACGACCCCGCCCAAGGCCACGGCCTGCCCCACGATCCGCTCAAGGCCATCGTCGCGCCACGCGTGATCGGCTGGATTTCGACCCGCAGCGCGCAAGGCGTCCTGAACCTGGCGCCCTATAGCTTCTTCGGCATCTTCTCGACCTCGCCTCCGATCATTGGCTTTTCCAGCGAGGGCACCAAAGACAGCATCCGCAATATCGAGGAAACCGGCGAGTTCGTCTGGAACTTCACCTCGCGCGCCCTGGCCGAGCAGATGAACCGCTCCTCGGCGCCGGTCGCGCCCGAGGTCGACGAATTCGCGCTGGCCGGACTCACGCCGGCCGCGGGCCGCCAGGTCTCGGTGCCGCATGTCGGGCAAGCGCCGGCCGCGCTCGAATGCAAGCTGCTGCAAGTGATACGCCTGCACACGCTCGACGGGCGGCCCATGGAGAACCGGCTCGCGCTCGGGCAGGTGGTCGGCGTGCATATCCAGGAGGCCTTCCTGAAGGACGGCCTGTTCGATACCTGGGCGGCCCAGCCCGTGATGCGGACCGGGTACCAGGCCGACTATGCCGCCATCGGGGAACAGTTCCGGATGATCAGGCCGAAGGCCTGAGCCGCGCCGGCTAGGACCGATACGGCCCAGTTCTCAGTCGAAAGACGAACTTCCCGCCGACGCCGGTTCTTCATGCCACACGCCCTCGGCCAGCATGATGCGGTCGTGCCCGCAGCCGGCCGGGATCATGGGGAAGCAGTTTTCCTGCGACGCCACCACCACGTCCAGGAAATAAGGGCCGGCATGGTCCAGGCAACGCGCCAGCGCCGCGTCGAGCTGCGCCGGGTCGCCCACCCGCTCGGCCTGCCAGCCGAAGGCGCGGGCCAGGGCCACGAAGTCCGGCAGCGCCTCGTTGTAGCTGTGGCTGTAGCGCCCGCCGTGGATCAGCTCCTGCCACTGGCGCACCATGCCCATATAGCCGTTGTTGCACAACACCACCTTGACCGGCGCGCGATGCTGGACGGCCGTGGCCAGCTCCTGGATATTCATGAGCACCGACGCGTCGCCGCTCACGCACACCACGGCGGCATCCGGGTGCGCGACCTGCGCGCCGATGGCCGCCGGCAGGCCGTAGCCCATGGTGCCGGCGCCGCCCGAGGTCAACCAGCGGTTGGGGCGGTCGAAGCGCAGGTATTGCGCCGCCCACATCTGGTGCTGGCCCACGTCGGTGGAGACAATGGCATCGCGGCCGGCCAGCGCGGCATCGAGCCTGCGCATCAGGCGCTGCGGCAGGTTGGCGTCGTCCGTGTCCGCGTAATCCAGGCAGCGCCGCGCGCGCCAGCCCTCGATGCGCGTCCACCAGCCGGCCAGGCGCGCGGCCGGCAGATCGTGCCGCGCCAGGGCGTCCCGCAGGGCCTGCGCCAGCTTGCCTGCATCGCCCACCAGGGCCTCGTCCGCCCGCACCACCTTGTTGATCGAGGCCGGGTCGATGTCCAGGTGGATCTTGCGCGCGTGCGGACAGAAGTCCGCCAGCTTGCCGGTGATGCGGTCGTCGAAGCGCGCCCCCACGCAGACCACCAGGTCGGCCTGGTGCATGGCCAGGTTGGCCTCGAGCGTGCCATGCATGCCCAGCATGCCCAGGAACTGCGCGTCGCTGGCCGGGTAGGCGCCCAGGCCCATCAGGGTCAGGGTGCAGGGCGCCCCCACGGCGCGCACCAGCGCCGTGAAGGCCGCGCAGGCCTCGGGGCCGGCATTGATCAGCCCGCCGCCGCCGTAGAACACCGGACGGCGCGCCTGCGCGATGAGCGCCGCCGCGCGCTGCACCGCGCCTTGCGGAATGCGCTGGACGCGCTTGCCGGCCTGGCGCTGCGCGCGCAAGGCGGCCAGGCAGCGAACCCGGGCCGCCGGGTCGCCAGCCTCGCGCGCCGCCGGCTCGGCGGCCAGCTGCACATCCTTGGGAAAGTCCACCAGCACGGGCCCGGGCCGGCCCTGCCGCGTCAGCGCATGGGCGCGGGCCACGATGTCCGCCACTTCTTCTACGGCGCGGATCTGCACGTTCCATTTGGTCACCGAGCGCGAGATGCCCAGCGCATCGCACTCCTGGAAGGCATCGGTGCCGATGGCGCCGGTGGCCACCTGGCCGCTGATGCACAGGACGGGAATCGAATCGCACAGCGCGTCCAGCAGGCCCGACGTGGTGTTGGCCATGCCCGGCCCGGAGGTGACGAACACCACGCCCGGCTTGCCGGTGGTGCGCGCGTAGCCTTCGGCCGCGTGCACGGCGGCCTGCTCGTGGCGCACCAGCACGTGGCGGATGCGCGGCTCGGCATGCAGGGCGTCGTACAAGGGCAGCACCGCGCCGCCGGGATAGCCGAACACCGTGTCGACGCCGCAGGCAATCAGGGCATCGAGCAGGCGGCGGGCGCCGTTGGCGGGCGGCGCACCGGCCGGAAAATCGTCGCGATCGGTCGCGTCCAGGTCGGCCAGCAGAGGGGTGGAAAGACGGTCGTTCATGCCAACCATCTTATCGGCCAAAGGGAAGAATTTTCGTCTTATTTTCTTCTACAACCCGATATATGAAGTAAATTAATCTTCATATATTCAATTTATAAGAAAAATGCACCTCGACAAGTTCGATCTCGCCATCCTCAAGGTTTTGCAGGACGACGCCCGCGCCAGCCTCAACGACATCGGCGCCGCCGTGGGCCTGTCGGCCACCCCGTGCTGGAACCGCATCAAGCGCATGGAACGCGAAGGCGTGATCCGCGGCTACACGGTGGACATCGCGCCGGAAACCCTGGGCTTCATGGACACGGTCATCGTGCACGTCACGCTCGAAAGCCACAGCGAGGAAACCCTGTACGAGTTCGGCCGCGCGCTCGCCGAAATCCCCGAGGTGCTCGAGGCCTTCCTGGTGTCGGGCGATTACGACTATTACATCCGCATCGCCGTGCGCGACACGCGCGACTACGAACGCCTGCTGCGCGAACGGCTCTACCGCATCCCCGGCATCCGCCACAGCAAGTCGGGCTTCGTGCTGCGCAGCCTGAAAGAGTCGCGCCTGCCGCTGTCGGTCGTGACGCCGGCTGCCTGAACCGCTAAGATCGCATCCCATGACCACCGACACCGCAAAACCCGAAAAGCCCTGGCACGTCGTGCGCCGCTCCAAGCTGCACGGCAACGGCATCTTCGCCGCGCGCAAGATCCCCGAAGGCACCCGCATCATCGAATACCTGGGCGCCCGCATTTCCGACAAAGAGGCCGACCGGCGCCATCCCACCAACCCGGACGACCCCTTCCACACCTTCTTCTTCTCGCTCTCCTCGGGCAAGATCATCGATGGCGGCGACCACGGCAACGACGCGCGCTGGATCAACCACTCGTGCGAGCCCAACTGCGAATCGCAGGAAGGCACGGGCGGCAAGCGCGTCTACATCGTGGCCCTGCGCGACATCAAGCGCGGCGAGGAGCTCTTCTACGACTACGGCCTGGTGCTCGACGACCGCATCACCAAGAAGCTGAAAGAAAACTATCGCTGCCTGTGCGGCGCGCCCTCCTGCCGCGGCACCATGCTGGCGCTGCCCAAAAAGAAGAAGAAAAAGTAAGCCGGGCGTACAATGGATCTCGGCCGCGCGAAGTGCGCGGCCGAACCAGTACCAAACAGTACGTCTTCAGGGCGGGGTGAGATTCCCCACCGGCGGTATGCCGCGCAATGCGGCGAGCCCGCGAGCGCCTGCCTGCCGGCAGGGTCAGCAGACCTGGTGAGATGCCAGGGCCGACGGTCACAGTCCGGATGAAAGAAGATGTGCCGACACGATCCCGGCTCGGGCGATGTCTTGCGCCGGTGTTATTGCGTTCGGCTGTCCGCAGCCCTGAAACGTTTTTCGCCACCTTGTCCGCGAGAGCGTTTCATGTCCCACCTTACTGCAAGCAATACCTCCCTCTTCAACCAGCCCTTTGCCGCGCGGCTCGCGCAAGCGCTGCAGCAACTGCGCCTGGGCCGCCCCATCATCCTGATGGACGATGCCGACCGCGAAAACGAAGCCGACCTGATCGTCGCCGCCGACACCCTCACGGTGCCCGTCATGGCCCAGCTGATCCGCGACGGCAGCGGCATCGTCTGCCTGTGCCTGCCCGGCGAGACGCTCGACCGCCTGGGCCTGGCGCCCATGGTGGCCCACAACGGCAGCCGCCACGGCACGGCGTTCACCGTGTCGATCGAGGCTCGCCAGGGCGTGACCACGGGCGTGTCGGCGGCCGATCGCGTCACGACCATCCAGGCCGCCATCGCGCCCGCCGCGGCCGGGACCGACCTGGTCAGCCCCGGCCACGTGTTCCCGCTGCGCGCCCAGCCGGGCGGCGTCTTGGCGCGGCGCGGGCATACCGAAGGGTCGGTCGACCTGGCCGCGCTGGCGGGGCTCAGCCCGGCCGGCGTGCTGTGCGAGTTGATGAATCCCGACGGCACCATGATGCGCGGCGCCGAACTGGTCCGCTACGCGGCGGCGCACGGGCTGGTCGCGCTGCATATTGCCGAACTGGCCGACCATCTACGGGACCTGCGCCAGGCAAAGGCCAAGGGGGCGGACGCCGAGAGGGAAGCCGAGACGCACGCCGCCTGAGCGGGGTCGTTCGATCGTGGGACCTGGGCGCGGCCCCTGAACGCGGCCGCCGTCAGCCGGCCGCGGCCATCGCCCGCAGGCAGGCCTGCGCGTCGCCGGCCACGACGCGCGCCGCGCAGGCCAGCATCAGGTTCACGTTCAGGCCGAAGTCTTCGACGCTATAGCCTTGCGCGTCGACCACGCGCGAGGCGTCGCGCGGGTCGCGGCCCGCGCCGGCCTGCGCCACCAACGGGCGGGCATCGCCGGTATAGGCCCAGACCGGCTTGCCCAGCGCCGCGCCGTAGCCCACCTCGAAGGCCGTGCCGGAGTCGGGCTCGAGTCCGCGGAACGCGTTGAGATTGGCCATGACCAGGTCGGCCCGGCGGATCAGGCCGATGTTCTGCTCATAGATCCATTGCGCCGCCGCGCGGCCGGCCAGGCCGGCGGGCAAGGCATTGTCCAGCGGATACAGCCCCTCGAAGCCGTGCGCCAAGCACAGGGCCTTGAGCCGCTCGCCCTGCGCCACGGCATCGGCGCGGAACACGTCGAACCCCGCCAGGTAGATGCGGCGCATGCGTCACGTCTCCACAGGCACGCTGAAGGGCTCGCCCGTCGCGAAGAACGTCCCGCCCGCCACGTAGTGCAGGGAACGCCGCGCATCGCTGGCGAAGTGCCAGCGGTTGCCCGAGAAGGCCTGCGGATCCGCCCAGGCCGCCGCCATGACATTGCGCCGGCCCGCGTGCGCGCTGCCCACCAGCACGGTGGGGCCGTGGTTCAGCAGCAGGTACGAGCGCGCAAGCTCGACCGGCTCGAAACCCGGCACGGCGCTCATGCCTGTTGGGCGGCGCGCTGCGCCAGGTAGACCTGGATATGGGTGTAGGCCGTGCGCAGGCAGGGCGCTTTCAGTCCCAGCTTCTCCGCGCGCTGCACCATGTCGCCGATGAGGTGCTCGCCCTCGATCTGCCCGCCCTGGCGCAGGTCGCGGAACATCGACGCCGTCACGCCCGAGGCGGGGTCGGTCAGCGCGCCCACGGTAAAGGCTTCGGCATTGGGCCGCATGCCATGGCCATGGCCTTGCGCCACGCCGTTGATCTCGATGAGCAGGCTGCGCATGAAGTGCTCGCCGCCCGCGGCGCGGACGATCTCGCCCACGCTGCCGCGCATCAGGCAGGTGGCGGCGGCCAGGGTGCAGAGGAAGGTGTATTTCTCCCAGACATCCTGGTAGATGTCGGCGCTGAGCTTGGTGGTGAAGGACGCGGGTTCCAGCGCCTGGCGGATGGCCTCGCCGCGCTCGCTCAAGCCGCCTTCGCGTTCGCCGAAGATGATGGCGCCGAAAGGGCCCATGATCACGATCTCGCCGTCCGGGCCGATGGTGGCCGTGACCTGGCACAGGCCGCCCAGTACGCGTTCCTTGCCGAAGGCCGCGTCGAGCGCGTCATAGTGCCGCATGCCGTTGAGGATGGGCAGGATCGCCGCCTTGGGGTTTTGCTGCATGATGGGCTTGAGCGACTCGATGGCGCCATCCAGGTCGTAGGCCTTGCAGCTCAGGATCACCACGTCGTAGGGCCCGCCCAGCGCATCGGCCGTCACCAGCTTGGGCTGGATCACGTCCGTGCCGTCCTTGGTCTTGATGCGCAGCCCCTTCTCGCGCAGCAGGGCCGCGCGCGCCGGGCGCACCAGGAAGGTCACATCCACGCCGGCCTGCGCCGCCCGGCCGCCGAAGAAGCCGCCGGTGCCGCCGGCGCCCAATACCAATATCCGCATGACTTGCTCCACGCTTACGCTTGATTGAAATGGCGCGCCCACACGGGCACGAATCGATGCGCCACATTATGCCCCGCCGGCCTCCTGGACGGCCGGCGTGCCGGAAACGGCCCGGGCCTTGCGCTCCCAGGCCTCGTAGCCGCCCAGCAGGGCCCAGGTATTGCGGTAGCCTGCAGCCTGCAGCCGGGCCGCCAGCCTGGCGGCCGAGATCTCGTTGGGACAGGCGCAGTACACGACGATGGGGGTGTCCTCTTCCAGGGCCAGATCGGGAATGGGCGATCGCAGGTCGGCCACGATGGCGCCGGGTATGCGCAATAGGGAATCCAGGCCGGGCCGCACATCGATCACCACCGGCGTGCGGCCGGCGGCCTGCCATTGCAGCAGTTCGTCGACCGGCAGGCGCGGCACCACGCGCAGGCTGCGCACCAGCAGCCAGCGGCGGAAAGCGCGCACGACCAGATAGGCCGCCAGCACGAACACCAGCAGCAGCAGGCCCCACTTGCCGTACTGGCCGATCAGACCGATCACCTGGTTGACCACGCCGCGGAACACGGCGCCCAGCAACAGCCCCGAACCGCTCCAGATCAGGGCCCCGGGCAGCTCGAACGCCAAAAAGCGCCGATACGGCGTGCCGGCGAAACCGTTCATCACATTGGTGAGCGCCCCCGCGCCGGGCAGGAACTTGGAAACCAGCAAGGCGCGCACCCCGATCCGCAGGAACAGCTTCTGGGTCTGGCGTATGCAGGAATCCTGCGACAGCGACACCTTGCAGATCATGCTCAGGAGGCCGCCGCCATAACGCCCGCCCGCC
Source organism: Bordetella sp. (assembly GCA_036404015.1). Taxonomy (GTDB): domain Bacteria; phylum Pseudomonadota; class Gammaproteobacteria; order Burkholderiales; family Burkholderiaceae_B; genus Bordetella. The sequence goes on along the minus strand of DASWPO010000359.1, from coordinate 1,420 downwards.
CAATACCAGACCGAATCGGCCGCCCAGCAGGCCAGGGTGGCGAGCAGCCAGGCCGATATCCAGCCGACGGGGCCGTCCGACATCGCACCCGAAGCGATCAGGATCGGATAGGAAGGAATCGGCAGGCCGGCCTGTTCGACCAGCACGTTGAGGAAAACCAGCCAACTGCCGTAGCTTTGCAGCAGAATTTGCAGGTCTTGCATGAAAGCCGTGGAAAGATCGGCGCGGGGGCCGGGGAAGGTTCGCGCCTATTATGGCTCAGGCAAACCGGCGGATGCTGAAAGGCCCGATAGGCAGGCTGGTCTCGCCCCGCGTGACCAGTTCGGCCATGATGCGGCCGACGATGGGGCCCAGCTCGAAGCCGTGCGCCGAGAAGCCGAAGGCATGGAAGGCGCCTTCCCGGGTCGAGCTTGGGCCGATGACCGGGATCTCGTCGGGCATGGCCGCCTCGATGCCGGCCCAGCCGCGGTTGACGATGGCGTCCTTCATGTGCGGAAACAGGTCGCACACCGTGCGCGCGCCCGCGCCCAGTTCGCGGAAGTCCAGCTCCGTCCATTCGGCGTCGCGGTCCAGCCAGGCGCGCCGCCCGCCGCCGATCAGCACCGTGCCGTTGGTGCGCTGCTTGAACGACAAGGGCCGGCCCGTCCCGATCACCACCGGGTCGAGGAAATGATCCATGCGCAGGGTGACCAGCATCATGGGGCTGATGGGCTGCAGGGGCACGGGCTCGCCCCATTGCGCGGCGATGCGGTCGGCCCAGGCGCCGGCGCAATTGATCACGATGGGCGCGGTGTAGCCGCCCGCGCTGGTCGCGACCGCCCACTGCGCGCCGTCGCGCCTGACCTCGTGGACCCGGACGCCTTCCAGGAAACGCGCGCCCAGGCTGGCCGCCTTGCGGCGAAAGGCCGCGGTCGTGCGATACGGGTCCGCCGCCGCGTCCTCGCGCGCGATCACGCCGCCTCGCACCGAAGGCGCGATCTTCGGGATCATGGCCCGCAGTTCGTCGGCGTCTATCCAGGTCTCGTGCGTATGGCCCAGCGACTGCATCAGGCGCAGCCGCTCGCCGAGCACGGCGACATCGGCCTCGTTCTCCGCCACCCGCACCTGGCCGTGCTGCTCGAAGCCGCAGTCGTCGTCGACCAGCTCCTCGATGCGGAACCAGAGTTCGCGCGAGGCCAGCGCCAGCGGGATCTCGGCCACGTGGCGCGCCAGGGTGCGCACGCCCCCGGCATTCACGCCCGAGGCGTGGCGGCCCACGTAGTTCTTCTCGATCACCAGCGCCTGCACGCCGGCGCGCGCCAGGTGCAGGGCGGCCGAGCTGCCGTGCAGGCCACCGCCGATGACGATGACTGCCGCGCTGCGCGAGTCGCTCATGGAAGCCGCCCCGCCGGCGCTACGCGCCGCCCTTTTTCTTGATCCG
>DASWPO010000358.1:0-6772 GCA_036404015.1 Bordetella sp. | reverse complement strand
AATCGGGCAACCGCGTTGTCCTGAACTGGCATTACGACGCCGAGGACGAAACCATCCTTGAATTCGGCGAAGAGCTGCGGGATGACTTCCAGGCGATCGAGTTCACCAACCGCCCCACCTCCGAGCAATAAACAGCGCCGATGTCCAGATCAGGCCCCTCTCCGGATGCGATCGCGGACAGCGCGCCGGATCTCTTCGAGAGCGAGAACGCCGCGCTCGAGCAAGCCAGGGCGGTGCATGCCTCGCCCGAGGCCGGCACGCACGCGTACCGGCAATCCCTGGGGGAGCTGATCGGGCATTTCGAGCGCCTGATGCGCCAGACCCACCGCATGATCCGCCATAGCGACCGCGCCGAACGCGAGATGCAGGCGCTCAACCATCAATTGCAGGCGCTCGCCCAGCAACTCGAATACCGCGCCACCCACGACGCGCTGACGGGGGTGTTCAACCGCAGTGCCGTCATCGAACTGTCGAACCAGAACCTGGCCAGGGACAGCGCCGTCATGATCGTGCTCGATGTCGACCACTTCAAGCGCATCAACGACGACTACGGCCATCCCACGGGCGACGCGGTGCTCGCCGGCATCGTCGCCTGCCTGCGCCGCATCGTCGGCGAGGCGGGCATCCTCGGCCGGGTGGGCGGGGAGGAATTCACCGTGCTGCTGCCGGGCTATAAGCTCGACGAGGCCGTGCGTATGACCGAAACCATGCGCGAGGCCATCGCTGGCCACCGCTTCGACCCGCCGGTCGACCGGCAGGTCACCGCCAGTTTCGGCCTCAGCGACAACCCCCGTGGCAGCGGCTTCGACATCGCCTACAACCTGGCCGATGCCGCCCTGTACGCCGCCAAGCGGGGAGGACGCAACCGGGTCGAGGTATCCCGCCCCGAACGGGACGCCGCGACCTGAAGCGCGGCTTTGCTTACAATGTGCGCAATCCGTCAAAGCCAACCGTCATGACATATTGCGTCGCCGTCCGCCTGAACTCCGGCCTGGTCTTTCTTTCCGATTCGCGCACCAACGCGGGGGTCGACCAGATCAGCGTATTCCGCAAGCTCAAAGTGTTCGAGCAGCCCGGCGAACGCATGATGGTGCTGATGACGGCCGGCAATCTGGCCCTGAGCCAGGCCGTGGTCAACCTGCTCAGGCAGCACGATGCCAGCCACCCCGATTCGCTCTGGCAGGCGCCCAATATGGCCGAGGCCGCGCGCCGGATCGGCGAGGCCGTGCGCGAAGTCCACCGCCGCGACGCCGCTTCGCTCGCCGAACAAGGCGTGGAATTCAACGTCAACATCATTTTCGGCGGCCAGATCGGCAACGAACCCTGCCGCTTGTTCCAGGTGTACGCCGCGGGCAATTTCATCGAAGCCAGCAACGAATGCCCCTATATCCAGATCGGCGAGGCCAAGTACGGCAAGCCCATCCTGGACCGCGTGCTCGCCCCCGGCACGACGCTGGACGAAGCGGCCAAGTGCATGCTGATTTCCATGGACTCGACGCTGCGCTCGAATATTTCGGTGGGCCTGCCGCTCGACCTGCTGGTCTACGAGACCGGCGCGCTGCGCGTGACGCACTTCGCCTGCATCGACGAAGACAACGAGTATTTCCGCATGATCCGCACCACCTGGAGCAATCGCCTGCGGCAGGTGTTCGGCGAGATTCCCGATCCGGCCTGGACGGCCGCCGCCGCGGTCGACGCCCTGCAGCCGATGCGCCGCTCGCAGCAGCCGGTGCGGGTGGAATCGGCCGCCATCGGGGCCGAGCAGTACCTGCCGCTGCAGGTGCTGGCGCAAAGCAACGGGGACAAGCAGGCGTCGTGAATAGGTAGATGGGCCATTTTTGCCGCCGGGCAGCAAGCCGAAGGCGCGGCGTGGGGGCTTTATCTGCCCGTCAATGCCCGCCAGACGCCCAGCGTCGATTCCGCCTGGTTCAGCGTATAGAAATGCAGGCCCGGGGCGCCGCCCTGCAACAGGCGTTCGCACAAGCCGGTCACCACCTCGTGGCCGAAAGCGCGGATGGAGGCCTTGTCGTCGCCGAACTCGGCCAGGCGCAGGCGGATCCAGCGCGGCACTTCGGCGCCGCACATGTCGGAGAAGCGCAGCAGCTGGCTGGAGTTGGTGATGGGCATGATGCCCGGCACGATGGGCACGTCCACGCCCAATGACCGCGCCCGCTCGACGAAGTCGAAATAGGCGTCGGCGTTGAAGAAGTATTGCGTGATGGCCGAGCTGGCGCCGGCCTTGACCTTGTCTGCGAAGTGCGCGAGGTCGGTCGAGGCATTGTGGGCCTGCGGGTGCATCTCGCGATAGGCCGCCACTTCGATGTGGAACCAGTAGCCGGTTTCTGCGCGGATGAAGGCCACCAGGTCGCGGGCATGGCGCAGTTCGCCGCTGTCGCCGCCCATGCCCGAGGGCAGGTCGCCGCGCAGCGCCACCAGGCGCTTTACGCCCTCGGCCTGGTAGGCCTGCAGGATCTCGCGCAGCCTGGCGCGCGTGGCGCCCATGCACGACAGGTGCGGCGCCGCGTCGCAGCCCATGCCGCGCAGCGTGCGCACGGCCTCGGACGTGCCGGCCTGGGTCGAGCCGCCGGCGCCGAAGGTGACGCTGACGTATTTGGGCTGGACGACCAGCAGTTGCCTGGCCGTCTCGACCAGGCGCTCGTGGGCGGCCGGGTCGCGCGGGGGAAAGAATTCGAGGCTGTAGGCCTGGGTCGTTGCAGTCATGGGCGGCCGTCAGGGAATGATGCGAGACAGCAGTCCGGAGATGATGCTGTAGAGAATCGCGCCGCCCGCGGCCCACCAGAAGCCGGAGACCTGGAAGCCGCGCAGGATGGAGCCGGCAAGCCAGAACAGCAGGGCGTTGAGCACGATCAGGAAGAGTCCGAGCGTGACGATGGTGATGGGCAGGGTAAGCAGCACCAGCACCGGCTTGACCAGCATGTTGAGCAGGCCCAGCACGAGCGCGGCAATCAGCGCGGAGCCGAAGCTGGCCACGGTGATGCCGGGCAGCAAATAGGCCACGACCAGCAAAGCCACGGCGTTCAGAATCCAGACGAGTATCAGGCTCATTTTGTCTCTCCCATGCTCAAGCAGTTAACAATACCCGTTGCACGATTTTTGCGCAGTTCCCAGGTTGCCGGGCAGGCCCTGGCGGCGCCTCTGTGGCGGGGAAGCCCCGCAGGGGCCGAGGGCGCCGGGGCCTGCCCGGCAACCTGGGAACGTCTCAAGAACTCAAACAACAGGCTATCAGCATATCAATAACGGTAGTGGTCGGCCTTGAACGGGCCTTGCACCGGCACGCCGATGTAGTCGGCCTGTTCCTTGGAGAGCGTGGTCAGCTTGGCGCCCAGCTTCTTCAGGTGCAGCATGGCGACCTTTTCGTCCAGGTGCTTGGGCAGCACATAGACCTGGCCCTTGGTGTAGGACTCGTTGCGCGTGAACAACTCGATCTGCGCGATGGTCTGGTTGGCGAAGGACGAGGACATCACGAACGAGGGGTGGCCGGTGGCGCAGCCCAGGTTCACCAGGCGGCCCTGGGCCAGCAGGATGATGCGCTTGCCGTCGGGGAAGATCACGTGGTCGACCTGCGGCTTGATCTCTTCCCATTGCAGGTCTTCGATGCCGGCGACGTCGATTTCATTGTCGAAGTGGCCGATATTGCACACGATGGCCTGGTCTTTCATGGCGTCCATGTGCTTGCGGGTGATGACGTGGTAGTTGCCGGTGGCCGTGACGAAGATGTCGGCGTGCGCGGCGGCTTCGTCCATGGTGACGACCTTGTAGCCTTCCATCGAGGCCTGCAGGGCGCAGATCGGATCGATTTCAGTCACCCACACTTGCGCGCGCAGGGCCGCCAGGGCCTGGGCGCAGCCCTTGCCCACGTCGCCGAAGCCCGCCACCACGGCGACTTTGCCGGCCACCATCACGTCGGTGGCGCGCTTGATGCCGTCGACCAGCGATTCGCGGCAGCCGTACAGGTTGTCGAACTTGGACTTGGTGACCGAGTCGTTGACGTTGATGCCGGCGAAGGCCAGCTCGCCCTTCTGCGACATCTGGTAGAGGCGGTGCACGCCGGTGGTGGTTTCCTCGGTCACGCCCTTGATCTGGCCCAGGCGGGTCGAGTACCACTTGGGATCGCGCGCCAGCGTCTTCTTGATGGCCGCGAACAGCACGCGCTCTTCTTCGCTCGTGGGCTTGGCCAGCACCGAGATGTCGGTCTCGGCCTTGGTGCCCAGGTGCAGCAGCAGCGTGGCGTCGCCGCCGTCGTCCAGGATCATGTTGGCCTGCTCGCCGGGCCATTCGAAGATCTTGTGGGTGTATTCCCAGTACTGCTCGAGCGTTTCGCCCTTGACGGCGAACACCGGCGTGCCGGTGGCGGCGATGGCCGCGGCGGCGTGGTCCTGCGTGGAGAAGATGTTGCACGAGGCCCAGCGCACGTCGGCGCCCAGGGCCACCAGCGTCTCGATCAGCACGCCGGTCTGGATGGTCATGTGCAGGCTGCCGGCGATGCGCGCGCCCTTCAGCGGCTGCCTGGCGCCGAATTCTTCGCGGATGGCCATCAGGCCGGGCATTTCGGTTTCGGCGATGGACAGCTCTTTGCGGCCCCAGCCGGCCAGCGACATGTCGGCGACGATATAGTCGGTAGCTTTGGTGGTCATGGTCTCGTGCTCCATTAAAGGCGGTAATCAGTACGCAATCAGCGCACACCAGCCGGGCAAGGCGAGACATTGGGAACAACGCTCACTTTTACCGGCTGATGCAGTAAAGGTGAGCGCCGTTGCGGCAGCGCGGTGCGGGCACCGCGCCAGAAGACGGTTCCTGAGCCTGGCGGCTCCCCGGGGACAGGCTTGCGCCGTCATCCGGGGGCGTCGCAGCGCTCCTCAGGACTGAGGCGGATTGTACCCGGACGATGCGCTCCGGCAAAACGGCGTCAGGAACGCGCCGCCGCCAGGTCCGAAGCGCTGAACTCGGTGCCTTCGACCAGCGGCACCAGCGCGGCCAGCAGATCATGCGCGATGGCATCCCAGGTGCGCGTCAGCGCATACTCGCGCACCGCGCCGCGGTCCAGGCCGAGGGCGTCGCGGCAGGCGCGGGCCAGGTCGTCGTCCAGATAGCCGGTGAGCCCCGGCTTGACCACGGCCATCGGCGCCTCGTTGCGAAACGCCGCCACCGGCGTGCCGCAGGCCATGGCCTCGAACATCACCAGGCCGAAGGTATCGGTCAGGCTGGGAAACACGAACACGTCGGCGGCCGAGTAGAACTTGGGCAGTTCGGTATCGGGGCGCGCGCCCATGAAGTGCACCCCGGGGAACTTGCGCTTCAAGCGCGCCTCGTCGGGGCCGCCGCCCACCACCACCTTGCTGCCGGGCAGGTCCAGCCCGAGAAAGGCGTCCAGGTTCTTCTCGCGCGCCACGCGGCCCACGCTCAGGTAGATGGGGCGCGGCAGGTCGGCCAGGCCGTCGCGCGCCTCGGGCTGGAACTTCTGCGTATCCACCCCTCGGGCCCACACGATCGACCGCTCGATGCCCCGCGAGGCCACGATGCCGCGCACCGTGGGCGTGGGCACCAGCACGCGCTGCGAAGGCCGGTGGAACCAGCGCATGTAGCGCCAGGGCAGGGACGCCGGGATGCCCATGCGGGCCTCCAGGTACTCCGGGAACATGGTGTGGAACGAAGTGGTGAAGCGCCAGCCGCGGCGCAGCGCCATGCGGCGCGCCGCCAGGCCCAGCGGGCCCTCGGTGGCGATGTGCAGGGCATCGGGCACGGTATCGCCCAGGAGGCGGCGCAGCTGCTTGCCCGGCTGCAGGCACAGGCGCAGGTCGGGCTCGGACGGCGCGGGGACGGTACGCCCGCCCTCGGGGCTGACCACCACCAGCTGGTGGCCCCAGCTGGTCAGGATCTGCTGCATGGTGGTCCAGGTGCGGACCACGCCATTGACTTGCGGACGCCATGCATCCGTGACGAGTGCGATGAGCATGCGGGCTCCGGCAGCGTAAGCAATGCCGGGATTAGGCCTGCCCGATATGACATGCCCAAGACATGCAGCAGGCTTGCAACACTACGGCCGGCGCGGATATCCCTGGGCCCGGATGCGCACCCACACGGCGCGCTTTTCTTCCTCGCTGAGGAACACCCAGTTGGACACTTCCTCGGCCGTGCGCCCGCAACCCCGGCACACGTCGTCGAACAGGGTGGAGCAGATGGCCACGCAGGGCGAGTCGCTCATGGTGAAGACGCCGCCCGGGGCAGCGTCGGCGGGAGAAGAATCATCGGACATGCCGCAAGCTTAGCACCCGGCCCGCGTCCCTTTTGACAAGCCCCGCGTGCCCGCGCGGGATACGGGGCTGAGCCGCCCGCGCCGTTCAGTCCGCCGCGCCGAAGAAGCGCTCCGCCTCCCGCAGCACCAGGTCCGGCACCTCCTCGGGCAGGTAATGCGCCGCCGGCAGGGCCTGCCCGGACACCGTATCCGCCACGGCCGACCACAGGCCCGGCACATCGAAATTGGCGCCGACCGCGCCGCGCGCGCCCCACAACACGCGCAGGGGCTGGCGCAGGCGCTCGCCGGCGGCGCGGCCGGCGCGGTCGTGCTCCAGGTCCAGCGTGGCCGAGGCGCGGTAGTCCTCGCACACCCCCGTGGCCCAGCCGGGCAGGCCCGCGCAGCGCTCGTACTCGGCCAGCGCCTCGGGCGCGAAATGCGCCAGGCCGCCGGGCCGCCCGCCCATCACCGAGCGCACATAGAAGGCGCCGTCGCGCTCGATCATGGTTTCGGGCAGGG
>DASWPO010000357.1:0-6260 GCA_036404015.1 Bordetella sp. | reverse complement strand
ACACCGGGCTGATCGAACGCCGCCGCGCCACGCTGCTGCCGCCGCCCGCCGAGGCTCCCGCCGATGTGCTGGCCCTGGCTTGCGCCGCCGTGCTGGCGGGCCAGAGCCTGCCGGCCTCGCAGGTCCCGGCGGCCCCCGCCGACCCGTGGGACGCCCGCGACGGCTGGCGGCTGGGCGGCGGCGCCTACGTGCAGACGATCGAATGGCTGGCGAACGCCGCCGCGCGCTGCGCCACGATCGGGCACAAGGGCGCGCACTGGCGGATCGATTGCGGCGCGGGGCTGCAGGACTACCACTGGACGACGCAGGCCGCCGCCGCCGGCGCGGCCGGCCTGGCCGTGCGCGTGGTGCTGGACGGCCGCGACCTGGGCGGCGCCGTGGTCGCGCAGGGCGAGCAGGTGCATGTCTTCATGGACGGCAATACCTATGTGCTCGAGCGCCACGACGCCATGGCCCACGCGGGCGACGACGAGCAGGGCCATGCCGGCGGGCTGGCCGCGCCCATGCCCGGCAAGATCATCGCCATTTCGGTCAAGGCCGGCGACACGGTCAGGAAGGGCCAGGCCCTGCTGGTGATGGAGGCCATGAAAATGGAGCACACCATCGCCGCGCCGGCCGACGGCACCGTGCGTGAAGTGTTCTACGCCGTGGGCGACCAGGTGACCGAAGGCGCCGAGCTGGCCGCCATCGACGCCGCCGATAAGTAGAATAAGGCCCTCGGCGCTGAGCGCGCCTTATCAGGGTTGCCTCATGGCTGTTTCCAATACCGGGCCCGATGCCGCATCGGGCCCGCTTCCCGCGGCTTTCCGGCATCTTTTGCTGACCCGCATGGGTTCTTCGTTCGCCTATCAGATCGTCTCCGTCGCCCTGGGCTGGCAGGTCTACGCCATGACGGGCAACCCGCTGGACCTGGGCCTGATCGGCCTGGCGCAGTTCCTGCCCATGCTGGTGCTGACGCTTTTCGTGGGCCAGGCGGCCGATCGCTACAACCGCCGCGCCATCGTGGCCATTTGCCTGACCGTGGAAGCCTGCGCCGCGCTGGCGCTGGGCGCATCGGCCCTGACCGGCACGGGCGGGCGGGGGCTGCTGTACGGCCTGGTGGTCCTGATGAGCATCGCGCGGGCCTTCGAATCCCCCACCCTGCCCACCCTGCTGCCCGCCCTGGTGCCGCGCGCGAGCATCGCGCGCGGCACGGCCATGTTCACGTCCGCCAACCAGGCCGCGCAGATCCTCGGGCCGGCGCTGGGCGGCGTGGGCTATGGCCTGGGCGCGGGCTGGGTGTATTGCGTGGCCGCGCTGCTGTTCCTGCTGGCCATGCTGAGCATCGTCACCGTGGCCGTGCCGCACCAGGCGCGGCGCAACGAAGTCGTCACGCTGGGCACGTTCTTCGCGGGCATCAAGTTCATCTTCCAGCGCCGCATTTTGCTGGGCACCTTGTCGCTGGACCTGTTCTCCGTATTGCTGGGCGGTGCGACGGCGCTCTTGCCGATCTACGCCAAGGACATCCTGCACGCCGGGCCCTGGGCCCTGGGCCTGCTGCGCGCCTCGCCGGCCTGCGGCGCCATCCTGATGTCCCTGGCGCTGGCGCGCCACAGCCTGCGCGGCCATATCGGCCGGCAGCTGTTCTCCGCCCTGCTGGTGTTCGGCCTGGCCACCGTGGTCTTCGGCCTGTCGAGGTCGATTCCTTTATCCATCTTTGCATTGGCCACGATCGGGGCCGCGGACTCGTTGAGCATGGTGGTGCGCGGCACCCTGGTGCAGCTCAATACGCCCAACGAGATGCTGGGCCGGGTCAGCGCCGTCAATATGCTGTTCGTCGGCACGTCCAATCAACTGGGCGAATTCGAGTCCGGCCTGACAGCCGCCTTGCTGGGCGCGGTGCCGGCCGTGATCGTGGGCGGTGTGGGCACGATCGTGGTCACTCTCCTGTGGATGTGGTGGTTTCCCGAGTTGCGCAGACTACGCTCATTGCAATAGCTTTCGGGAGGAGTTTGAAGCACAACAAGGGGTAATTGTGAAACGACGCGATTTCATGCGCGCTGGTGCTTATGGTGCCAGCGCGTTTTTTCTGGATTTGACTTTGCCGCAATGGGCGCGCGCCGCGCAGGGCGGCGTGCTCAATATCGTGGTGCAGCCCGAGCCGCCGGGCCTGATGCTGGGCATGGTGCAGAACGGCCCCACCCAGCTGGTGTCGGGCAATATCTTCGAAGGCCTGCTGCGCTACGACGAAAAGCTCAATCCCATGCCTGGCCTGGCCACCAAGTGGGAACAGGCCGCCGACGGGCTCAGCTACACCTTCACCCTCAAGCAGGGCGTCACCTGGCATGACGGCAAGCCCTTCACCGCGCAGGACGTGGTCTTCTCCGCCACCAAGTTCCTGCCCGAGGTCCACGCGCGCTTTCGCGCCAACATGACCCACGTCGACAGCGTGACCGCGCCCGACGACTACACCGTGGTCTTCAAGCTCAAGGCGCCGGTCGGCCCCTTTCTGGGCATCTTCGAGGTGGGCTCCATGCCCATCACGCCGCGCCACCTGTACGAAGGCACCGACTACCGCAACAACCCCGCGAACAACGCGCCCATCGGCACCGGCGCCTTCGCGTTCAAGGAATGGAAGCGCGGCGAGTACATCCACCTGGTCAAGAACCCCGGCTACCACGAGCCGGGCCTGCCGCACGTGGACGAGGTGTATTTCCAGATCATCCCCGACGCCGCCTCGCGCGCCGCCGCCTTCGAAACCGGCAAGATCGACATCCTGCCCGGCGGCAGCGTCGAGTATTTCGACGTGCCGCGCCTGAGCAAGCTGCCCAAGGTGCAGGTCACTTCCAAGGGCTGGGAGTTCTTCGCGCCGCACGCGCTCATGTGGGTCAACAACAAGAACCCGGCGCTGGCCGACAAGCGGGTGCGCAAGGCCATCCTGCATGCGCTCAACCGCCAGGCCATGGTCGACGTGGTGCTGCAGGGCTACGGCAAGGTGGCGCTGGGGCCCTTCAACTCGGCCATCAAGTTCTTTTCCGACAAGGTCGAGAAGTATCCCTACGACCCGAAAAAGGCCCAGGACCTGCTGAAAGCAGCCGGCTACAAGGGCGAGAAGCTGGTGATGCTGCCGCTGCCCTATGGGGAGACCTGGCAGCGCATCGCCGAGATGGCCAAGCAGAACCTCGTCAAGGCGGGCTTCAATATCGACCTGCAGGCGCTGGACATCGCCACGCGCAACAAGCGCGTGGAGTCGCGCGACTTCGACCTCACCTTCACCTACTTGTACGAGTATGGCGATCCCGAGCTCGGCGTGGCGCGCAACTACGTCAGCTCGTCCATCGCCAATGGCTCGCTCTACAACAACGTGGCGAGCTACAGCAACCCCGAGGTCGACAAGCTCTTTGCCGCCGGCGCGGTGGCAAGCGACCCGGCCAAGCGCGGCGAGATCTACGCGCAGGTGCAGAAGATCCTCGTCGACGACGCGCCGGTGGCCTGGCTGTTCGAGATGTTCTTCCCCACCATTTACCATGACCGCGTGAGCAATGTGGTGAACTCGGGCATCGGCGTCAACGACGGCCTGGCCCGCACCCAGTTCGTCTAGGCCCAGAGCGGACGGCCCGTACACAGGGCCGTCCGCCATTCAGAAGCATCCATGAGCCGTCTACTTTTCTTCGTCAAGCGCGTGCTGCAGGGCATCGTGGTCATCCTGCTGATCGCGGTGATCAATTTTTTCCTGGTGCGCGCCGCGCCGGGCGACCCGGTCTCGGTGCTGGCCGGCGAGGCCGGGGCCTCCGACCCGATGTTCGTCGAACAGCTCACCCGGCACTTCGGGCTGGACAAGCCCCTGCCCGAGCAATTGGCCACCTACATGCTCCATGTGGTGCAGCTCGACCTGGGCCAGTCGTACCGGCAGGGCCAGCCCGTGCTGACCCTGATCGTCGACCGCCTGCCGGCCACCCTGCTGCTGACGGTGACCGCGCTCATCGTGTCGCTCATCGTGGGGGTGTTCCTGGGAGCCGCGTCCAGCATGCGGCGCGGGTCGCTGGTGGACACGCTCATCAGCCTGCTGTCGCTGGTGTTCTATGCCATGCCGCTCTTCTGGCTGGGCCTGATGCTGGTGCTGCTGTTCTCGGTGCACCTGGACTGGCTGCCCGGCTTCGGCTACGAGACCGTGGGCGGGGCGGCAACGGGCTGGGCCCGGGCGATCGATATCGGCCGGCACCTGGTGCTGCCGGTGGTCACCCTGGCCTCGTTCTACGTGGCCATCTATGCGCGCATGACGCGCACCTCCATGCTGGAGGTCAACCAGATGGACTTCGTCAAGACGGCGCGCGCCAAGGGCCTGTCGCCGATGCGCATTCTCACGCATCATGTGATGCGCAACGCGCTCTTGCCGGTGCTCACCCTGGCGGGCATCCAGGCCGGCGCCATCGTGGGCGGCACGGTGCTGGTGGAGACCGTCTTCGCCTGGCCCGGCATCGGCCGCCTGATGTTCGATTCCCTCATGCAGCGCGACTACAACCTGCTGCTGGGCAGCTTTCTCTTCACCGCCGCCCTGGCCGTGTTCTTCAATATCCTGACCGACCTGGCCTACACCATCGTCGATCCGCGCATCCAACTGAAATGACGACCCCCACGCTCACTACCTTCGCTGCCCCCCGAGGGGGCTTCAGCCTCCTTCGGGCGGCCGGGCGGAGGCTGAAATGAAACAAACCTTCTGGCGTAGATTCTGCAGCAACCGCGGCGCCCTGATCGGCCTGGTCATCCTGACCATCGTGGTGCTGGTGGCCGTGTTCGCCGGCGTGCTGGCGCCCAACGATCCCTGGGACATGGTGCAGCGCCCCTTCCTGCCGCCCTTCATCGACCCCAACCTGCCGCTGGGTTCCGACGTGCTGGGCCGCGATGTGTATTCGGGGCTGATCATGGGCGCGCGCGTGTCGCTCCTGATCGGCGTGTCGGCCGCGCTGGCGGGGCTGCTCATCGGCATCACGGTGGGGGCGCTGGCCGGCTATTTCGGCGGCATGGTCGACACGGCGCTGATGAAGCTCACCGAGCTGTTCCAGGCCATTCCGCACATCGTGCTGGCCATCGTGCTGGTGGCGATCTTCCACCCGTCGGTGGTGTCCATCGTGGTGGCGATCTCGGTGGTGTCGTGGCCGTCGGTGGCGCGGCTGGTGCGCGGCGAATTCCTGTCGCTCAAAGAGCGCGACTATGTGCACGCTTCCATCCTGGCGGGCCAGAGCCGGCTGCAGATCATCGTCTTCCAGATCCTGCCCAACGCGGCCGGCCCCATCGTGGTGATGGGTTCGCTGATGGTGGCCACGGCCATCCTCACCGAATCGGCGCTGAGCTTCCTGGGCCTCTCCGATCCCAACGTGATGACCTGGGGCTACATGATCGGCGCCGGCAAGACGGCGCTGCGCACGGCCTGGTGGGCCGTGGCGCTGCCGGGGCTGGCCATCCTGCTGACGGTGCTGGCCATCAACCTGGTGGGCGAAGGCCTGAGCGACGGCCTGAACACGCGCATCCGGGTGGGCGGCTGACATGGCGGCCGATGCAATGAGCGGCAAGCCGCGCGTCCTGTCCGTCGAGGGCCTGAGCATCGCCCTGCCCAAGGGCGCCGACCGCGAGCTGGCGGTCAGGGACGTGAGCCTGGAGATCTTCAAGGGCGAAACCGTCTGCCTGATCGGCGAGAGCGGGTCGGGCAAGTCCATGGTGGCCAATGCGGTCATGGGCCTCTTGCCGCAGCCCTATGTGCGGCCGGTGGCCGGGCGCATCGATTTCGAGGGCAGGAACCTGCTGGCCATGACCGACCGCGGCCTGCGCAAGCTGCGCGGCGAGAAAATGGCCATGGTCTTCCAGGACCCGCTGTCGGCGCTGAACCCGCTGCTGCGCATCGGCACACAGCTGGACGAGATGCTGCGCGCGCACCGGTCCGGCATGCCGGCCGAGGAGCGCCGCGAGAAGATCGTGCAGGCCCTGCGCGAAGTGGAGCTGCCCAACCCCGGGCTGCTGGGCCAGAGCTACCCGTTCCGCCTGTCGGGCGGGCAGCGCCAGCGCGTGCTGATCGCGGCCGCCCTGCTGCTCGAGCCCGACCTGCTGATCGCCGACGAGCCGACCACGGCCCTGGACGTGACCACGCAGGCGGCCATCCTGGCGCTCATCCATCGCCTGCAGCAAAAGACCGACACGGCAGTGCTCTTCATCACGCATGATTTCGGCGTGGTGTCGGAGATCGCCGACCGGGTGGCGGTGATGCGGCATGGCGAGATCGTCGAGCG
>DASWPO010000356.1:0-20922 GCA_036404015.1 Bordetella sp. | reverse complement strand
GAGGATGGTTGCGCCCCGCTCCTTGGTCGTTTCATAAATGATGTTCATCGCGCGCAATTGCAGCGCGCCGGGCTGGTTTTCATAAATCCTCGCCGCCTCGACGAAATTCGCGGCAATCGCCGCTTCCGCCGAACCCAGGATGACGCGGGCCTGCTTTTCGCGCTCGGCCTGCGCCTGGCGGGACATCGCATCCTGCAGCGCGACCGGAATCGCGATGTCCCGTATCTCCACGGAACTGACCGCGATGCCCCACGCGGAGGTCTTGCCTTCTATCTCGGTCCGAAGACGCGAGTCCGCCGCCGCGCGATCCGAAAGCAGCATGGACAGCATTGAAGACCCGATCAATTCACGCAAGGAGGTCTGCGATACGCGATCGATCGCTTGGCGGTAGTCGGTAATGGAAAGCGCCGCTTTCTGCGCATCGCTCACATGCCAGAAAATAATCGCGTCGACATTGACCGGCACCGTATCCTTGGTCAGCGCCTGCTCCGCGTTGAATGCCGTGGTCTGGATCCGTTCATCGATGATCGCCACGATGCGATCCAGGACGGGAATGATCATGAAGAAGCCGGCTCCCTTGACGCTCTGCAGCTTGCCGAGCCTGAGGATCACGAACTTCTCCCAGACATTGGCCACCTTGGATGACAGGCCGATGAGAACCCCGATGACGATCAGGACAGGACCCAGATAAACGTTGATCCACTGACTTGAAGCAGCGCCCGCCACAATGAAAACAAGGGATAGAAATAAGGGAATCTGATTCATAGTGGCCAACCTTCTTCAATGAACGATCAAAACTCAAGACATCCAATACACGGTGGCCACTTTTCATGCCCGAGTCTGTACGCTGCCGTACGCAATATCCGGCTTGCTTTTAGGCGCGATTGCGTGCATGGTGAATCGGAATTCAGGTTCTTCTCCCCGACGCGCCAGCGAGGTCTCCCATGAAGGCAACAACGCAACTTCACGCCCTTGGCCAAAGCCTGTGGCTCGACAACATGACGCGCGATCTGCTGACCAGCCGCACGCTCGAGCACTACCGCGACGAACTATGCGTCACCGGCCTGACATCCAACCCGACGCTCTTTGACGAGGCCATACGAAACACCAGCGCCTACGACAAAGACATCGACATGAAAATCCGGGAAGGAAAATCGCTCGAGGATCTGTTCTTCGACCTGGCGATCGATGACCTTACGCGAGCCGCCACGCTGTTTCGCCTCATCCATGAGGCAAGCCATGGCGTTGACGGCTGGGTTTCGCTGGAAGTGTCTCCGCTGCTGGCCGACGACACAGCCGGCACGATCGAAAAAGCCAGGCAACTCCATGCCAGCGCGCAATGCGACAACCTGTTCATCAAGGTTCCCGGCACGACGGCGGGAATCCTGGCCGTCGAAGAACTGATCTTCGCCGGCGTGCCGATCAATGTCACACTGCTGTTTTCCCAAGACCACTATCTGGCCGCGGCCGATGCCTATGCGCGCGGCATCCAGCGCCGGATAGATGCCGATCTCGATCCGAAAGTCCACTGCGTGGCATCGATCTTCATCAGCCGCTGGGACAAGGCCGTGCAGGCCAGCGTTCCCTCGGCGTTGCACAATCTCCTGGGCATCGCCATTGCGAAGCAGACATACAAGGCCCATCGGGAGTGGCTGGCTACGCCGCAGTGGCGCAAGCTCGCCGATCATGGCGCCCTGCCCCAACGCCTCTTGTGGGCCAGCACCGGGACGAAAGATCCGGCATTGCCTGGCGGATACTATGTCGAGGCGCTGGCCGCTCCGCACACGATCAACACCATGCCGGAGAAAACCCTGCGCCAGTTCGCGGAACAAGGGGAAGTGAACGGCGCAATGCGGGAAGACGGCGGCAACGCGGAAGCCATTCTTGCCGAATTCGCGCTGGTGGGCGTGGACATCGTGGCGCTTGCCGCCCAGCTCCAGAATGAAGGCCGGCAATCGTTCACCCGATCCTGGAACAACCTGATGAGAGTCATTGCAACAAAAGGGAAATCCAGCTGACTCGCGGCCGTCACGAATGGGATGGCCGTCTTGCCTGCTTGCCTATTTTTGAATTCTTTCAGGTCTATGCTCGGTAGCGTACCGAATAGGCTGCGATGTTCCCGTAGTGTCTACATCATTCATGCAGACAAAACAAAGGAGTCATCATGGAATATTCGAAACTGATTGCCGCCACCCTGGCTACGCTCGCATTGGGCGCCTGCACAGGCCCGCCGGGACCTCAAGGCAATACCGGCAATACCGGCTATACCGGAAGAACCGGACAGCGGGGGGACTCGGGCTACAGCGGCGCGACCGGCGCAACTGGAGCGACCGGTGATACAGGCGCGACCGGCGATACGGGCGCGACCGGCAACACAGGAGCAAGAGGCAACAACGGCGCGCGCGGCGCGACCTCCACCGACGGCGCGGTGCTCATCGTCCCGACCCGCTAAGGAGGCGCACCATGCAACGCACTCTCCTTACCCCCTGGCCGCGAACCGCCATCGCATTCGCAGTCATTCTGCTTCTCGGCACGGCGGCAGCGCTGTCCAATCCCGTCCACGCGGCATCGCCCACGACGCACGCCATGCCCGTCACGGCCGCCAGTTCGGTCGATACACGCATCAACAGTCTTCACTCGCGCCTGCAGATCACGGCCACCCAGGAACCCCTCTGGCAGTCCATTGCGCAGGTCATGCGCGACAATGCCGCCGCATTGGATGCGCTCAGACAGTCCCGCACCGCCGACAAGAGCAATATGAACGCCGTGGACAATCTTCGAGCCTATGGCGAGGCAATCGACGCGCATGCGGACGGCATCAAGAAACTCGAAACGCCCTTCGAAGCGCTCTACGCCAGCATGTCGGACGCCCAGAAGCGCAATGCCGACCTGATTTTTCGCGATGAAAATCACATGATGAAAAAGAAGGGCTGATCATGAAGCTCTCGAATGCATTATCTCCAGCGAGAGATTCGATACTGAAGAAATGGCCGGCCGCGGCCGGCCTGGCCATCGCACTGGCCTGCCTGTTGGCAACGCCGCCGCTGCACGCGCAAGGCCATCGCCAAGGCGGGCAGAATCACGGCCAGAATCGCGGCCAGCGGCATGTCCAGAGGCAGCCCGTCCGGCAGATACATCGACAGGATAACCGCCGCCGGGGCAACTACTATCAAGGCTATCCCGGCTATGTCTACGGCGCGCCGCCCATCATCTACGGGCCGCAAGCCGCGCCTGGCATCAATCTGTTCCTGCCGCTGCGCTAGCTTCGCAGGCAGGCCAGCAGTGGACAGGCCCCGCCCGTGATCGCCACGGCGGATGAGAAACAGGGCGCTCTGTACGCTTTCGTACAGCATGGACGCACGGACTCATGTAGCGTCGAACACGTCATCAATGAACCAGGAGAAGATAATGCTAAGACGAAAATTCATGTGGAGCGCGCCCGGATCGGTGCTTGCGGTCGGCTTCGCCATCGCCGGCTGCACCACCACCGGCGCCTCCGATGTCAAAACGCAAGGGCAGCAGACCGACAAGCGCCGTACGATCAACGCTGGTGTCGACGACACGCTGACTCGCCTTTATGCCGCGGCCAAGGGTTCCCATGAACTCGTCAACAAGGCCCATGGCGTGCTGGTATTTCCGTCGGTCATCGATGCGGGTTTTATCGTCGGCGGCCAGTACGGCGAAGGCGCGCTGCGCATCAGCGACCGCACTGCCGGGTACTACAGCACGGTAACCGGCTCGATTGGATGGCAGATCGGCGCGCAATCCCGCGCGATCATCTTCCTGTTCATGACCGATGAATCGCTCAACCAGTTCCGCAAGGCCGACGGCTGGTCGGCTGGCGGCGACGCATCGGTGGCCGTCTTGAAAGTCGGAGCGAATGGCGCTGTCGACACCAGCACCGCGGTCGGGCAGGTCAATGCCTTCCTGCTGACCAACAGCGGATTGATGGCGGGGGTTTCGCTTGAAGGCACCAAGGTCAGCAAGCTCGTGCTGTAGCGGACCCTATGGACACTCCGACACTGGATGCGCTGTGCGTCAACACCTTGCGCTTTCTGGCCATCGACGCGGTACAAAAAGCCAATAGCGGCCATCCTGGCCTGCCGCTCGGCGCCGCGCCCATGGCTTACGCGCTATGGTCCCGCTTTCTCAAGCACAACCCGGCCAATCCGGCCTGGTTCGATCGCGACCGGTTCGTGCTGTCGGCCGGGCACGGCTCCATGCTGCTGTACAGCCTGCTGCACTTGACTGGCTACGATCTGCCGCTCGAAGAGATCAAGCGGTTCCGCCAGTGGGGCAGCCGCACGCCGGGGCATCCCGAACGCGGCCTGACGCCGGGCGTGGAAACAACGACCGGACCGCTTGGCCAGGGAATGGCCAACGGCGTCGGCATGGCCATTGCCGAAGCCTACCTCGCCGCGCGCTACAACCGTCCGGGATTCGCCCTCGTCGATCACCACACCTACGGCATCGTCAGCGACGGCGACCTGATGGAAGGCGTTGCGTCGGAAGCGGCCTCCCTGGCCGGCCACCTCCAGCTCGGCAAGCTGATCTACCTGTACGACGACAACCAGGTCACGCTTTCCGCGGGCACGGACATCACGTTTACCGAAGACCGTGCCCGGCGCTTCGAGGCTTACGGCTGGCATACCCAGTGTGTCGAGGACGGCAACGATCTGGCGGCCATCGGGCAGGCGCTGGGTCACGCCCGAGCCGAAACGCAACGTCCATCCCTGATCCTGGTGCGCACGCACCTCGGCTATGGTTCGCCCAACAAGCAGGACTCGTACAAGGCGCATGGCTCGCCGCTGGGCGCCGAAGAAACGCGCCTGACCAAGCAGAACCTCGGCTGGCCAACCGAGCCGGACTTCCATATTCCCGACGCAGCCCTGGCGCATTTCCGCCGCGCACTGGCGCAGGGCTCGCAGCAGGAGGCCGGGTGGAACACCCTGCTCTCTTCCTATGCGCAGGCTTTCCCCCTGCTTGCCGAAGAATTGCGGCAAGTCATGCGCGGCGGACTGCCCGACGGCTGGGACCGTGGCATCCCGATTTTTCCCGCGGATGCCGAAGGCATCGCCACACGGGTCGCATCGGGCCAGGTCATGAACGCGATTGCCCCCTATCTGCCAACACTGCTAGGCGGCTCGGCGGATCTCGATCCGTCGACCTTTACCGCCTTGTCCGAACTTGGCGACTTCGCCGCGCCCGGCGCCAATGCCCACGACCGGCAAGGCTCGGGCGGCGGCGGCTGGAGCCGCGCCGGCCGCAACGTGCACTTCGGCGTGCGCGAACATGCCATGGGCGCCGTGCTCAACGGCCTGGCCGCCCATGGCGGCATCGTCCCTTTCGGCGCGACATTCCTGATCTTTTCCGATTACATGCGTCCGCCGATCCGACTGGCCGCGCTCATGCATCTGCACGTGATTTTTATCTTCACGCACGACAGCCTGGCGCTCGGCGAAGACGGCTCGACGCACCAGCCCGTCGAACAGCTCGCGAGCCTGCGGTCGGTGCCCGGGCTCAATGTCATACGCCCCGCCGACGCCAACGAAACGGCGGTGGCCTGGCGCATTGCGCTGGAAACGAACGATCGTCCCACCGCGCTGGTCCTGACACGCCAGAACGTGCCGACCCTCGACCGCACCTGGTATGCCGCTGCCGACGAACTTCGGTACGGCGGCTACGTGCTCGCGGACGCACCCGGCGGCAAGCCGGCATTGATCCTGATCGCCACCGGCTCCGAAGTCGCGCTGGCGATGGCCGCGCGCGAACGCTTGCTGGCGCAGCACATCGCGGTGCGCGTGGTCTCGCTGCCCTGCTGGACCCTGTTCGACGCCCAGGCGCAAGCGTACCGGGATGCCGTGCTGCCGCCATCGGTGAGCGCGCGGCTGGCGATCGAGGCCGGCGTGCCGCAGGGCTGGCACCGCTATGTCGGCGAACATGGCGGCATACTCGGCATGGACCGTTTCGGCGCCTCGGCGCCGGCGGACGTCCTGCTGCGCGAATACGGATTTACCGTCGACAACGTTTGCGCGCGAGCCTTGGCGCTGCTAGGGTAGCGGCACCCGGCTCAGCGCGCTATCGACCATCGCCTGGGCTTCGTCGACGATGCGCGTCAAGTGGTCCTCGCCGAGGAAGCTCTCCGCATAGATCTTGTAGATATCTTCCGTGCCCGAAGGCCGCGCGGCGAACCATCCGTTCTTCGTGGCCACCTTGATGCCGCCGATGGCTGCGCCATTGCCCGGCGCGTGGTCGAGCACCCGCTCGATCTTCTCGTCCGCCAGCTCGGTATGGGAAAATTGCGCCGGCGAAAGCCGCGCCAGCAGCGCGCGCTGCGGCGCCATGGCCGCCGCCTGGACACGGCGCTCGACCGGCTTGCCCAGCTGCTCGGTCAGATCCTGGTAAAGCTCCGCGGGATCGCGGCCCGTCCGTATCGTCATCTCGGCGGCCAGCAAGGCAGGCACCATGCCGTCCTTGTCGGTCGTCCAGGCCGTGCCGTCGAGCCGCAGGCAGCTCGCGCCCGCGCTTTCCTCGCCCGCATAACCCAGCGAACCATCGAGCAGGCCGTCGGCAAACCACTTGAACCCCACCGGCACTTCGTAAAGCGCGCGGCCGCGCTTTTCCGCCACGCGATCGATCATCTGGCTGCTGACCAGGGTCTTGCCCACTGCCGCATCCGCCCGCCATCGGGGCCGGTGCGCATAGAGATAATCGACGAGAACCGACAAATAGTGATTCGGCGGCAGCAGCCCGCCGTACCGGGTGACGATGCCATGGCGGTCGTGATCGGTATCGCACGCGAACGCCACGTCGAAGTGGTCCCGCTGGCCGATCAGCGTCTGCATGGCGTAGGACGACGACGGATCCATGCGGATGCGCCCGTCCCAATCGACGCTCATGAAGCAGAAGGTCGGATCGACCACATCGCTGAGTACGGTGAGGTTCAGGCCGTAGCGCGCCGCGATCGGCTCCCAGTAGTGCACACCCGCGCCACCGAGCGGATCGACGCCCAGATGGATCGGTGCGCCGCGCATCACGTCCATGTCGATGACATGGACGAGATCGCCCACGTAGGCATTGAGAAAATCATGCCGATGCGTGGTCGAGGCGCGCATGGCCTTCGATAGCGGCGTGCGGCGCACCCCCTTGAGCTGGTTTTCGAGCAGACGGTTCGCCGCCGCTTCGATCCAGCCCGTCACGATCGAATCGGCCGGACCACCGTTCGGCGGGTTGTATTTGAAACCGCCGCTTTCCGGCGGGTTGTGCGAAGGCGTCACGACGATCCCGTCGGCCAGGCCTGCGCTGCGGCCGCGGTTGTAGGCGATGATGGCGTGCGACACGGCGGGCGTGGGCGTGTATTCGCCATTTTGCGCAATCATGACTTCCACATCGTTGGCGGCCAGCACCTCGAGCGCGCTCGCGTAGGCCGGCTCGGAAAGCGCATGCGTGTCTATGCCGATGAACAGCGGCCCCGCTATGCCCCGCTGCGCGCGATACAGGCAAATGGCCTGCGTGATCGCCAGCACATGCCACTCGTTGAAGCTGCAAGCCAGCGACGAGCCTCGATGCCCCGACGTCCCGAATACCACCCGTTGTTCCGGTATTGCGGGATCCGGGCGGTCGCTGTAATACGCCGTGATCAGCCTGGGAACATTGACCAGTATTGAACGGGAAGCCGGTTTCCCGGCGAGGGGACTGACACGCATCGAGCTACCTCCTGCATCATTCGGATTCATGGCGACGGCGTCCGCAGATGGCGATACTTCCGGATCAGCGCATTGGTTGAACTATCGTGATCCAGCTCGGCCGGGCCCGCCCCCTGAAGCTCGGGGAGGATTTTCCGCGCAAGCTTCTTGCCCAACTCGACACCCCATTGATCGAACGAGTCGATATTCCAGATCGTACCTTGCGTGAAAACGCTGTGCTCGTAAAGTGCAACAAGTTGTCCCAGCGTTTCCGGCGTCAGGCTTTCGGCCAGAATCGTGCTGGAGGGGCGATTGCCTTCGCAGACGAGATTCGGCGCCAGCCAGGACGGCGTGCCGTCGGCTTCGATCTGCGCCGCCGTCCTGCCGAAGGCCAGCGCTTCGGTCTGCGCGAAGAGATTCGCCATCAGGAAGTCATGCGTATCGCCAAGCGGGTTCAGGCTTCGGCCGAAGCCGATGAAATCGCACGGGACGATATGGGTACCCTGGTGGAGGAGCTGGTAAAACGAATGCTGGCCGTTGGTTCCCGGCTCGCCCCAGTAGATCGGACCGGTTCCGTAAGCGAATCGCGTTCCGTCGGACGAGACATGCTTACCATTGCTTTCCATCGCCAACTGCTGGAGATACGCGGGGAAACGCTTCAAATATTGTTCGTAGGGCAATACCGCAACCGTCTCCGCGCCGAAGAAATTGCTGTTCCAGACCGCAAGCAAACCCATCAGGACGGGTAGGTTGCGCTCGAACGGCGTCGTGCGGAAATGCTGGTCCATCGAATGGAAGCCGGCCAGCAGCGCCTGAAAGTTCTCGGCCCCGATGGACATCATGATCGACAGCCCTCCTGCCGAGTCCATCGAATACCGGCCGCCGACCCAGTCCCAAAAGCCGAACATATACGCCATGTCGATGCCGAAATCCGCCACGCCTTGCGCATTGGTCGACACGGCGACAAAGTGGTGACGTATTGCGCTCTCGTCACCCAGGGCGCGCAAACTCCACTCGCGGGCAAGGCGCGCATTGCTCAGGGTCTCGGTCGTCGTGAAGGATTTCGAACAAATGATGAACAAGGTCTCCCCGGGGTCGAGATCGCGCGTGTTTTCGACGAAGTCGGTGCCGTCCACGTTGGAGATGAAACGGAATGTCATATTGCGCTGGCTATAGTGGCGCAACGCTTCGCAAGCCATCTCCGAACCCAGGCCGGAACCGCCGACGCCGATATTGATGACGTTGCGGATCGGCCGGCCGGTGTGGCCGCGCCAGCGGCCGCTGCGGACGTCCTCGCAGAAAACCGCCATGCGTTCGAGCACCGCGTGCACCCCAGGCACAACGTCGGCGTCATCGACCAGGATGTGTTCGCCGGCCGGCGCGCGCAGGGCCACGTGAAGCACCGCCCGCTGCTCGGTCGCATTGATCGCGTCGCCGCTGAACATCGCGTCGATACGCTGCGCCAGGCCGCACTCGCGGGCCAGCCGCAGCAAGAGCGCAATCGTCTCGCCGGTTATCCGATGCTTCGAATAATCAAAATAAAGGCCGGCCCCTTCGAGCGTCATGCGCTCGCTGCGCGAGGGGTCTTCCGCGAAGAGGTCGCGCAGGTGCAGATTGCGAATCTGCCGGTAATGCGCCATCAGCGCCTGCCAGGCGGGACGCTCGGTAAGCGACACGGCCGCGGCGCCAAGCGGCAGCGATCGCTGGGATATCGGTTTCATGGAAACTCCTTGTTAAATACGGCCGGCCCTGTCGACGCCCGGCTGAAAAGCCAGGACGGCTTCGTCCAGCTCGCCGATATGCTCGATGACGACATCAGCCGGCGGATAAGCCGCGATGGCCGCGGCATCCAGCGCATAGTGGCCTTGGCGCGGGAAGACCGTCGTCAGGCGGTTCCCCCATACCTGTTTCATCGCCGACAAGACGCGCAGCTTGTCGTCGACCATCACGTAGCGCCGGGCGGGATAGCACCTCTCGATCTCGTCGAGCATGGTTTCTTTATGGATATAGATCAGCACGCGCCCCTGCACCTCGTCCCACAGCCCGGCGTGCTTGAGCTTGTGCGGCTGGAAGACGACGTCGCCGTCGGAGACGATGACGGTTTTACCCAGGGCGCGCAGACGCCGCAGCGCGTCCAGCGCGCCCGGGTACACCCGGCTGGCGAAGGGATAGTCGATCAGGAATGAAGACATACGCATCACACGCGTATCGCTCTGGTCTTTGCGCCGATAGCGCTGCAGGGCGCCCAGATAGTCCACATAGCCCAGCTCGAGACGCAGGGCTTCGAAAATCGTCCAGTACCGATCGCTATCGGTTTTTCCGAATTCCCGGACCATGCATGCCCGCAGGTCTTCCAGCACCGCGTCGTTGTCAAACAGCGTGTTGTCGCAATCGAAGAGAAGCACGACGTCATCGGGGCCGGGCATGCGTCCCCCCGCGCGCGGCGGATGCAAGCATCGGGATCATCTCCCGACCTGGTTGCCGACGACGCCTCCAACGGCGGCGCCGCCGACCGTGCCCAATACGCTCCCGCCCGTCAGGACGGCTCCCGCCACGCCGCCTACCCCGGCACCGACCGCGGTGTCTTGTCCCCGACGCGACATGCCGCCGCACCCGGCGATAAGCACGAGCATGGCCGGCACGATCATTCCAGTCACGATGATGGTACGAATATTCCTCATTCTGTTCTCCTTGTGAACAGCCGCGGCGACCCGGCATGGCCTATCGGCCATCGCCATCGAATGCCTGTGCATCATTCACCGGACTGCTTTCAGTCTGAGTGAGGAATGCCCTTACCTCAGTCTGCCAGCGTACACGCCGGGCCGCGGTACGGTAGCGGACTGAATCCAGCCCCCGCCGGGCGCACCGTGGGCAAGAGAACCTCCGCCAATTTCCAAGGAAGCACCATGCAAATCGGCATGATAGGACTGGGTCGCATGGGCAGCAGCATGGTCCGGCGCCTGTTGAAGAAGGGCCACGAATGCGTCGTCCACGACACCCATGCCGAGCTTGTCAACACACTGCGGCAACGCGGCGCGGCCGGTAGCGACACGCTCCAGGATTTCGTTTCGCGCCTGGAAAAACCTCGAACCATCTGGCTGATGCTGCCCGCCGCCGCGGTCGACGCGGAACTGGCGGCCTTGCTTGCCCTGCTTGAGGCCGGCGACGTCATCATCGATGGCGGAAATTCCTATTACCACGACGACATCCGGCGCAGCGCCGAATTACGGGCCAAGGGGATTCATTACGTGGATGTCGGGACGAGCGGCGGAATCTTCGGGCTCGAAAGAGGCTATTGCCTGATGATAGGCGGGGAACCGAGCGTCGTGCAGTCGCTTGCCCCGATATTTGCCGCACTGGCTCCCGACGCGGCCGACGCCCCCGCGGCGCCGGAACCGGCCGCCGGCGCCGGCAGCGCCCAGCGAGGCTATCTGCACTGCGGTCCGCATGGCGCGGGACATTTCGTCAAGATGGTCCACAACGGCATCGAATACGGGCTCATGGCCGCCTATGCCGAGGGTTTCAATATCTTGCGCAACGCCAATGCCGGCTCGCGGGCCGATGCCGCCGATGCGGAAACCACGCCGCTGCGCAAGCCTGAACATTATCAATATGAGTTCGACCTGCCGGAAATCGCGGAGGTCTGGCGCCATGGCAGTGTCATCGGTTCCTGGTTATTGGATCTCACCGCCGGCTCGCTGCGGGACGACCCCCTGCTGACGCAGTACGCGGGCCGGGTCTCGGATTCCGGCGAGGGACGCTGGACGATCATCGCCGCCATCGACGAGGCCGTCCCGGCGCCCGTGCTGAGCGCGGCGCTCTACACACGCTTCAGTTCGCGCGGCGATGCGGACTTCGCCGACAAGATCCTGTCCGCCATGCGGAATTCATTCGGCGGCCATCTGGAAAAGCCGGCAACCCGGTCCGACCGTTGATCATGCCCCCTTTCAAATCGGATGCCTTCGTTTTTTTCGGCGCCACCGGCGACCTGGCCAGCAAGCAGATATTTCCCGCGCTGCAGGCCATGACCCGGCACGGCCGCCTCGATATTCCCGTGATTGGCGTGGGCAGATCGGCCTTGGGCCGCGAGCAGTTCATCGCCCATGCCCGCGACAGCATCGACAAGCATGGCGTCCCGGACGACGACGTGTTCAAGACGCTTGCCCCCCGGCTCCAGTACATCAGCGGCGACCTGCTGGACAGTTCGACCTACCGGCAGCTGCGCGCCGCACTGGGACCAGCGAGGCACCCGCTGTTCTATCTGGCCATCCCCCCCGGGATGTTCGGCCGCGTGGCCAAGGGCCTGGCCGAGTCGGGCTATGCGCACGACGCCCGCGTGATCGTCGAAAAGCCGTTCGGGCACGACCTCGCCTCGGCGCAAGCGCTCAATCTGCTGCTGACGCAGTCGTTTCCCGCGTCGGCCATCTTTCGCATCGATCACTACCTCGGCAAGGAGCCGATCCAGAACCTGCTCTATTTCCGCTTCGCGAATGCGATTCTCGAACCGCTCTGGAACCGGGAGCATGTCGCCAGCGTCCAGGTCACCATGGCCGAATCGTTCGGGGTGCAAGGACGCGGCAGTTTCTATGAGGGCGTGGGCACGATACGCGACGTGGTGCAGAAC
Source organism: Bordetella sp. (assembly GCA_036404015.1). Taxonomy (GTDB): domain Bacteria; phylum Pseudomonadota; class Gammaproteobacteria; order Burkholderiales; family Burkholderiaceae_B; genus Bordetella. Next base: position 8,613 of record DASWPO010000356.1, on the reverse strand, counting down.
CACTTGCTTCAGGTGGTTTCGCTGCTCGCGGCCGACGCCCCGGCCGATGGCCGCCCCGACGCGCTGAGCGATGCGAAATCGCGCGTCTTCGCAGCCATGCGGCCGATTGCCCCCGGCGAAGCCGTGCGCGGCCAGTTCCGCGGATATCTCGACGAAAAAGATGTCGCTCCCCGCTCCAACGTAGAAACCTATATCGCCCTGCGCCTGCATATCGACAACGAGCGCTGGGCAGGCGTGCCGTTTTACCTGCGCGCCGGCAAGCGCCTGGCCGCGACCTCCACCGAGATCCTGGTCATGCTCAAGCCGCCGCCCCACGAGATCTTCGACGCGATGACGTCGGAGCAATTGAATTACTTTCGGTTCAGGATCAGCCCCGACGTGCTGATCTCGATAGGCACGCGCGTCAAGATACCCGGCGAGGCCATGCTGGGCCAGGAAGTCGAACTGGTCGCCCATCGCCATCCCGGCGATGAAATGACGCCCTACGAGCGCCTGCTCGACGATGCGATCCTGGGCAACGCGGCGCTATTTGCCCGCTACGACTGCATCGAAGCGGCCTGGCGCACGGTGATGCCGATACTGGGGGACAGCGTGCCGCTGGTCACCTACGAACCGCAGACCTGGGGCCCCGAGCAAGCCGACCGGATCATGACCGGCGACGGCCACTGGCACAACCCCGCGCCCACCGCGGCCGCCCCGCCGATGCCGGAACCATAGGCCAGACCGCAAGCCGGCCGCTCAGGGCCCGGCTTTGCGCGCCTGCTCGAAGATCGCCGCCCACTTCGCGTATTGCCCGGCGATGCGGCCTGCCGCCTGTTCGCGCGTGGCCTTGCCGGCCACGTAATCGGCGATGGCATCATAGAAACTGGTCCGGCCCACGGCAAAGCCGATGAAGCCGTCGACTTGCGCCGCGGTCTCGAGCCAATCGATCACTTTCTTCTCGTCGGCCCCGCGCCCCAGCACGATGCAGCCGACATGGCCGCGGCCGCCGCGGCGCGCCGCCGCGACCATGCTGCGGCAGTCCTCGCTTCGGTCCAAGCCCTCGATCTTCCAGATGGCCGGCTCCACGCCGGCATCCTGCAGGGCGGCTATCGCGGCCAGCATCAAGGCAGGCCGGACATCCAGGTCATAGGCCGAACGGTCGCCATGCGCGCCTTGCAACTGCCTGCCGGTTGCGGGCACCAGCAATTCGAACATCAGCAAGCGGTGGGTTCTCTGGCAATACTGCGTGAGCGCCCTCAACCGCGCGGCCTGCCGCAGATTCATCGCCGCATCGTCTTCCGGGTTGTAGCGAACCAGCACTTTGGCGAAAGTCGGATCGACCGCTTCGATATGCGCCGCGAAATCGTCGCCGTATTCGAACTGGAACTCATCGGAGCCGCTGCGCTCGACCGATACGGCCGTCGCATAGCCGCGGCCGCGCGCATCGCGCAGAATCCCGGCGCCGAAAGCCTCGTCGACCAGTATGCCGGCGCACCGCTCAGGCACGGCATGCGCCACGGCGGCCAGGAACCCCTCATAAATGACCTGTTTGCTGTCTTCGACCCGCGCCTGCTGCCGGGCATCGAGCGGAAATCCAAAATGGAACAGGTCGCTTACATAGGAGTTGCGGTGGTCGAATGGCAGCAGGTAGAGGGAATGCCCATATGCCGGCATCTACCTGGGCCAGCTGAACGTTTGCCGAACGTGCTGGGACCGGGAAACGGCCACGGCATGCTGCTGCGATTTGCCCTGGAAGCTGGCGCTGACCGTGTAGCGCCCATTGGGCAGGGAGACCAGCATGAACGGACCGTCCGACGCGGCGTCCAGAACCGTATTGCCCTGCCCGTCCTTGATGGTTACCGCTACGTTGGCCAGGTATTCGCGATCATTTTTCCTCGCGCGGACGAACGTCAGCACCAAGGGGTAATTGTGCATGGCGCGCTGGAGGGCTTTCGACTGGTCGAGGCCGATCCCGCCGGACACATAGCTCACCGCTCCCGCATGCTGTGTTGCGGGCAGCATTTCATCGGCGGCAAGCGCGGCTCCCCCCGTTACTGTGGCGCTCAAGACCACGATCCATTGCAAGAGCAGGATTCCATGCTTTTTCATATCGCACCCCGTTAAACGCATTCAGGCTGATACGCCGCGCTGCAAGCGCGGCGGCACCCCAGGAGAACAGGCTGCGCCGCATTTCGGCCAAGGTCGGTACGGTGCCGCACCCAAATCGGAAATCTCCGCCGGCCGGCCTACAGGGCTCTCAAATCGGGCAGCAGCCGGTCGAATTCGCGCTTGACCACGGCATAGCACTCGCACACGCGGTGTTCGAGCCCGGGCCGGTCCAGCACCTCGATATTGCCGTAGCTGTAGCGGATCAGGCCGGCATCCTGCAGCTTCATCGCCGCCTCGGTAACGCCAGGCCTGCGCACGCCCAGCATGTTGGCGATCAGCTCCTGGGTCATCTTCAGCTTGTTCGACGGCAGGCGGTCCATGCTCAGCAGCAGCCAGCGGCATAGTTGCTGATCAATGGAATGATGGCGATTGCACACCGCGGTCTGCGCCATCTGCGTGATGAGCGCCTGGGTATAGCGCAGCAGCAGCCGCTGCATCGGGCCCGCGCGATGGAACTCCTCTTTCAGGATGTGCGAATTCAAGCGGTACGCGTATCCTGCGCTCTGCACGACCGCGCGGCTGGGCGTGGTTTCGCCGCCCATGAAAAGGGCGATGCCGACCACGCCCTCGTTGCCGACGATGGCAATCTCGCCGGATGCGCCGTCTTCCATCACGTAGAGCAAGGAAATAATGGACGTGGTGGGGAAATAGACATGGTCGAGCCGGTCGCCCGATTCATAGACGACCTGCCCCAGCGGCATGTCCACCAGCACCAGATGCGGGCCGATGCGGGCCCACTCCACCTCGGACAGGACCGAGAGCAAGTGATTGCCCCGAATTGCTTGTATGTTCGACATGGGACATCCTTGGTATTCGAGGGAAAAGAGTGTCGTATTCGACGGCTCGATATTTTTCCGGAAAGAACATACCAGGAGCCAGGCCGGCACTCTGTTCGATACCGTACACACCACCTTACCAGACTACTCCGCAAACCCTCGCCGTACCGCGCAAGGCGCGGCATGGCAGAACGGCGTCCGCCGAAAACCGCGGGGCAGGCGAGCCCGCGGCCTCGGGGTAATCCTGGGGCCATTTCCCACACAAACCCCGGGCATTGGGCTTAAATAGCGCCTGACCGACTTTCATCCCGCGGCACTCGCAATGCAATCCGACGACACTCTTCTGTATGGCGCCCAGGTCATGGCCTGGGCCGACAAGCTGGCGGCCTGGTCCGAACAGGACGGCAACCTCACCTGCACCTACCTCACCCCCGCGCACCGCGCCGCGGCCAGGCAGCTGGGCGAATGGATGCGGGAAGCCGGCTTCGACACCGTGCGCCACGATGCCGTGGGCAATGTGGTCGGCCGCTACAAGGCCGATGCCGCCGTGGCCACCCCCGGGCTGGTCGTCACCGGCAGCCACTACGACACCGTGCGCAACGGCGGCCGCTACGACGGCCGGCTGGGCATCCTGCTGCCGATGGCGGTCGTGGCGGACCTGCACCGGCGCGGCGAACGGCTGCCCTACGATTTCGAGGTGGTCGGCTTTGCCGAGGAAGAAGGCGCGCGCTACGGCACGTCCTTCCTGGCCTCGTCGGCCTATATCGGCCGCTACAGCCCCGCCTGGCTGGACCTGGCCGATGCCAAGGGCGTCACGCTGCGCCAGGCCATGGACGAGGCCGGCCTGGACCCGGCCGGCATCGCCCAGGCCGCCATCGACCCGGCGCTCATCAAGCATTATTTCGAAGTGCACATCGAACAGGGCCCGGTGCTGCTCGACGCCGGCCTGGCGCTGGGCGTGGTCACCTCGATCGCGGGCAGCGTGCGCCGCCGCCTGCTGCTCAAGGGCCGCGCCGGCCACGCCGGCACCACCCCCATGCACATGCGCCGCGACGCCGCCTGCGCCGCGGCCGAGATCGCGCTCTACGTGGAAGCGCGCTGCGGCCAGGCCGAAACCCTGGTGGGCACCGTCGGCATGCTGGAAGTGCCCTCCGGGTCGGTCAACGTGATCCCGGGCGCCTGCCGCATGAGCCTGGACATCCGCGCCGCCGACGACGCCACGCGCGATGCGGCCATGGCCGACATCAACCGCAAGATCGACGAAATCTGCACGCGCCGCCATGTCAGCGTCGAGGACACCCAGCCCGCCATGACGGTGCCGGCCGCGCCCTGCTCCGCCCCGCACCGGGCCCTGTGGCGCGACGTGCTGTCCGGGCTGGGCCTGCCGGACTTCGAACTCTTGTCGGGCGCCGGCCACGACGCCATGACGCTCGAGAAGATCACCCCCGTGAGCATGCTGTTCACGCGCTGCGGCAATGGCGGGATCAGCCACAACCCGCTGGAAATCATCACGGCCGACGATGCCGAACTCGCAGGCCGGGCCGTCGAGGCCTTTCTGCGCAAGCTGGCCGACTGACTGTTTCAGCGGCGCCGGGCAGGATCGCTGACCACCACCAGCGCCTGCGCCAGCACCTCCCCCAGCGAGCGCGAGCGGTGCGCCAGCGACGCGTTGAAGTACAGCGAGTCGCCTGCCGCCATGCGCACGGTGCGATCCGCGAACACCACCTCGATCTCGCCCGAAACCACGTAGATGAGCTCTTCGCCGGGATGGCTCATCAATTCCTGCTCTTCCAGCGTAAACGGCGGCGCCATGATGAAGGGCATCATGACCTTGTCGGGCCGGTCGGTGGCGATGGCTTCGTAGGTATAGCCCTCGCGGGCGCTCGACGGGCTGAACGGCACGCGGTCGGCGGCATGCTGGTGCAGGATCTCCCGGCTGGGCGACGTGCCGCCGATGAGCTGATCGAGGCTGACGTCCAGGGCACGGGCGAGCTTGAGCACCGTGGCGATGGTCGGCGATGACAAGCCGCGCTCGAGTTTGGACAGATAGCTCTTGGTCAGCGTCGCCCGGTTGGCCACCTCTTCCAGGGTCAGCGCATTCAATTTGCGCAAGACGGCCAGGCGCTCGCCCACCACGTTGATATTTTCCTTGTCATCCATCTGAATATTTTACTTCCTAGGGTTTTCCAGTTGGCAGTTTCGTTTCCGATATGACACCATTGTGTCATTAAGTGCTATTGTGTCATGGCGCGCAGGCCGTGCCGGACACCTTGGCGCGCTTCCGACACGACTCATGCCCGATGGAGATGCCTTCAATGAACCACGCCCTACGCCGAATGCTGCAATCCGTCCTGTTCTGCAGCGCCGCATTGCCGGCCCTGTCCCACGCCGCCGGCTATCCCGACCATGCGATCACGATGGTGGTGCCCTTCGGCGCGGGCGGCATCTCCGATCTGGTGGCCCGCGCCACCGGCCGTGCCCTGTCCGAGCAGGTCGGCCAGTCCGTCATCATCGAAAACAAGCCCGGCGCGGGCGGCAATATCGCGGCCGACTACGTCAAGCGCGCCCGGCCCGACGGCTACACGCTGCTGTTCGCCCCCGTGGGCCTGCTGGCCGTCAACCCCCACACGGCCGACGGCGCGCCTTTCGACAACAGCAAGGACTTCAGCTACCTCTCGCTGGTGGCATCGACCCCGCACGTCATCGTGGTCAACCCCTCGGTGCCCGCGCACAACCTGGAAGAGCTGATCGCCCTGGCCAGGCGCAAGCCCGAAGGCCTCACCTTCGGCACGGCCGGCATCGGCAGCTCGCCCTACCAGGGTATGGTCATCATGGAAGAATCGACCGGCGTGAAATTCCTGCACGTGCCGTTCAAGAGCGGCATCGAATCGGTCACCAACGTCGTGTCCGGCCAGGTGGACATGACCTTCGAGGCCACGCCCGTCGTCATGCCTTTCGTCAATGCGCGGAAAATGCGGGCGATCGCCGTGGCGCATACCTCGCGCATCGACAGCGCGCCCGACCTGCCCTCGACGGCCGAACTGGGCCATCCCGAGCTCCTGTCGGGCTCGGCCGCCGGCGTGGTCGGCCCCGCCGGCCTGAGCGACGACGTGGTCAAGATCCTGAGCACGGCGCTGACCCAGGCCGTGGCCAAGCCGGAATTCAAGGCGCTGCTGAAGGCCCAGGGCACGGCCGCCGAATCCTCCACGCCGCAAGGCTTCAAGACCTTGATCGCGCAGGAAGACAAGCGCTGGGCCAGGCTGTTGGCGCCCTCGGTCGCCGGCAAGTAAGCTGATCCAGCTCCCCCCATAAGAACCAACCTCAGGAGATCCGCATGGCAGATACCATGCATCTTGGCAAGGGCGAGATCGTCGCCGCCTCGCTCGAGAAAATGGAAACGGCGCTGCACGGCGCCAAGATGACGCGGAAAGAAGCGGTCGCGGAAACCTGCCGCATCCTGTTCGCCTTTGGCCACGACTCGGCCCTGTCGGGCCAGATCACGGCGCGGGCCGAGCGCCCCGGCACCTACTGGACCCAGCAGCTTGGCCTGGGCTTCGACGAGATCACGGCCGACAACCTGCTGCTGGTCGACCAGGACCTCAATGTGCTCGAAGGTCAGGGCATGCCCAACCCGGCCAACCGCTTCCATTCGTGGCTGTACCGCGCCCGCGCCGATATCCAGTGCATCGTCCACTCGCATGCCCCGCATGTCTCGGCCCTGGCCATGCTGGAAGTGCCGCTGGCCATCTCGCACATGGACACCTGCCTGCTCTATGAGCAGTGCGCTTTCCTGCCCAAGTGGCCGGGCATCCCGGTGGGCAACGAAGAGGGCGAGATCATCTCGACCGCCATCGGCGACAGGCGCGCCCTGCTGCTGGCCCACCACGGCCTGCTGGTCACGGGCAAGAGCGTGGAAGAAGCCTGCGTGATGGGCGTGATGTTCGAGCGCGCGGCGCGCCTGCAGCTGCTGGCCATGGCCGCCGGCGACATCCAGCCCATCGACCCGGAACTGGGCCGCGAGGCGCAGCGCTGGGTCAGCACGCAAAAGCGCTACGAAGCCACGTTTGCCTATTACTCGCGCCGGGCCCGCCGCGAGCTGGGCCAGGCCTGAGCCGCCCGGCCAGGCGGCGCGGCCACCGGTGCCGCGCCGGGACGCCGGCGCGGGTAATTTTGTATGCTAGCGCCATGACTGCCGCCGATACCGCCGCCTCCGGCATTGCCTGGGCCGACATCCACACGCCGACCCGCGACCTGCTCAGGCTGGAATACCGCTGGATAGCCCCCGAGCGCCGCGATGCGCCGCTGCTGGTCTTCCTGCACGAGGGCCTGGGGTCGATCGCGATCTGGCGCGACTGGCCCGAGCAGGTCTGCGCCGCCGCCGGCTGCCGGGGCCTGGTGTATTCGCGCTACGGCTACGGGCAGTCCACCCCGCGGCCCGCCGAGGAAAAGCTCACGCCCCGCTATCTGCACGAGCAGGCCCATGAAGTGCTGCCCGCCCTGCTGGCGGCCCTGGGCGTGGACGCCGAGGCCGACAAACCGGTTTTCTACGGCCACAGCGACGGCGGCTCGATCGCGCTGCTATATGCCGCGCGCTACCCGCAGGCCGTGGCGGGCATCGCGATCGCCGCGCCGCACATCTTCGTCGAAGACATCACCGTCGAAGGCATCCGCCAGGCCCGCGAGCTCTACCTGACCACCGACCTGCGCGGCAGGCTGGCCCGCTACCACGCCGACGTGGACTCGGCCTTCTGGGGCTGGAACGACGCCTGGCTCGACCCCGTCTTTCGCGACTGGAACATCGAGCGCGAGGTGCGGGACATCCGCTGCCCCATCCTGGCCATGCAGGGCATCGGCGACCACTACGGCACGCTGGAACAGATCCGCGGCATTGCCCGGCTGGCGCCGCAGACCCGGCTCCTGGAGATTCCCGCCTGCGGCCACACGCCGCACAAGGACCAGCCCAAGATCGTCACCCGGGCGCTGGTCGATTTCTTGCGCAGCCTGCCCCGCTGATCCGGCCCCTTTCGGCCGGCTGTCCGGCCGCGTCGACGACCGTATCGACGACCGTATCGAAACCCCAAGGTTTTCGGCCTTTTTCCCGACGATTGCCCGGCCGCCAGGCTGGCTAGAATCGCCTGCATGAACCCGTCTACCCTCATCGGCTTCGCCCTCGGCATCGTCACCGTCATCCTGGTGGTGGCCTTCTCGGCCATCGACAGCTGGGCCTACCTGAACCTGCCCGGCCTGGCCGTGGTGATCGGCGGCACCCTGGCCGCCCTGCTCATCAGCTATCCGATGCGCGAAGTGCTGCGCATCCCCAAGCTGCTGCGCGCCGTGTTCGGCAACGACAAGCTCGACAGCCAGCGCGACATCGACGAACTCAGCGCCATGGCGCAGCTGTGGATGAACGATGACGTGCACAAGGTCGAGGAAGCGCTCAAGAAAGTGGCCAACCCCTTCCTGCGCACCGGCGTGCAGCTCATCATCGACAACACGCCCGAAGAGCAGATCATCGAGCTGCTGCAATGGCGCATCGCCCGGCTGCGCGCCCGCGAGCAGGCCGAGTCCCACATGTTCCGCACCATGGCCAGCTTCGCGCAGGCCTTCGGCATGCTGGGCACCCTGATCGGCCTGGTCGACCTCATGACCGTGCTGGGCGCGGGCGGCATGGACATCATCGGCCATC
>DASWPO010000355.1:0-14311 GCA_036404015.1 Bordetella sp. | reverse complement strand
CAGGTGCCGATGTCCGGGAGGGTGATTTTCCCCGCGAGCTCGGGGCGGAACAGATCCGTCCATTTCTCGATCGGCTCTTTGACCAGATCGGTGCGGTAGGCGATGCCGTAAGTCGTGTAATCGAGGCCGACGCCCCGCTTCTTGTATTGCTCCCACCAGATCGGTTCGATCTTGGCGATGTTGGGGATGTCCCCGGGCGTCAGCTCGATGCCGATATCGGCCATGATGGCCTTGATGCTGTCGGGATAGGGCAGCATCAGCAGATCGATTTCGGGGGCTGCCTTGTTGACGATTGCGTTGGTCAGCCATTCGGCCGACGAGCCGAGCCGCAAGTTCACCTTGGCGCCGTTGGCCTGCTCGAAGCGATCGACGATGGCGGCGCGATAATTCTTTTCCCAGACGCCGCCGAATACCGTGGAGGTGATGTCCAAGGTCTGCGCGCGGCTAAACCCGGGGACCAGGACGCCCAGCGTCAGCGCGCCGCTTGATGCAAGAAAGGATCTTCGATTGAAGGAGTACAACATGAGGTGCCCTTGTCATGGTATTTGTGTTTTTATAAAGTATAAAATTTATCATCGTGAACTTCTAGCTTTTGCTGGCCCAGGATGTCGCGTGGAGGATGCGCGCACCCGGGGGCAGGGCGGGTCGCCGCGCTTTTCTAGCGTGTCGGGCAGAACAATCTTGGGTCTGGAGCCTATACGGGTATATAATGGAGCCCAGCTTTCATGCCGTCTGCCTGCCTCGCAGCTTTTTCCGGAGTGCATGGCACCGGTGAACCGCCCTATGGGTGCCTGATGCGGGGTGCCCAGTGCGCTGGTTTACATACGGCAGGTACGTGGCAATCCGCCGCCCGCAAATTTCAAAAAACGCCGTGGCGCGCCGTTGTCCCCGTACGGACATCGTTCAATCGTTCTTGATTTCGCTCTTTCGGCCTGGCCGAGAGCATGCCGGTGCGGCCAAGGTCTGGCCGCGCGAAGCGCCAGGCTGGATCTGGTTGCGGGGGCAGGTTTGAACCTACAACCTTCGGGTTTTGATATATCGATGAGTGACAACGAGGCGCTACTGGTCCTGGAAACCGCGCTGCTGTGCGCATCCCAACCGATGCAGGCCGCCGAGCTGCGCAAGCTGTTCGGCGAAGAATCGGAAATCGACAACGCTGCGTTGCAGCAGTGGCTGGAAGCGCTCCAGGCCCAATGGGCCGGGCGTGGCCTGGAACTGGTGCAACTGGCTTCCGGCTGGCGTTTCCAGAGCCGGCCGCAGATGCAACGCTACCTGGAGCGGCTCAACCCCGAAAAGCCGCCCAAGTATTCGCGCGCGGTGCTCGAAACCCTGGCCATCATCGCCTGGCGCCAGCCGGTGACGCGCGGCGACATCGAAGATATTCGCGGCGTGACGGTGTCCTCGCAGATCGTCAAGGCGCTGGAAGACCGCGGCTGGATCGAGGCCATCGGCCACCGCGACGCCCCGGGCCGCCCGGCGCTCTTCGGCACGACGCGCCAGTTCCTCGATGACCTGGGCCTGCGCGCGCTGGACGAGCTGCCGTCGATTGAATCGACCGACCCGGCCGCCGTGCTGGCCAGCCTGGACCTGGGCGAGGCGGCCAACGAGCCCGCTGGCCAGGCGCAGGCGGCAGAAGCAGAAGCAGCGGCTGTCGAGCCGGCGGTCGAATCCCGGGCCGAAGCGGCAGTTGAAACAACCATTCACGACGTCGAGGGCGATGCAGCCCCGGCGCCCAACCCTGAACAAGATCATGAGCCTGCCGACGACAGGCCGTCTCAAGTTTGACCTCCGGAGCTGTCTCAGTGACAACCGATCCCGATACACAAGAAAAAACGTCATTGCCTGAACCTGAGGGCGCGGGCGCCAAGCCGGCCGATGCCGCCGCCCCTGAATCCGAGGCTCGCGGCCGAGGCCGCAAACTGCGCACCCCCTTCCGCCGCCGTCGCGGCGATGCCGTCGCGGCAGAGGGCGGCGAGCGCCCTGAACAGCGTCCCGAACAACGTCTCGAACCGCGCTCCGAGCAGCGCCCCGAACGCAAATCCAAGCGCGGCCCTCGCAAGCCCGCCGGCGCCGCCGGGCAGGCTGCTCCCGCGGCATCGGCCGAGGCCGCGGTGCCGGGCCTGGATGTGGACCCTCACGTGCTCGAGCGCGAGACCGAGCAGGCCCTGGCCTACCTCGATTCCGACGCGCGCACCGAACAGCGCCTGGGCAAGTATCTCAACAGCGAGGCCGTTAGCCCCAAGCTGCACAAGGTGCTGGCCGAGGCCGGCGTTGGTTCGCGCCGCGAAATGGAAGAGCTCATCGTGGCCGGCCGCGTGTCGGTCAACGGCGAGCCGGCGCACATCGGCCAGCGCGTGGCGCCCAACGACCAGGTGCGCGTCAACGGCAAGCCCGTCAGCCGCCAGAACACCCGAAAGCCGCCGCGTGTGATCCTCTATCACAAGCCGGCCGGCGAAATCGTCAGCCACGACGATCCGGGCGGCCGGGCCAGCGTGTTCGCGCGCCTGCCCAAGCTGCGCACCGGCAAGTGGTTGTCGGTGGGGCGCCTGGACCTGAACACCGAAGGCCTGTTGATCTTCACGACCTCGGGCGACATGGCCAATCGCATCATGCATCCGCGCTACGGCAACGAACGTGAATACGCCGTGCGCGTGCTGGGCGAGATGGACGAGGCCACGCGCAAGTCGCTGGTCGAGGGCATCGAGCTGGAAGACGGCAAGGCCGCTTTCGGGGCCCTGGATTACCTGGGCGGCGATGGCAGCAACCGCTGGTACCGCGTCACCCTGCAGGAAGGCCGCAACCGCGAAGTGCGCCGCATGTTCGAGGCGGTGGGCGTCACCGTCAGCCGCCTGATCCGCACCCGTTTCGGCGACGTCGTGCTGCCGCGCAATCTGCGCCGTGGCCGCTGGGAAGAAGTCGACGCGCAACTGGTCAGCGCCCTGATGGTGCAGCTGGGTCTGCTGCGCGACGACGACGGCGAGGGGCGCTACGAAAAGCAGCCCACGTCGCACGAAAACGCGCTGCCGCCGGGCTTCGGCACGATGGAGCGCAACGGCATGAACGGCGCGCGCATCGGCCGGCGCGGCAAGCTGCAGGGCGGCGGCCAGGGCAGCCCTGGCTCGGTGCGTTCCACGCCGTCCGATCCCTTCGGCACCGGCCTGATGATCACCGGCGGCTATGCCAACGGCCACCCCATGGGCGGCGACAAGGCCGGGAGCCCCAAGACGACGGGGAGCGCCAAGGCGGGTGGTGGCGCCAGGGCGGGTGGCGCCAAGGGCGGCGCCAAGCGCGGCCAGGGTGGCGGCGCACGCAAGTCGGCCGGGCAGGGCCCAGGCCAGGGTCCGCAGGGCCAGGGTCCAGGGCAGGGGCAGGGTAAGCGTCCCGCCAGGGCGGGCGGTCCCAAGGCCGCGGCCGGCAATGCCAATGGCGGCGCGGGCAACGGCGGCACGGCCGGCAAGCGTCCGTCCAGCGCCAAGTCCAAGCCGCGCAAGCCGGGCGGCCGTGGCGACGACTGGCAACCCAGCGGGGCTTCGGCGCACGAATCGCGCCTGGGTTTCCTGGGTGGCCGGGGACGCAACAGCAGGTAAATCCTACCCAAGTGGGGCCCCACCCGGGTAAACCCGGGAACAATTGGGTAATTTTTACGTTTTTCTGGTAAACTTTCCCGTTTGTCAGCGACGTCTTTGGTCGCCCGCACTTTTTTGGGCGCGGCCGCTGCAAGCAAAGAACAACTGAGGCCGAGCCTGGTACGCGTTTTGTGCCGGGCTTTCGGTAATACGGTGGGCTGGGCAGACAGCCCATTTTTTTTGAATATACGTAGCAATATAGATAGCAATTACATGTGCAGAGTGGTGTGGCAAATTCAGTGGCAAATTCGGTGTCAAATCCGTGGCTGATTTATATGCAATGACCCAGGAAGCCCTGGCGGGCATGGACGTCGAGCTGGTCGACGTCGAGCGTGCCGCCATGGGTTTGCTGCGCGTCACCATCGACAAGGAAGGCGGCGTTCGCATCGAAGATTGCGAACAGGTCTCCCGTCAATTGTCGCGGGTGTACGAGGTCGAGAACATCGATTACCGGCGGCTCGAAGTGGGCTCGCCCGGTATCGACCGGCCATTGCGCAGCGAGGCGGACTTCCTGCGGTTTGCGGATTCGCGCATCGAGATCAAGCTGCGCGAGGCCATCGACGGCCAAAAGGTATTCACCGGCACGTTACGTGTTCCCGAGACTGCAGGGGGTCAGGCAACTGCGGGCGAAGCGCCTGCGCACCCCGTGTTCGGTCTGGAATTTGAGGCAAAAAAGAACGATATCCAAGTGCTGAGCTTCACGCTCGATGACATCGAGCGCGCCAAGCTGGATCCCGTTCTGGATTTCAAGGGCAAAAAGCGATGAGTCGCGAAATTCTTCTGTTGGTCGATGCGTTGGCGCGCGAAAAGAACGTCACGCGCGATACCGTGTTCACGGCGCTCGAAAGCGCGCTGGCTTCGGCCATGAAAAAGCGTTTCAAGGATGACGCGGACATCCGTGTCGCCATCGACCGCGAAACCGGCAGCCACGAAGGCTTTCGCCGCTGGCTGGTGGTGCCCGACGAAGCCGGCCTGCAAGAACCCGACAAGCAGGAACTGCTGTCCGACGCGCTCGACCTCGTGCCCGGCATCGAGGTGGGCGAGTACATCGAGGAGCCGCTCGAACCGGTGGAATTCGGCCGCATCGGCGCCCAGGCCGCCAAGCAGGCCATCCTGCAGAAGATCCGCGACGCCGAGCGCGAGCAGGTGCTCAACGACTTCCTCGATCGCGGCGAAACCATCGTGTCCGGCACCGTCAAGCGCATGGACAAGGGCGACGCCATCATCGAAACCGGCAAGATCGAAGCCCGCCTGCCGCGCAGCGAGATGATCCCCAAGGAAAACCTGCGCATCAGCGACCGCGTGCGGGCCTTCGTGCTGCGCGTGGACAGCACCCTGCGCGGCCAGCAGGTGATCCTCTCGCGCACCTCGCCCGAGTTCATCCGCCAGCTCTTCGAGAACGAAGTGCCCGAAATCGAACAGGGCCTGCTCGAGATCAAGGCGGCTGCCCGCGACCCGGGCGTGCGTGCCAAGATCGCCGTGGTGGCTTACGATAAGCGCATCGATCCCATCGGCACCTGCGTGGGCATGCGCGGTTCGCGCGTCACCGCCGTGCGCAACGAGCTGGGCGGCGAGCAGGTCGACATCGTGCTGTGGTCCGATGACCCGGCGCAGTTCGTGATCGGCGCGTTGGCTCCGGCCAACGTCGAGTCCATCCTGGTCGATGAAGACAAGCACGCCATGGACGTGGTGGTCGACGAAGAAAACCTGCCCAAGGCCATTGGCGCCAAGGGCCAGAACGTGCGCCTGGCTTCCGAGCTGACCGGCTGGCAGATCAACATCATGACGCCGGAAGAAAGCCAGAACCGCCAGGAAACCGAGCGTACCGGGCTGCGTGCCACCTTCATGAACAAGCTCGATGTCGACGAAGAAGTGGCCGACATCCTGATCGACGAAGGTTTCACCGGCATCGAGGAGATCGCCTACGTGCCCATGCAGGAGCTGCTGGAGATCGAGTCGTTCGACGAAGACACCATCAACGAGTTGCGCGCCCGTGCCCGCAACGCGCTGCTGACCGAAGCCATTGCCCAGGAAGAACGCCTGGAAACCGCGCAGGACCTGCTCGATCTCGACGGCATGACGGCCGAGCTGGCCGCCAAGCTGGCCGAGCGCAAGGTGCACACGCGCGATGACCTGGCCGAACTCGCCACCGACGAGCTCGCGGAAATCAGCGGTCTGGACGAGAAGTCGGCCAGCGACCTGATCATGCGTGCCCGCGCCCATTGGTTCGACGAAGAGTGAAGACCATGGACCGTCGCTAAAGAATCGCCGCGTCGCGCTTTGCGCGGCCGGCATACAGAAGATAGTTGCAAAGGAAGATAGCCTAATGTCGAGTAATACCGTCGCCCAGTTCGCCACCGAACTGAAAATGCCTGCCAACGTGCTGCTGGAGCAGCTGCGTTCGGCTGGCGTCGACCTCAAGTCGGTAGACGATGCCGTCACCGACAGCGACAAGGCGAAGTTGCTCGACTCGCTGCGCCGCGCCCATGGCGGCAGCGAAGGCAAGAAGATCACGCTGACCCGCCGTCAGACCTCGGAAATCCGCCAGGCCGATGCAACCGGCCGTTCGCGCACCATTCAGGTCGAAGTGCGCAAGAAGCGCGTCTTCGTCAAGCGCGATCCCGCCGAACTGGCCGCCGAGCAGGCCGACGCCGCGGCTGAAGAAAATTCCGCGGCCGTTGCGCAGGCGCTGCCCGTCGAAGCCGACATCCAGGTCGTCGACGAACCCGCGCCGGCACCCGCGCCGCAGGCGGTCGAACCCGTGGCGCCCGCCGCACCGGTTGCCGAGGCCGTCGAGCCCGCGGCCGCCGCGCCGGCCGTGCCGGTAGCGCCCGAGCCGGCTCCCGAGCCGGCCGTTGCCGCTGCCCCCGAGCCTATTGCCGCTGCGCCGCAGGCCGAACCCGAGCCCGAATCCGCGCCTGCGTCCAAGGCTGCCGAGGCGCCTGCCGCCCCGGTGCTTGAGCAGCCGGAGCCCGCGCAGGCTGAAGCCGCGGCCGAACCCGCTGCCGAATCCGTCGAAGCGCCGGCCGTCGAGCCTGCGCCCACCGAAGCGCCCAAGAACGCGCCGCGCGCCGCCGCCAAGACGGCGTCCGAGCCGCGCCGCGCCGCGGCCCCCGCGCCGGCTGCCGGCAACGACGACCGCCGCCGTGCCGCCGAGGCCGAAGCGGCCGCCCTGCGCGAGATGCTGAATCGTCCGCGCAAGGTGCTGCGCGCGCCCGAGCCCGAACAGGCCGCCGCCGCTGCCGCTGCCTTGTCGGGCACGCTGCACAAGCCCGCGGGCAAGGCCGCCGTCGTCAAGAAGGAAGCCAAGCCTGGCGGCGCACCCGGCACCAAGAAAACCATCAAGACCGCCGAGGTGGCCTCCACCTGGACGGACGACGCTTCGCGCAAGAAGCCGGCCGACAAGCCCGCGGCCAACACGCGCGACAGCGGCTGGCGTGCCGGCGGCAAGGGCGGCAAGGGTGGCAGGAACTCCCGCAACCAGCAGTCCGACCGCCGCGCCGAACCCGCGCCGCAGGAATTCATCGCGCGTGAAATCCACGTGCCCGAGACCATCAGCGTGGCCGACCTGGCGCACAAGATGTCCGTCAAGGCGGCCGAGGTCATCAAGCACCTCATGAAGCTGGGCCAGATGGTCACCATCAACCAGGTGCTCGACCAGGAAACCGCCATGATCGTGGTCGAGGAGCTCGGCCACGTTGCCATCGCCGCCAAGCTCGACGACCCCGAGGCCTTCCTGGACGAAGCCGCGCCCGTTGTCAGCGAAGCCGAACTGCTGCCGCGCGCGCCGGTGGTCACCGTCATGGGCCACGTCGACCACGGCAAGACCTCGCTGCTGGATTACATCCGCCGCGCCAAGGTCGCCGCGGGCGAAGCGGGCGGCATCACGCAGCACATCGGCGCCTACCACGTGAAGACCGACCGTGGCATGGTGACCTTCCTCGACACCCCGGGCCACGAGGCGTTCACCGCCATGCGTGCGCGCGGCGCCCAGGCCACCGACATCGTCATCCTGGTGGTGGCGGCCGACGACGGCGTCATGCCGCAGACGCGCGAAGCCATCCACCATGCCAAGGCGGCCGGCGTGCCGCTGGTGGTCGCCATCAACAAGATCGACAAGCCCGACGCCAACCCCGACCGCGTCAAGCAGGAACTGGTGGCCGAGCAGGTGGTGCCCGAAGAATACGGCGGCGACGTGCCCTTCGTGCCGGTTTCGGCCAAGACCGGCGCCGGCATCGACGATCTGCTCGAAAACGTGCTGCTGCAGGCCGAGGTGCTGGAATTGAAAGCGCCGGTGGACGCGCCTGCCAAGGGCCTGGTCATCGAAGCGCGCCTGGACAAGGGCCGCGGCCCGGTGGCGACCATTCTGGTGCAGAGCGGCACGCTCCACCGCGGCGACGCGGTGCTGGCCGGCGCGAGCTTTGGCCGCGTGCGCGCCATGCTCGACGAGAACGGCAAGCCCATCCACGAGGCGGGCCCCTCCATTCCGGTGGAAATCCAGGGCCTGACCGAAGTGCCCGCCGCCGGCGACGAGATCATGGTGCTGTCCGACGAGCGCAAGGCGCGCGAAATCGCGCTGTTCCGCCAGGGCAAGTTCCGCGACGTCAAGCTGGCCCGCCAGCAGGCCGCCAAGCTCGAGTCCATGTTCGACAACCTGGGCGAGGGCGTGCAGAACCTGCCGCTCATCGTCAAGACCGATGTGCAGGGCTCGCAGGAAGCGCTGGTCACCGCGCTCACCAAGCTCTCCACCGACGAGGTGCGGGTGCAGGTGGTGCACGCGGCCGTGGGCGGCATCTCGGAATCCGACGTCAACCTGGCCATCGCCTCGAACGCCGTGGTCATCGGCTTCAACGTGCGCGCCGACCAGAGCGCCAAGAAGCTGGCCGAGAACAACGGCATCGACCTGCGCTACTACAACATCATCTACGACGCCGTGGATGAAGTGAAGGCGGCCATGTCGGGCATGCTGGCTCCCGAGAAGAAGGAAGAGATCATCGGCCTGGTCGAGATCCGCGAGATCTTCTCGGTGTCCAAGGTCGGCAACATCGCCGGTTGCATGGTGCTCGACGGCCTGGTCAAGCGCGACGCGCAGGTCCGCCTGCTGCGCAACAACGTGGTTGCCTGGACGGGCTACCTCGATTCGCTGCGCCGCTTCAAGGACGACGTCAAGGAAGTCAAGTCCGGCTTCGATTGCGGCCTGACCCTGCGCGGCTACAACGATATCCAGGTGGGCGACCAGCTGGAAGTCTTCGAGATCAAGGAAGTCGCCCGCACGCTGTAAGGTGGTGCACCGCCGCTTTCCGCATATCAGCCAGTCATGAGCCGCCATAAATCCAAGTCCATCCCCGGCCGCAATCTGCGGCTGGCCGACCAGATCCAGAAGGATCTGGCCGAGATCGTCCAGCGCGAGGTCGATGTCTCGCGCTCGGGACTGATCACGATTTCGGGCGTGGATCTCTCGGCCGACTATGCGCACGCCAAGGTATATTTCACCGTACTGGGCGCCGAGCCCGATGCGACGGCCGCCTTGCTCAACGAGAAGTCGGGCTGGCTGCATTCCCTGCTGTACAAGCTGCTGCACATTCATACCGTGCCTACGTTGCGTTTCTACCACGATCCGCAGACCGAGCGTGCCATCGAAATGTCGTCGCTGATCGACCGCGCCACGCGCGACAATCCGGGCGCGGCATCCGGTGTCCCCGACGAGCCCGAGGAACAGTCCTGAGGGGCTGTCGGCGATTTTTTTCGGATTGCGACGATGGCCAAGAGACGCGGGCAGCCGCTCGACGGGGTGCTTTTGCTGGACAAGCCGGTGGGTTTGTCGAGCAATCACGCCCTGCAGCGCGCCAAGCGCACGGTGGATGCGGCCAAGGCCGGCCATACCGGCACGCTGGACCCGTTTGCCACGGGCCTGCTGGTGTGCTGCATGGGCCGTGCCACCAAGATTTCCGGCGCCATGCTCGACGCCGACAAGACTTACCTCGCCACGCTGCAGTTCGGCGAGGAAACCGATAGCGGGGACCTGACCGGCATCGTCACGGCCCGCGCGGCGGAAGGTTTTGCCGGTGTGGAGGAGCAGGCGCTGCGCGATGTGCTGTCACGTTTCATGGGCAAGATCGAACAGATTCCGCCCATGTATTCGGCGCTCAAGCGCGACGGCAAACCGCTGTACGAATATGCGCGCCAGGGCATCGAGCTCGAACGCGCACCGCGGCAGATCACCATCTATCGCAACGAACTGCTTTCCGGGTTTGCGTCAACCCGGGCCATGCAGGCCGTGATCGAGGTGGCCTGCAGCAAAGGCACGTATATCCGGACGCTGGCCCAGGACATTGGCCGCGCCTTGGGGTGTTACGCGCACCTGGCGGCGCTGCGGCGCACGCATGCCGGGCCGTTTACGCTGGAGCGCGCCGTGACGTTGGATACCCTGCAGGCCATGCCCGATCCCAAGCTGGCACTGCTTGCTTTGAACGAATTGCCGGCGGGCCTTTTGCCGCCGGGCCGCTCCCAAGGCGAAAGCGGCCCCCCCGAGGGGCAGCAAACCGAAGGTGCGGCGTGGGGGCTTTCCCCGCTGCCTGTCAAATAACCTAAGGATCGATTATGTCTCGCGCTTTGCGCAACGTCGCCATCATTGCCCACGTCGACCACGGTAAAACTACCCTGGTCGACCAACTGCTGCGCCAGTCGGGCACTTTCCGCGAAAATCAGGCGATGGTCGAACGGGTCATGGACTCCAACGACCTCGAAAAAGAGCGCGGCATCACCATCCTGGCCAAGAACTGCGCCGTCGAATACGAAGGCACGCACATCAACATCGTCGACACCCCGGGACACGCCGACTTCGGCGGCGAGGTGGAGCGCGTGCTGTCCATGGTGGACGGCGTGCTGCTGCTGGTCGATGCGGTCGAAGGCCCCATGCCCCAGACCATCTTCGTTACCCGCAAGGCGCTGGCCCTGGGCTTAAAGCCCATCGTCGTGGTCAACAAGATCGACCGTCCGGGCGCGCGTCCCGACTTCGTCATCAACGCCACTTTCGAGCTGTTCGACAAGCTGGGCGCCACCGAAGAGCAACTGGACTTCCCGGTGGTGTACGCCTCGGGCCTGTCGGGCTACGCCGGCATGACCGACGACGTGCGTTCGGGCGACATGCGTCCTCTGTTCGATGCCATTCTCAAATACGTGCCGCAGCGCGACGACGACCCCAACGGCGCGCTGCAAATGCAGATCACGTCGCTGGACTACAACAACTACGTCGGCAAGATCGGCGTGGGCCGCATCACCCGCGGCCGCATGCGTCCCGGCATGGATATCGTCTTCCTCGACGGCCCCGAAGGCGCCGTGCAGCGCGGCCGCATCAACCAGGTGCTGAAATTCAGCGGCCTGGAGCGCGTGCAGGTCGAAGAAGCCGAGGCCGGCGACATCGTGCTGATCAACGGCATCGAAGACCTCAACATCGGCACCACCGTCACCGACCCGCTCACGCCCGAAGCGCTGCCCATGCTGCGCGTGGACGAACCCACCCTGACCATGAACTTCATGGTCAATACCTCGCCCCTGGCCGGCCGCGAAGGCAAGTTCGTCACCAGCCGCCAGCTGCGCGACCGCCTCGACCGCGAACTGAAGGCCAACGTGGCGCTGCGCGTGCGCGAAACGGGCGACGATACCGTGTTCGAAGTGGCGGGCCGCGGCGAACTGCACCTGACCATCCTGCTGGAAACCATGCGCCGCGAAGGCTACGAGTTGGCCGTGTCGCGCCCGCGCGTGGTGTTCCAGGAAATCGACGGCGTGAAGTGCGAGCCTTTCGAGGCGCTGACCGTGGACGTGGAAGATGCCCACCAGGGCGGCGTGATGGAAGAGCTGGGCCGCCGCAAGGGCGACCTGCAAGACATGCAGCCCGACGGCCGCGGCCGTACCCGCCTGGAATACATCATCCCGGCGCGCGGCTTGATCGGCTTCCAGAACGAGTTCCTCACGCTGACGCGCGGCACGGGCTTGATGAGTCACATTTTCCACGAGTACGCCCCGGTGCGCGACGGCTCGATCGGCGAGCGCCGCAACGGCGTGCTCATCAGCCAGGACAACGGCGACGCCGTGGCCTATGCCTTGTGGAAGCTGCAGGATCGCGGCCGCATGTTCGTCAGCCCGGGCGAGGCGCTGTACGAAGGCATGATCATCGGCATCCACAGCCGCGACAACGACCTGGTGGTCAACCCCATCAAGGGCAAGCAACTGACCAACGTGCGCGCCTCGGGTACCGACGAAGCCGTGCGCCTGGTGCCGCCCATCCAGATGAGCCTGGAATACGCGGTGGAATTCATCGACGACGACGAACTCGTCGAGCTCACGCCCAAGTCGATCCGCCTGCGCAAGCGCTATCTCTCCGAGCACGAGCGCCGCAAGGCCTCGCGCGAAGGCGCCTAAGCCTTTGCCGCTTGCATGAAAAACCCGCCGTCAGGCGGGTTTTTGTTTTCTCCAATGCCTGGTCAGAAATCATGCGTTTCGGCGTTGGGAGATCCACGCGGCTCTGCGGTCACTCGCTCCGTGGTCTGTCGGTACTGGCCCGGCGCCATGTCCGTAACGCGCTTGAATGCGTTCCTGAAGGCGCTTTCGGAAGCGTAGCCCACCTTGGCCGCCGCCTCGGAAATCGACGCGCCGGCGCGAATCTCGCGTTTGACCAGCGACGTCATCGACAAGGATGGCAAGCCGATCATCGACCCTGAAAACAACAAGAAGACGCCGCAGCAAGGCGCCGCGACCAGCGTCTGGTGCGCGACGAGTCCCCGGCTCGATGGCATGGGTGGCGTTTATTGCGTGGACTGCGATATCGCCCAAGCCCTGCCTTCCGATGAGTCCCCGGAATTGCATGGCGTGCGCCCGCGCGCCGCTGATCCGGTTGCGGCGGGCCGTCTCTGGCAGTTGAGCGAACAGCTCACCGGTGTCCGCATCGACTAACCGTCGTGTTCCGCCTGCGCGGTGGGAATCGTCAATTCAGATGATGAAACGCGCGGTTGTAGTAGATGAGGGCGGGTTGCTGGGTGTCCCCGTAGATGATTTCCCTGACCTGGCACAGCAGGATTTCGTGCGTTTCCACGCTCTTGAATTCCGTCACGGTGCAGTCGAAGGCGATCATCGAGTCGGGCAGCACGGGGGAGCCCGTCGCGGCGCTTTTCCACGCCAGATCGGCGAACCGGTCGGCCATGGGGGTCTTGCCGCTGAACGCCTTGCATAGTTCCAGGCCCGCCGAGCCCAGCATATTGACGCAGACCACGCCGTTCTTCTTGACGGACTCGTAGGCGGAGGACTTTTTCTGCAGGCAGACGAGCAGCATGGCCGGCGTATCGGTCAGGCTGCAGACCGCCGAGGCGGTAAACCCCGCCAGTCCGCCTTCGCCATTGGTGGTCACGACGTGGACGGCGGCGCCCAGGCGTGAAACGGCATCCCTGAATTCATCCTGGGCAATGATTTTGTCCATGGCGCGCGGCTTCCGGTTCAGCGACCCAGGGTCAGGGGATGCGCGGGGCGTTCCAGTCCCAGGTGCTCGCGCAGCGTCGAGCCTGCGTATTCCTTGCGGAAGACGCCGCGCTCGGCCAGGATCGGCACCACCTCGTCGACGAAGCGGTCGAACGGCGTCGGGTAGAACGACGGCAGCACCACGAAGCCGTCGGCCGCTCCTGCCTCGAACCACAGCTGCAGATCGTCGGCCACCTGCTCGGCCGTGCCCATCAGCAGTCGGTGCCCCGAACTGACCGCCGCGTAGTCCAGCAGCTGGCGCAGCGTCATGTTGTACTTCTTGGCGATCGACTTCAGCACCACCGCATGGCCCTGCATCATGGTCGATTGCGGCAGCTCCGGCAGCGGCTCGTCCAGGGGAAACTTCGACATGTCGTGGCCCAGCCGGTCCGACAGCGTCTTCAACGCCACTTCCGGCTTGACCAGCCGGGCAAGCTCGGCCACCTTCCGCTGCGCGTCCTCATAGCTATCACCGACCATCGGCGCCACCCCCAGCATGATCTTCAGCGAATCGCGCGAGCGGCCCGCCTTCTCCACCCGGTCCTTCAGGTCCTTGGCGAACGCCACCGCGTCCTCCAGGATCGACTGCGTGGCGAACACCACCTCGGCCGTGGCCGCGGCAAAGTCCTTGCCCGTGTCCGAGGCGCCCGCCTGGAAGATCACCGGATAGCCCTGCGGCGGACGGCTGGCATTGAGCGGACCCTTGACCTGGTAATACTTCCCCTCATGGTTGAGGGTGTGCATCTTGGTGGTGTCCATGTACACGCCCGTGGCCTTGTCGGCCACCAGCGCGTCGTCCTCCCAGCTGTCCCACAGCCCCTTGGCCACCTTCAGGTACTCGGTCGCCATCTCGTAGCGCGACCCGTGGTCGGGGTGGTGTTCGTTGCCGAAGTTGTAGGCCGCGTTCGGGCTCGAACCCGTGACCACGTTCCAGCCGATCCGGCCCCCGCTCATGCGGTCGAGCGAGGCGAAGGCCCGGGCCACGTTGTAGGGCTGCGAGTAGGTGGTCGAGACCGTGGCCACCAGGCCCAGCCTGCTCGTCACCATCGACAGCGCGCCCAGCAGCACCAGCGGCTCGAGGCGGACCATCATTCCGGGGTGCAGGTCGGCGCTGGTGTCGGGCGTGTCGGCAAAGAACACCAGGTCGAACTTGGCCTGCTCGGCGCGGCGCACGA
>DASWPO010000354.1:0-3171 GCA_036404015.1 Bordetella sp. | reverse complement strand
CGATGGGGACCACGCCCGCCCGGGTGCGGAAGGCGGGCGCTTCATGCGTGCGCAGGCCCGGCCAGTCGAAGTCATGGTAGGCGTCGTCGTAGACGTGCCACGCCAGCTGCGCGGCCGGCGACGCATGCCCGAGCAAGTCCTTGCAGTCGTCCAGCGGAATCCAGACATCCTTGCCGCCCAGGAGCACCAGCAGCGGCACCGGGCTGGACCAGTCGCCGCCCTGCCGCTTGCGGCTGCAGCTGGCGGGATAGAAAGCCACGGCGGCCCGGAACGACTCGCCCTGGCCCGCCGCCCGGCGGGCGGGGCTGGACGCGCGGATGGCATTGAGCACGGCGCCGCCGCCCGCCGACCAGCCGACCAGGCCGACGCGATCGGCCCGGATGTCGTCGCGCGACCGCAAGAAATGCAAAGCCCCGTAAGCGTCGAAAGGCCGCGCCCGGTAGATGGAGGCATCGAAATGCGCCGGCGCGCACATCTCGCCGTGCTGCCGCGGCGTCATGCTGTCGACCATCAGCACCGTCACGCCCAGGTCATTGAAGCGCTGCGCCCACTGCCGCTCCCGCGAGACGACTTTGCCTGACTTTGTCAGCAAGCCGCCGCAGCCATGCATGAAAACCAGGGCGGGATGCCGCCCCTGCCCGGGCGCGGCGTAGAGATAGCCGTCGAGCGGGGTGGCCTGCGCGTCCAGGGACGGAAAACGCACCCGTTCCTGGGCGCCGGCCGGCCATGCCCAGGATCCAAAAAACCCGATCAGCACCAAGCCCATCAGCCAGCCGCGCATAGGTCTCCTCCCGCCTTCATGCCGAATCCGCACGCTATGCACTATACCCAGATACAACCATGTCAAGGAAATGACAAACCCATGTAATTGAGCTGACATTCATGTCCGCCACTGAATACGTTTTCACGGCTTGGTCATTTAAGCTCCGCATACTCGCTCCAGCAATATTGCACCGGAGCCCCCATGACCTACGCCATCGACGTACAAGGACTGACCAAGAGTTTCAAGGCCGGCCGCAAAGCGCTCGACAACGTGTCGCTGCAAGTCCATCCGGGCGAGATGATCGCCCTGCTGGGCGCGTCGGGCTCGGGCAAATCCACCCTGCTGCGCCACCTGGCCGGTTTCATCGCCGGCGACGCGGGCTGCGGCAGCATCCGCGTCAACGGCCACGTCATCCAGGAAAACGGCCGCGTGAACCGTTCGATCCGCCGTTCGCGCGCGGGCATCGGCTTCGTCTTCCAGCAGTTCAACCTGGTCGGCCGCCTGCCGGTGATCGTCAACGTGCTCACCGGCCTGCTGACGCGCATGCCCATGTGGCGCAGCTTCTTTCGCCTGTTCACGCGCGCCGAGGTCGCCCAGGGCCTGCAAGCCCTGCGCCACGTCGGCATCCATGAAACCGCCTTCCAGCGCGCCAGCACGCTGTCCGGCGGCCAGCAGCAGCGCGCCGCGATCGCCCGCACCCTGGTGCAGAACGCCCGCATCGTCCTGGCCGACGAGCCCATCGCCTCGCTCGACCCCGAGTCCTCCCGCCGCGTGATGGACACGCTGGCCCAGATCAACGTCGACCGCCAGGTCACCGTGGTGGTGTCGCTGCACCAGGTCGACACCGCCCTGCGCTACTGCCAGCGCGTGGTCGCCCTGCGCCAGGGCCAGGTCGTCTACGACGGCCCCTCCTGCGACCTGACGCACTCCATGCTGCAGGACCTGTACGGCGCCGAGCTCGACCAGCTGCGCGAGCCCGCCGTCGCCCTGCCCCCGGCCAACGACGAAGCGCCTTTCGACGCGGCCGCGCCCAAGGTTCTGGATGCGGCAGCCGCATCCTGACCACCCTGCTTTTCTAGCCGCCCCCACGGAGCCTTTCATTCATGTTCGTCAAGACGCTTTCCGCCCTGTTCGTCACGGCCGCTGTCGTCAGCGCCCCGGCTGCCCATGCCGCCGGCGATGTCCTGAACTTCGGCCTCATCTCGACCGATACGTCCACTGCCCTGCGTGACCGCTGGCAGCCCGTCCTGGATGACATGAGCAAGGCCACCGGCCTGACCATCAAGCCCTTCTTCGCCTCGGACTACGCCGGCGTGATCGAAGGCATGCGCTTCAACAAGGTGCAGGTCGCCTGGTTCGGCAACGCGGGCGCCGTCCAGGCCGTGGACCGGTCCAATGGCGAAGTGTTCGCGCGCACCACCTACGCCAACGGCGACCCGGGCTACTGGTCGGTGATCGTTACCGCCAAGGACAGCCCGGTCAAGAGCATCGACGAAGTCATCAAGAACCCCAAGGCCTACAGCTACGGCGCCGGCGACCCGAACTCGACCTCGGGCTATCTGGTCCCCAACTTCTACCTGTGGATCGCCAACAAGATCAACCCCTCCCAGGACTTCAAGGCCAGCCGCTCGGCCAACCACGAAGCCAATCTGATGGCCGCCATGAACAAGCAGGTCGACGTCGCCGTCACCAACACCGAGACCCTGCAGCTGTACAACGACAGCAACAAGGACAAGGGCAAGAAGTGGGAAGACAGCGTGCGCGTCCTGTGGAAGTCGCCCATCATCCCGACCGACCCCATCGTGCGCCGCAAGGATCTGCCCGACGACGTGAAGAAGAAGATCTCGGACTTCCTCCTCAACTACGGCAAGACCCCCGAAGAGCAGGCCAAGCTGGCCAAGCTGAGCTTCGGCAAGTTCGAAGCCTCCAGCGACAAGCAGCTGCTGGTGATCCGCCAGCTTGGCCTGGCCGGCGACAAGGCCAAGCTCGAGAGCGACACCACGACCCCCGACGCCGAGAAGAAGACCAAGATCGCCGAGATCGATGCCAAGCTGGCCGATCTCGACAAGGAAATCAAGGCCAACCAGTAATCGGCCTTGCAGCGCCGCGGGCCCGCCCAGGCGGCCGCGGCGTTTTTGCTTTTCATATCCTCGCCACGCCGCCATGAGCCAAACCGCACAATCTCCCGCCCTCGCCGAAGCGCGCCTGCGCACGTCCATGCCCGTCCTGCTGGGCTGGGCCATCGTCATTGCGCTGCTGGGCTGGTCGTGGAAAGGCGCCGATATGCGCCCCTGGGATTTTGTCGCCAACGGCAGCAATATGGCGACGTTCATCGCCGACTTCTTCCCTCCCAATTTCCGGGAGTGGCGGATGTATATCGACGAAACCATCGTCACCATCCAGATCGC
>DASWPO010000353.1:0-7501 GCA_036404015.1 Bordetella sp. | reverse complement strand
GATACATTAACGGCGCTCGACAACGCTTCTGCTCAATGGGGATTTAGAGGGAACAGATGCTTGAGAACCGCTGCTGGTCCTGCGCTTACACCGTACCCAGTCCGTGCCGCACCAAGTACATCATCTTAGCCGATACGCATTTGTGGGACGAGCTCAAGCAGACGCTGCGGCCCGAGTTCCTCAACCGCATCGACGAAGTCGTGGTGTTCCACGGACTGGAAGCGCAGCACATCGAGTCCATCGCCCGCATCCAGCTCAAGCGCCTTTCCGACCGGCTGGACAAGCAGGAGATGCGCCTGGAGATCAGCGATGCCGCGCTGGCCGAGCTGGCCCGCACGGGCTTCGACCCGGTGTTTGGCGCGCGCCCCTTGAAGCGCGCCATTCAGCAGAAGATCGAGAATCCGGTCGCCAAGCTGATACTGGAAGGCGTCTTCGGCCCGCGCGACGTGGTGCCGGTGGATTGGCGAGACGGCAAGTTCGTGTTCACGCGCACGCTGCAGTGAACAGCCAGCCGCTTCGAAAGTAGCGTCTTCGATCCGCTGCTTGCCCATCCTTGCCATATCAAGCTGACAGCCCCCAAGTGGGGCTGTTTTTGCTTGGCTTGCGCCACGACCCGCCACACGCCAAAATGGGTGGCGCATGACGGCGGATCTTTTGATACATATTGAATTGTCCCCATTTACACCCCTCACCAATGAGAATGGCTGCTGCGTGATACATTCCGCTACTGATAGTGTCAGTTGTCAAATAATGTCATGCCTTCCCTCATTACCGCGGCAGGCCTCGTCTTGCTTGGGGCTACCTTCCCGATCATCTTGAACAAAGTGGGGCGCAAGCGGCCTGTCAATGCACTATTGCTTGGCTTCGTTCTGATCACGGCGACAGGCTGTCTATTTTGGGCAGAGGTGATCAAAACCTACATCCCCCGCTGAGCCGCCTCCGCGTCCCTCATCGCCGATTTGCACAAGAGATAGGTGAAGCTGGTCTATTCTTTTTTTAGTATGGATGATACGAAAAATGAATAATTTATCGTATACCCGGGAAGATAAAATGGCTTAGTCCCCAGACCATACCAATAGGAGGAACAAGACAATGACGGACGATAAGACATCCCATGGCGGCCGGCCGGAAGACAGCCCCGCGCTGCATCAGCTCTACGCCGACTTCAAGTCCAACCACCTCAATCCTCTCTGGACCCAGATCGGCGACCTGATGCCTCGGCATCCCAAGCCCAAGGCCGTGCCGCACGTCTGGAAATGGTCGACGCTGTATCCGCTCGCCCGGCAATCGGGCGAACTCGTCCCGGTCGGCCGCGGCGGGGAGCGCCGCGCCATCGGGCTCGCCAATCCGGGCCTGGGCGGCGAGGCCTATATTTCGCCCACCCTGTGGTGCGCGATCCAGTATCTCGGCCCGCACGAGACCGCGCCCGAGCATCGCCATTCGCAGAACGCCTTCCGCTTCGTGGTCGAGGGCGAAGGGGTCTGGACGGTCGTCAACGGCGACCCGGTCCACATGAGCCGCGGCGATTTCCTGCTCACCCCCGGCTGGTGCTTCCACGGCCACCAGAATGTGCGCGACACGCCGATGGCCTGGCTCGACGGCCTGGACATCCCGTTCAGCTACACGAACGACGTCGGGTTCTTCGAGGTGGGCAAGAATGGCCTGACCGACAGCAGCACGCCGGATGTTTCGCGCAGCGAGCGCTTGTGGTGCCACCCCGGCCTGCGGCCCTTGTCCGGCCTGCAGAACACCGTGTCTTCGCCCATCGGCGCCTATCGCTGGGAACACACCGACCGCGCGCTGGCCGAGCAGCTGAAGCTCGAGGTCGAAGGCTATCCCGGCGTCGCCGAGCCGGGCCACGCGGCGATCCGCTACGTCAATCCGACGACGGGCGGCGACGTCATGCCGACGATCCGCGCCGAATTCCACCGGCTGCGCGCAGGCGTCGGCACCGCGCCCAAGCGCGAGGTCGGTTCCTCGGTCTTCCAGGTGTTCGAAGGACGCGGCGCCGTCATCCTGGGGGACGCGACCCACAAGCTCGAGAAGGGCGACATCTTCGTCGTGCCGAGCTGGGTGCCCTGGTCGCTGCAGGCCGAAAGCCAGTTCGACCTGTTCCGCTTCTCCGACGCGCCCATCATCGAGCGCCTGCATTTCGACCGGCCTGCGGTCGCCGGGCTGTAGGCCTAATTCCTTTCGGGGCTTCGATGGAAAAGGCCGCCTGCGCGGTCTTTTTCGTTTCCAGTCGCTCTTGAGCCGGCCGCAAGGCACAATAAGGCCTGACAACCGTTTCGTATCAGGAGCACGGCATGGCGACTCCGAACGTTCCGCCTCGCATCGTCATCGAATACTGCACGCTCTGCCAATGGCTGCTGCGCGCCGGCTGGATGGCCCAGGAACTGCTCTCCACCTTTTCCACCGACTTGGGCGAGGTGGCCCTGGTGCCGGGCACGGGCGGGGTGTTCCGCATCCGCTACGACGACCAGGTGATCTGGGACCGTACCGTCGACGGCGGCTTTCCCGATGCCAGGGCGCTCAAGCAGCGGGTGCGCGACCGGCTCGATCCGGACCGCGACCTGGGGCATATCGACGGGCATGGGAAGGCCGCGGGCTGAACCATGCCTGAGTATCGGGCCAATAGGCGTATGATGAGAATCTTTCTCATCTTCGCAGTCCCTTTGCGTAACTCCACAGAATGACTACCCTCGATCCCGCCCTACAAGCCCTGCAGTCCCGCCAGTCCCTCCGGTTCGTGCGCGGCCCGGGGCCTTCCGACGAAGAGCTGGCGCAGATCCTGCAGGCCGGCATGAGCGCGCCCGACCACGGCGCCCTGCGTCCATGGCGCTACGTGATCATCCGCGGCGAGGCGGTCGGCAAGCTGGCCGACATGGCGCTCGACGCCGTCAAGCGCACCGGCGACCCGCGCATGACGCCCGACAAGGAAAAGAACGTGCGCGCCTGGCTGGCCGACGTGCCCCTGGTGCTGGGCGTGGCGCAAAAAAGCTTCTTCAACGGCAAGATCCCCGAGCACGAGCAGATGCTGGCCGTCGGCGCGTCGGTGATGAATGTGCTGAACGCGGCCTACATGCTGGGCTACGGCGCGTTCTGGAGCACCGGCCTGGGCACCCATGTGCCCGAGGTCCAGGAAGCGCTGGGCTTCGACCCGCTGGAATACCGCTTCCTGGGGTTCCTGGCCATCGGCACGCCCGCCGTTGAACTGCCCAAAGCGCAGCGCTCCGACTACCGTGAGTTCGTCACGGAGTGGTCGGGGGCTTGATGGCCGGCGGGGGCTTGGCTTTCTTCAGGCCTCTTCCTTGTCCGCCTAGCTTTGCACGTAGACCACCTGGGTGTGCGTGTACTCGTAGAGACCGTGCTTGCCGTCCGCTCCGCCGATGCCGGATTTGCGCACGCCGGCATGAAAGCCCTGCATGGCCTCGAAGTTCTCGCGGTTGATATAGGTTTCGCCGAAGTCGATCTCGCGCATGGCGTGCATGGCCTTGGCGAGGTCGCGCGTGTACACCGACGAGGTCAGGCCATATTCGGAATCGTTGGCCAGGGCGATGGCCTCGTCCAGGTCGTCGACGACCTGGACGGGCAGCACCGGACCGAAGACTTCCTTGCGCATGATCTCCATGTCGGCGCGGCAGCCGGCCAGCACCGTGGGCTCGTAGTGAAAGCCGCGGCCCAGGTCGGCGACCCGGCCGCCGGTGACGAGCTGGGCGCCGGCGCCGATGGCCGTGCGCACCTTGGCGGCGACGCCGTCCAGGCCCTTCTGGTTGATGAGCGGGCCCATCTCGACGTCGGGCTGGGCGATGGGATCGCCATAGCGCGTGGCCGCCATGGCCTGGGCGATGCGCGCGACGAATTCATCGGCCACCTTGCGCTCGACATAGACGCGCTCGGCGCAGTTGCAGACCTGGCCGGTATTGATGATGCGCGAGTCGCGGATGGCCTTCACCGCCAGGTCGAGGTCGGCGTCGGCCAGCACGATGGCGGGCGCCTTGCCGCCCAGCTCCAGGTTGAGCTTGGTGATGTTGCCGGCCGCGGCGGCCATGATGCGCGAGCCCGTGGGCACGCTGCCGGTGAAGCTGATCATGTCCACGCCCGGGTGGGCCGACAAGGCGCCGCCGACGGCGCCTTGGCCGTACACCACGTTGAACACGCCCGCCGGCAGGTCGGTCTGCGCCAGCAGTTGGGTGAATTCGTGGCAGTTGATGGGCGTTTCTTCGCTGGGCTTGATGACGATGGTGTTGCCCGTGAGCAGCGCCGGGGCCATCTTGCGCGCGATCAGGAAGAACGGGAAGTTCCACGGCAGGATGCCCGCCACCACGCCCAGCGGCTTGCGCAGCAGGAAGATGCTTTCGTCGGGGCGGTCGCTGGTGATGATTTCGCCTTCCAGGCGGCGCGCCCATTCGGCCATGTAGTCCATGTAGTCGGCGGTGAAGTGCACCTCGACTTCGGCCAGGCCCAGGATCTTGCCTTGCTCCTGCGTGATGGCGCGCGCCAGGCGCGGCGCGTGCTCGCGCAGCTTGGCGGCGATGCGGCGCAGGTGTCCCGCGCGCTCGATGGCGGTCTTGCGCGCCCAGGCTTTCTGCGCGCCGCGCGCGGCGGCGATGGCGCGGTCGACCTCCTGCTGCGACGCCATGGGGGCCTGGGCCAGGCGTTCTCCCGTGGCGGGGTTGAGGACGTCGTGCAGTTCGGCGCTGCTGGAAAATTCGCCGCCGATGTAGTTCTGGAGCATGGGCACAGTAGTCATGGGGAGTCTCCTCTGGGTGGGGTGGGGCGCGCGCTCAGTACGTGCGTGACGGCGCGGGGGCGTCGCCGGGGCCGCGATAGCGCGCCAGGTTGTCGATGGCGGCTTGGCGCAGCAGGCTGATGTCGATGCCCACCGCGATGAACGTGCAGCCCCATTCGGCGTAGCGGCGCGCGTCTTCCTCGCGCGGCGCCAGGATGCCGCAGGCGCGGCCGGCGGCGCGCGTGGCGTCGATGGCGCGGCGGATGCTGGCCTGCACCTCGGGCTGGCTGGCGTCGCCGGCATGGCCCAGGCCGGTGGACAGATCGGCCGGGCCGATGAAGACGGCGTCCACGCCTTCCACCGCGGCGATCTCGGCGACGTTCTTCACGCCCAGGCGCGATTCCACCTGCACGATCAGGCATAGCTGCTCGTGCGCGGTCCGGATGTAGTCGGCGACGGCGTCCCAGCGCGTGGCGCGGGTCAGGCCCCCGCCTACGCCGCGGATGCCGCCCGGCGGGTAGCGCATGGCGCGCACCAGCGCGCGCGCCTGCTCGGCCGTCTCGACCATGGGGACCATCAAGGTCTGCGCGCCCAGGTCCAGCAACTGCTTGATGAGCGCGGGGTCGCCGTTGACGGGGCGCACGACGGGATGCGTGGCGTAGGGCGCCACGGCCTGCAGCTGGCCCAGCAGGCTGGGCGCCGTGTTGGGCGCGTGTTCGCCGTCGACCAGCATCCAGTCGTAGCCGGTGCCGGCCACGATCTCGGCCGCGTAGGGCGTGGCGAACCCGGCCCAGATGCCGTATTGCGGCGTGCCCTGGGCCAGGGCTGCCTTGAAGGGGTTGATGGGCAATTGCATGTGCGTATTCCTTGGTGTTTTAGTGCGTGTACGGCCGATGCAGCACGCAGTCGGGGTTGAGCGTCACGCCGAAGCCCGGCTTGTCCAGCTCGGACAGGCGCATGCGGCCGTTGGCCGGCACGGGCTCGCCCAGCAGCTGCGGGTGGAACATCGGCACGACCTGGTCGGCCTTGGGCGCCATCATCAGGAACTCCGCGAAGGGGCTGTTCTGGCGCGTGGCGACGAAGTGGTAGCTATAGACCGACGAGCCGTGCGGGATCACCAGCGCCTGGTGCGCGTCGGCCAGCGCGGAGATCTTCAGCAGTTCGGTGATGCCGCCGCACCAGCCCACGTCGGGCTGGATAATGTCGCAGCACCCCATCTCGAGCAGCATGCGGAACCCCCAGCGCGAGGCCTCGTGCTCGCCCGTCGTGACCAGCATGCCGGCGGGCACGTTCTTGCGCAGCGAGGCATAGCCCCAGTAATCATCGGGCGGCAGGGCCTCCTCGATCCACTTGAGCCCGTATTCGCGCGCGGCCTGCGCCAGGCGCGTGGCGTAGTTCAGGTCCAGGCTCATCCAGCAGTCGAGCATCAGCCAGAAGTCCGGGCCGACGCGCTCGCGCATGGTGGCCAGTTCTTCGATGTTCTTGCGCAGCCCTTCCTCGCCTTCGGCCGGGCCGTGGTGCAAGGGCAGCTTGCCGCCGATGAAACCCATCTTCTGGGCCAGGTCGGGCCGCGCGCCGGTGGCGTAGAACTGCAACTCGTCGCGCACCGCGCCGCCCAGCAACTGGTGCACGGGCTCGCCGCGCACCTGGCCCAGCAGGTCCCACAGCGCCAGGTCGACGCCGGAGAGGGTGTTGATGACCAGGCCCTTGCGGCCGTAGTAGAGCGTGGACTGGTACATCTGGTCCCAGATGAGCTCGATGTCGGTGACGCGGGCGCCCTCGAGGAAGCGCGCCAGGTGCTTTTCCACGATATAGGCCGCGGGCTCGCCGCCGGTCGTCACCGCGAAGCCCACCGACCCGTCGGACGCCTCGATCTGCACCACCAGCGTCCCGAGCACGTTGATGCCGAAGCTGCGGCGGCTTTGCCGGTAGGCGGGGTACTTGCTCATGGGCGTGGCGATGTGATCGTCGATCCAGTGCCCGTCCTGCTGGTCATGGTAGTCCGCGCCGCCGCCTTTCAGGGTATAGGCGCGGACCTGCTTGATGGTGGGGAGTGCCATGGAAAACTCCTGCGTTCGTGATGGCTGTGTGTAATGGGTGTCGTGCCGGGGGGTGGGATGGCTCAGGCCGCGGCATGCGTGCGCGCCGCGGCCGGCGCGGTGTCGCGCAGGCCTAGCACCAGCACGGCGGCCAGCAAGGTTGTCCCGGCCAGCAAGTACAGGCCCGCGGCCGGGGAGTGGAAAACCGTCTCGGCCCAGTTCTTGACGATGGGCGCCACGAAGCCGCCGACCCCGCCCAGCGAGTTGATGAGCGCGATGCCGCCCGCGGCGACGCTGCCCGACAGGGCGTTCGACGGGAAGGTCCAGAAGACCGGCTGGACGGCGATGAAGCCCGCGGCCGCGAAGCACAGCGCCAGGACGCCGGCCAGGGGAGTGGATACGCTGACCGAGACGGCGATGCCGGCCGCCGCCATGACTAGCGTCAGGCTGGCCGTGTTGCGGCGATGGCCCGTGCGGTCGGCGTGGCTGGGTATCCACCAGGTGGCCAGCAGGGCGCACAGCCACGGAATCGCCGAAACCAGGCCGACGGTAAAGCCGACCTTGGCGCCCATCAGCCCCGCCACCTGGGTGGGCAGGTAGAACACCACGCCGTAGACGCTGGCTTGGATGAGCGCGTAGATCAGGCACAGGTACAGCACCGCGGGCTGGCAGATCGCGGCCCATAGCTTGTGGCTGTGCGAGGGCTTGGCGCGTTCTTCGTCGTCGAGGA
>DASWPO010000352.1:0-5717 GCA_036404015.1 Bordetella sp. | reverse complement strand
GCGCGTCACCAAGGAAGGCGTCATCGTCATCAAGGCGCAGTCGTTTCGCAGCCAGGAAAAAAACCGCGAAGAGGCGGTCGAGCGGCTGCTGGAGATGGTGCGCGAGGCGGCGCGGCCCGTGCGCCCGCGCCGCGCCACCCGGCCCACGCTGGCTTCGCAGCGGCGGCGCGTCGAGGGCAAGGCGCAGCGCGGCGCGATCAAGCGGCTGCGCGGGCGGGTGGGGGACGGCTAAATCCCGCCGAATGCCAGCGCCGTATCGCCGGCGATGCGGCCCTGCGGGTCGAAGCGCCGTTCATGCAGCGCGCCGCGGCCATCGGCATGCAAGGCCAGCACGGTCGAGACCCGCGTGCCGTAGTCGGGGCTGACGATGAAAGGGCTGCTCAGCAGGCGTTCGCGGTCGCGCGGCAGGCCGGTGTCGGGCAGGGCGTCGTCGGCCGCGGGGACGCGGTCGTCGAGCATGGCATACAGCGCGTCCGTGGCGGGCAGCCGGGGCTCGGAACCGATCAGGCGTTCGAAGGCCCGGCGGGTGCGGACCAGCTTGGGCCAGGGCGTGTCCAGCAGGTGGTTGGACAGGCCGTGGATGCCGGCGGGCAGTTCGCGCGGCGCGCCGCCCCGGTTGCCGTAGTACCAGGCGCCGCCGGCGTCGCCCACGATCAGGTTGAAGCCGTTGTAGCGTTCGCCCGCCGCGTGCAGCTGCGCCATGTAGCCGGCCGCCGTCTGGCCGCCGTGCAGCCATGCCTCGACCAGCGCGCCGCGCGAGGGGGCGTCGGGCCGGTGGCGGCCGGGTTCGCGGTAGTTGGTCACCAGGGCGTAGCGGCCGCCGGCGGTGGCGCCCATCCAGGTGCCGCCGGCCTGCAGGTCGCGTCCGGCATACACCGCGGGCTCGCCCGGCCAGCGCGCGGCGGGCGCGGTGGGCCGCGCATGGAACTCGTCGCGGTTGGCGGCGACCAGCACCGGCACGCCGGGTATGCAACGCAGGGCAAGGACGGCAAGGCACATGGGGCGGCCCGGGGGATCAGGGTTTGATGATGGGGGCTTGCGCGGGCACGGCCAGGCGGAAGTAGTCTTCGGTGCCCATCACGATGGAGGCATCGAGCCGGCCGGCATTGAAAGCGATCTCGGCGTGGCGGGTGCGCAGCGTGGGGTCGACCACCAGCTGCAGTTCCGGGTTGAAGGTGAAGGGCGGGATGGCGCCGATCTCGCAGCCGGTGAGTTCGCGCGCGAGTTCATGCGGCACCAGCGAGGCCTTCTTGCCGCCCACGGCCGCGGCCACGGCGTCGAGGTCGGCCTGGCGGTCGGCCGGAAATACGGCCAGCACATGCTTGCGCGTGTTGGAGGTGATCTTCACCCGGCACACCAGCGCCTTGGCGCCCTGGCTGACTTCGGTGCCGCGGATGGCCGCCACTTCCTCGGACTTGCCGGCGGCGGGGTGGTGCATCAGCCGGTAGTCGATCTGGTTGGTTTGCAGCAGCTGCTGCAGCTTGTCGTAGGTGCTCATGGCGTATCGAAGGCGGGGCTGTATGGGTCTGGCAGGATCAGTCCGGCAGGTATTGCCGCGCGACGGACTCGAAGTCGCTTATGGTACTCGCCTGCCAGGCCTCGCCCAGGTCCAGTTCCTCGGCCAGGATGCGGGCCACCGCGGGCGCCGCGGCCAGGGCGGCGCGGGCATCGAGGAACAGGGCCCGGTTGCGGCGCGCCAGCACGTCCTCGGCGCTGCGGGCCAGCTCGAAGCGGGCCGCGTGGCGCACATGGGCTTCGGTCAGGCCGCTGCCGGCGATCAGCACATGGTCGGCGCCGGGCAGGGCGCGCAGGGCGGGCAGGTCGGTGCCGTAATAGCTGTCCGGCGTGCCAGCCGGCGCGGGCAGGTCGGCGGGGTCGGACGGCGCGCCGTGCAGCGGCAGCGATGCGGTGCGGCAGGCGGCGGCCGGCAGCAGATGCTTGTCGATGGCGGTGTCGAGCACGTCCTGCGCCATGCGGCGATAGGTGGTCCATTTGCCGCCCGTGACCGTCACCAGGCCGGACTGCGACACCAGGATGGTGTGCTCGCGCGACAGGGTCTTGGTGGCGGCCTCGGTGCGTTTGACCAGGGGGCGCAGGCCGGCCCAGACGCTGGTGACGTCGGCGCGGGTGGGCGCGCGGCTGAGATACCGGGCGGCCGTGCGCAGGATGAAGTCCACGTCGGCATCGGAGGCCTTGGGTTCCATGGGCAGGTCGGCGCGCGGCGCGTCGGTGGTGCCCACGAGGGTGTGGCCGTTCCAGGGCACCACGAACAGCACGCGGCCGTCGTCGGTCTTGGGGATGAGGATGGCGTCGTCGCCCGGCAGGAAGTCGCGCGGCAGCGTCAGGTGCACGCCCTGGCTGGGCGCCACCATGCCGGCGGCGTTGGGTTCGTCCATGCGGCGCACCGAGTCGACCCAGACGCCCGTGGCGTTGATCACGCAGCGCGCCTTGACTGCCCCCAGGTCCGTGCCGCCCAGCACATCCTCGAGCTCGACGCCGTCGATGCGGCCGTCGGTGCGGGTGAGGCCGCGCGCCTTGACGTAGTTCAGCGCCGTGCCGCCCAGGTCGTAGAGCGTGCGCATCAGCGCCACGGCCAGCCGCGCGTCGTCGAACTGGCCGTCGTAATAGAGGATGCCGCCGCGCAGCGGGCGCCCGCCCTGCTGCAGGGCCAGCGTGGGGGCGTGCGCCAGGGTCTGGTCGCGCGACAGCCAGCGGCTGGGCCGCAGGTTGAGCTTGCCGGCCAGCAGGTCGTAGAGCTTGAGGCCGATGCCGTAGAAGGGCTGGTCGATGAGTTGGTAGGCCGGCACCACGAAGCCCAGCGGCCAGGCCAGGTGCGGCGCGTTGTGGTGCAGCAGGCCGCGCTCGTGCAGGGCCTCGCGCACCAGCGAGATATTGCCCTGGGCCAGGTAGCGCACGCCGCCGTGCACCAGCTTGGTGGCGCGGCTGGACGTGCCCTTGGCGAAGTCGGCCGCCTCCACCAGCAGCGTGCGGAATCCGCGCGAAGCGGCATCGACCGCCGTGCCCAGGCCGGTGGCGCCGCCGCCGATGACCACCATGTCCCAGTTCGTTTCCGTGATCGAGGCCAGCAGGCGGGCGCGGTCGAGCAGGTTCGGGGCGGAGGAGGGGCTCGTCATGATGCAGCGTGGATCCTTGGGCGATGGCTGGCCGGGCCGCGCCCGGAAGCGGCGCGGCGCAATACTCTGCAATGTATCGTACCGGCTTTGTCGTTCAGTCGTGTCACAATCTGTCTGGTGTGGCGCCGCTTGCGCGACGCCCGTGTTTCACGGAGCATGCCATGCAGATTTCTTTCATTCCATTGCGCCGTGCGGTCCTGGCCCTGGGAGGCGCCTTGACGGTCGCCTTGGCGCCCGCCGCCGCATCGGCCCAGGCCCCGGCGCCGCTGCTGTCCAGCCCGGCCGACATCGAATCCCACTACCAGGCCGAGGTGGCGCGCTGCAATGCGGGCCAGAGCGGCGAAGACCAGGACACCTGCCTGCGCGAAGCCGCCGCCGCGCGCCAGCAAGCCCTGCAGGGCGGTATGGGC
This sequence comes from Bordetella sp., assembly GCA_036404015.1. Lineage (GTDB taxonomy): Bacteria > Pseudomonadota > Gammaproteobacteria > Burkholderiales > Burkholderiaceae_B > Bordetella. The sequence goes on along the minus strand of DASWPO010000352.1, from coordinate 2,173 downwards.
GACCAGGGCGGCTACAGCCAGAACGCGATCGACCGCTGCCGGCGCCTGCCCGCTTCGCAGCAGCAGGACTGCATGGCCTTGATGCGATCCTCCACGCAGACCGAAGGCAGCGTGCAAAGCGGCGGCGTGCTGCGTGAAATGGTGATTCCCGTCACGCCCGGCTCCGCGTCTCCCGCGCCGGGCTATGCGCCGCCTCCCCGCTATGCGCCGCCCGCGCCGCCGGTTTCGCCTGCGGCGCCGGCCTCGCCCAGCGTGGCGCCTGTCCCGCCCAGTCCGGCATTCCCGCCGCCGCCCGGCTCGGCCTGGGCGACGCAGCCGTCCACGGCCATGCCGGCGGGTCCGGCCGGCGCGCCGGCGGCCGATGCGCCGCCCCCCTCGACCGATTCCCTGCTCATCCCCGTGCCGACCGCGCCGCCGCCGCCCCTGCCGGCTCCGGGCACGACCACCGCCGCGCCGATCCAGCAGTGACGCGTACCGCCATGTCCGACGTCATTGCCCTGATCTTCGATTTCGACGACACGCTGGCTCCCGACAGCACCACGGGCTTTCTGGAGAGCATCGGCGTGGATGCGGCGGCCTTCTGGAAAGACTCGGTCGACCCGCTGCTGTCCAACGAAGACTGGGATCCGGTGCCGGCCTACTTCTATCGCATGATCGCGCTGTCGCGCGAGGGCGGGCACGGCGGCCCGGTCACGCGGGAGCGGCTGCAGCAGTGGGGCGCGAACCTGCCCCTGCACGACGGCGTGGCCACGCTGTTCTCGCGCCTGCGCGCGGCCGTGCGGGCCGCGCATCCCAAGATCCAGCTCGAGTTCTACCTGATCTCCAGCGGCATCGGCGACGTGGTGCGGCATACGCCCATCGCGCACGAGTTCACCGAGATATGGGCTTCCGAATTCGCCTACGGCAAGGACGGCGGCATCGATTTCCCGCGCCGCCTGGTCAGCTTCACCGACAAGACGCGCTACATCTTCCACATCCAGAAGGGCATCATCGGCGCCGAGTTCCGCGGCAAGCCTTTCGAGGTCAACCGCAAGGTGCCGGCCGACCGCCTGCGCGTGCCGCTCGACCAGATGGTGTTCGTCGGCGACGGCTACACCGACATCCCGTGCTTTTCCTTGATCAGGGGCAAGGGCGGCTATGCCTTCGGCGTGTGGGATCCGAAGCACAAGGACAAGCGCAGCCGGGCCTGGGGCTTCATCGAGGAAGGACGGGTGTCCAACCTCAACCAGGCGCGCTACGGCGAGGATGCCGAGCTGTACCAGTGGCTGGAAGAGGCTGTCACCAGCTTGGCCGCACGCATCACCCTCAACGCGCGGACCTACCGTGGCTGAGACCGCCGTTCCCGCTTCGCCGGTCGACGAACTCGACGACCGCCTGATGGCGCTGGCGCTGGAGCAGGCCCGCCTGGCCGGCGCGGCCGGCGAAGTGCCGGTGGGCGCCATCGTGGCCGATGCCGATGGGTTCGTGCTGGGCGCCGGCTACAACCGCACCATCACCGACAGCGACCCCACCGCCCATGCCGAAATCGTCGCGCTGCGCGACGCGGCCGCGCGCCTGGGCAATTACCGCCTGCCGGGCCTGTCGCTCTACGTCACGCTCGAACCCTGCGTGATGTGCATGGGCGCCATGCTGCACGCGCGCCTGGCGCGCGTGGTGTTCGGCGCGGACGACCCCAAGACCGGCGCCTGCGGCAGCGTGCTGGACGTGGGCGCCGTCGAGAAAATCAATCATCACACCGCCATCCGCGGCGGCGTCATGGCCGAACCTTGCGGGGACATCCTGCGCGGGTTCTTCCGTGAGCGCCGCCGCAAGGAACCTACCGCATGAGCAAGAAAAAGCAGCAAAAACATCCCAAGTCCAAGCACGGCGAGTCCGGGCACCTGTGCGACGACGCGTGCGAACATCGCGACGACCCGCATCACCACGACGACCCAGGCGAGCCCCCTCGTCATGAGGACGTAGCCGGGCATGCTCCCCGCCCCGCGCACTCCGCGCCGGCCGCCGGCGGCATCTACCTCATCTCGCCCTCGTCGGCGGTGCACAACCCCGAGTCGCTGGACCTGGCCTGCCAGCGGCTGGCGGCCGAAGGCTTCAAGACCCGCGTCGACCGCGCCGCCCGGGCGGTGCACCAGCGCTTCGCGGGCACCGACAAGCAGCGCCTGGCCGGCCTGGC
>DASWPO010000351.1:0-5562 GCA_036404015.1 Bordetella sp. | reverse complement strand
TCGTCGAGCTGGAGGACCTGGGCTTTTGCGCCAAGGGCGAGGGCGGGGCTTTCGTCGAGAACGGCGCCATCGGCCTGGGCGGACGCTTGCCCGTCACGACCCACGGCGGCCTGTTGTCGGCCGGGCATCCCGGCCTGGCCGGCGGCATGTTCCATGTGCTCGAAGGGGTGCGCCAGTTGCGCGGCCAGGCCGGCGAGCGGCAGGTCGCCGGCGCCGGGACCGCGCTGGTGCACGGCAACGGCGGCATTGTCGGCCTGCATTGTTCCGTGATCCTGGGCAAGGAGTAGACGCATGAGTACGAGCGACAAGCAAGCAGCGGCGGCCCTCGAGCCGACCGGATACTGGCAGCGCACGCGCGAACTGGGCTTCACGCTGCCGCGTTGCGAGGACTGCGGCAGTTTCCATTTTTATCCGCGTCCGGCCTGCCCGGCGTGCGGCAGCGAGCGTGTCGCGCCGCAGCCCGCCAGCGGGCGGGGGCAGGTGTACAGCCATTCGGTGGTGTACCGCGCGCCTTCTCCGGCTTACGCGGCGGATGTGCCTTATGTGGTGGCCATCGTGGCCACCGACGAGGGGCCGCACCTGATGACCCGCATCGTCGGCATGGACCCGGAGGCGGTCGCGATCGGCCTGCGCGTGCGGGTGCGCGCCGATGGCGAGGGGCGCGAGCCCGTGTTCGAACCCGATGCCGCCAGGGAGGCGTGATGTCCGGAACCGTGATTACCGAAGTGCGCGACGGCGTAGCCTGGCTGACGCTGAACCGGCCCGAGGCGCTCAACGCCATCAACGAGGCCGTGCGTGCCGAGCTGCCCGCCGCGCTGGCCGCGGCCGATGCGCGCGAGGACGTGCGCGTCGTGGTGCTGCGCGGCGCGGGCCCGCGCGCCTTTTGCGTGGGGGCCGACATCAAGGAGTTCTCCGCGGTTGGTTCGGCCTTGGCGTGGCGCCAGCAGCGCGCCCATCGTCATTGGATCTCCGCCTTCGACCGCGTGGTCAAGCCGACGATCGCCGCGGTGCACGGCCATTGCCTGGGCGGCGGCCTGGAGATCGCGCTGGCGTGCGACATCCGCATCGCGGCCGACGACGCCTCGTTCGGATTTCCCGAGACGGGGCACGGCATCATCCCCGGCGCCGGCGGCACGCAGCGCATCACGCGCCTATTGGGGCAGGGCGTGGCCTTGGACCTGGTATTGACCGGCGAGCGCATCGACGCCGCGCGGGCGCTGGCCATGGGCCTGGTGTCGCGCGTGGCGCCGGCGGCGGGGCTCGCCGAGCTGGCCGCCGCCGTTGCCGCGCGCATCGCCGAGCGCCCGCCGCTGGCGGTGCAGTTCGCCAAGGAGGCCGTGCGCGCCGGCGCCGAGCTGCCGCTGGCCGCGGGCCTGCGCTATGAAACCGATCTCTCGGCCCATCTCATCAATACCGAAGACCGCCTGGAGGCGGCACGCGCTTTTCGCGAAAAGCGCAAACCCGTGTTCACCGGGCGCTGACATGACGCCGCGCGGAACGACCCATAACAGGAGGAGACATCCATGCATAGTTTTCGACAACGCTGCCCCGCCATCCTGGCGCGGCACGCACTGGCCGCCATCGTGGCACTGGGCGGACTGTCCCTTGCCTTGCCGGCGGCTGCGGCCGCGGCCTATCCGGACAAGCCCATTACCGTCATCAATCCGTGGACGCCGGGCGGTCCGGCCGACACGGTGGCCAGGCCCATCATGGACAAGCTGTCGCAGCGCCTGGGCAAGGCCATCATCATCGAGAACCGCCCGGGCGCCAATGGCGTGATCGGCGCGGCCTACGTCGCGCGCGCCGCGCCGGACGGCTACACGCTGCTGTTCTCGCATGTCGGGCCCATCACGATCAGCCCGGCCACGCAAAAAGACATGCCCTACGATTCGCTGCGCGATTTCGCGCCGATCACGCAGATCGTGTCCGCGGCGACCGTGCTGCTGGTGCGTCCCGACCTGCCCATCCACAACCTGAAAGAGCTGATCGACTATGCCCGGGCGCATCCCGGCAAGCTGTCGTACGGATCGGTGGGACCGGGCAGCACGACCCACCTGGCGGGCGAGATCCTTGCCCACATGGCCGACGTGAAGCTGCTGCACGTGCCGTACAAGGGGGCGGCGCCGGTCGTCACCGACTTGCTCAGCGGGCAGATCAGCATGGCCTTCTTGAATATTGCCGGGGCGATGCCCTACATCAAGTCCGGCCAGTTGCGGCCCATCGGGGTGAGCACGCTCAAGCGCTCGACATTGCTGCCCGACCTGCCTGCCATTGCCCAGACCTATCCCGGCTTCGAAGTCAATTCCTGGTATGGCCTGATGGCGCCGGCGGGCACGCCCAAGCCCATCGTCGACCGGCTGCAGACGGAGATCGCCGAAATATTGAAGATGCCCGATATCGTCAAGCTGCTGTCGTTCAACGGTTTGGCCCCGGAAGGGACGACGCCGGAGGTGTACACGCAGCAGATCCGCAAGGATCTCGACCGTTGGCAGGCGGTGGTGAAACAGGCCGGCCTGCAGCCGCAGTAGGCTTGGAAACAGGCCTTCCCGGGCCTGGGCGCGTTTCAGCAAAATCAGGCTGTGGCGCTCGGGCGCGCGCTTGCCCGTCCGTACCAGTCCAGCAGCGCGGTATGCGTTGCCGGGACGGCAAGGTCCAGCCCTCCCGCCGCAAAGTCGATCGCCGCAAGCGTCGTAATGTCCGCGGCGGAGAACAGGTCGCCAGCCACGAAGGGAACGGCTCGCAGCCGTTCGTCGAAGTCGGCGAAGAAGTTCGCCACGCGCTGCCTGCTGCGTTCGATCAGGTCGGGAATCTGCTCATAGTCGTGCGGTCCGGAGAGCGCGCGGCCCTTCAACCCCGGGACCGCGTTGCGTACGCCTTCCATGACCGGCATGAAGCCGTCCAGCTCGGCGCGGCGCTCCCACATGGCGACGAGCGCCTTTTCCTTTGCCGTCGAACCCAGCAGCGGATGCTCGGGAAAAGCTTCTTCGATGAAGCGCCAGATCGCCGGCACCTCGGCGATCGTCGTGCCGTCGTCCAATACCAGCGCCGGGACCTGGCGGCGCGGGTTGATCGCGGCATAAGCCGGCGAGAACTGTTCTTTCGCGCCGAGATCGACCGCCTGGGCCGGGATCGAAATGCCTTTCTCGGCAATGAAGATGCGCACGCGGCGCGCATTGGGCGACTTGCTGGAATGATAGAGTTTCATGGGTATTGCTCCGTTCAATGTGAGGGAGGGAATCGAAAGGACCGCGGATGCCGCGTGGCCCGTTCCCGGGGGTCAAAGCTTTGAGCCGCCGTCGACGCGCAACGTGTCGCCGGTCATCCAGCGCGCCTGGTCCGAGGCGAGAAACACCACGGCGTCGGCGATGTCTTGCGGCGCGGCCAGGCGTTTGAGCGCCTGGATGCTGTGCGTAAAGTCACGTCCCGCCTCGGTCTTGGCGAAGTTGGACATATCGGTCGGCACGATGCCCGGCGCCACGGCGTTGACGCGGATTTCGCGCTCGCCCAGGGCCGCGGCGAAATGCTTGACCAGCGTATCGATGGCGCCCTTGGTGGCCGCATAGGCGGCAAGATTGCCGACGACCGAGTGCGCGGCCAGCGACGAGAGCAGCACGATGCTGCTGCCCTTGCACATCGCGGGCAGCAGTTGCTGGACCAGGAAGAACGGCGCGCGGACATTCACCGCGAACAGCTCGTCGAAGTCTGCGACGCTCGTGTCCTCGATCGTGGCGGCCTTGGCGATGCCGGCATTGGCCACCAGGATGTCCAGGCGTGGGCCAATGATGGCGCGCGCCTGCCGGGCCAATTCATGCGGCCCGTCCGGCAGGCTCAGGTCGGCGGCGACCTTTTCGGCCTTGCCTCCCGCCTGGCGGATTTCGGCGACGACCGCCTCGGCTTCCTGGGCGGCCTTGCCGTAGTGGACGAGTACCTGGGTGCCGGCCTTCGCCAGCGCCAGGGCGCTGGCTCGTCCCATGCCGCGCGATGCGCCGGTAACCAGCGCCGTCTTTCCGGAAAGTGCATTCATGATGTGTGCTCCTGGTGGTTTCAGGCGGCCAGCGCGGCCGCGGGGTAGTCCGTATAGCCCTGCGCGCCGCCACCGTAGAAGGTGGCGCGGTTGTAGGGGTTGAGCGCCAGCCCCGCACGCAGCCGGACCGGCAGGTCGGGGTTGGCGATGAAGTGCCGTCCGAAGGCCACCGCATCGACGTTGCCATGGGAGATCTCGGTTTGCGCTTCGGCGCCCGCAAATCCGCCGGCCGCGATCACCGGGCCGCCGAAGCGTGGGCGCAGCTCGCGCGAAGCCACCGGCTGCAGGCCATCGGCCACTGCCTCCGACCCGACGACGCGCGGCTCGACGACGTGCAGGTAAGCCAGGTCCTGATCGGCGAGCGACTCGGCGATATGGCCGAAGACGGCGTCGGGGTCGCTGTCCGACATGCCGTTGAAGCTGCTGCTGGGAGAAATGCGCACCCCGATCCGGCCGCCGCCCCAGACGGCCCGCGTGGCCTGCACGACTTCCATCAGCAGGCGGGTGCGGTTCTCGATCGAGCCGCCGTAGCGGTCGTCGCGGCGATTGCTGCCGTCCTGAATGAACTGGTCGAGCAGATAGCCGTTGGCCGCGTGGATTTCAATGCCATCGAAACCGGCATCGCGTGCCCGTTGCGCGGCCGCCGCGTAGTCGGCCACGATGCCGGCGATCTCGCCGGTTTCCAGCGCGCGCGCCGGCGAAACGGGGGTCCAGCCTGCGGTCGTGAAAGCCAGTCCTTCATACGGGACGGCCGAGGCGGTGACCGGCGCCGCGCCGCCGGCCAGGCTTGCGTGCGAGGTCCGGCCGACGTGCCAGAGCTGGGCCAGGATCCGGCCGCCGCGTTGGTGCACGGCATCGACGATGGCGCGCCAGCCTGCCACTTGGGCGTCGGTGTAGAGCCCGGGCGCTCCAAGGTAGCCTCGGGCCGTTGGCGAGATCGTGGTCGCTTCGGTGATGATGAGGCCGCCGTCGGAGGCGCGCTGGCGGTAATGCTCGCGCATCAGGGCGTTGGGCATATCGCCATCCCGGTCGGCGCGCAGGCGGGTCAGCGGTGCCATGACGACCCGGTGGCCGAGCCGGATGCGGCCGAGGTCTAGAGGGGTGAAGAGGACGTTGTTCATGATGTGTTCCTTTCTCCTGGTCAGCCGGCGGTCTTGCCGCCGTCGACGGTCAGAATCTGGCCGGTGACGAAAGCCGCGCCTTCGGAGGCGAGGTAGCGCACCGCGGCCGCGATGTCTTCGGGCCTGCCGATGCGGGCCAGCGGCACCTTGCCGGCCAGCGCCGCCTTCTTCTCGGGGGTGCCGGTGAAGCGGACCAGCATCCCCGTATCGGTCGGCCCGGGGGCGACGGCATTGACGCGCACGCCGGTTCCGGCGACTTCGAGCGCGGCCGACTTGGTGATGCCCTCGACCGCGTGCTTGCTGCCCGCGTAGAGCGAGGCGAAGGCCGCGCCCTCGTGGCCATAGGTCGACGAGATGTTGATGACGCTGCCGCTGCCTTGCGCGGTCATGACCCGCAGCTCGTGCTTGAGGCTCAGC
>DASWPO010000350.1:0-7751 GCA_036404015.1 Bordetella sp. | reverse complement strand
CCTGATCGAAGGCAATGTCTATGGCTGGACCAGCCAGCCCATCCTGGCCGCCGCCGCCGTGGCCGCCATCAGCTTCGTGCTGGTGGTCAAGCGCGAACGCAGCCACGCCAGCCCGGTGCTGCCCAGGAGCCTGTACGCCATGCGCGGCTTCGGCGCGGCCAATGCCATCGGCTTTCTCATCAACTTCGGCTCGTTCGGCCAGTTGTTCCTGCTGAGCCTCTATCTGCAGCAGTCGCAAGGCGCCAGCGCCCTGGCCGCGGGCGTGCAGCTGCTGCCCATGATGGGCGTGTTCACCATCGGCAACCTGCTGTCGTCGCGCATCACGGCCCGCCTGAGCCTGCGCGTCACGCTGGTCGGCGGCCTGGTCTTGAGCGTGATCGGCGGCGCCGCGGCAACCCTGACCGGCGCACAGTCATATGGCAGCTTCGTGGCCTGGGTCGCACTGTGCAATCTGGGCATCGGCGTGGCCATCCCGGCCATGACGGCCACCACCATGCGGCTCGCCGGTCGCGCCCACGCCAACGGCGCCGCGGCGGCGCTCAATGCCAACCGCCAGGCCGGCGCGCTGGTCGGCGTCGCCGTGATGGGCATGCTGATACACGGCCTGGCCGGCTGGCCGGAACGCCTGGTCCTGGCCTTCGGCATCGGCGCGGCGGGCTACGCCATCGGCGCGCTGCTGGCATGGCGGCGGCTGGGTTATCCTGCAGGCACGACCACCAGCCCCGCACCCCGCACCCCTTCATGACGGACATCATCCACCACGCAACGCAAGGCCGATTCGAGTCCATGGTCGACGGCCATCTCTGCGAACTCGACTACCGCCTCGACGGCAATCGCATGGCCATCCTGCACACCGGCGTGCCGCCCCAGGTGGGCGGACGCGGCATCGCCGCCGACCTCACCCGCGCGGCGCTCGACCTGGCGCGCAGCCGGGGCTGGCAGGTGCTGCCACTCTGCTCCTATGCCGCGGCCTACCTCCGCCGCCATCCCGAATACGCCGACCTGCTCGGCTGAAAACGGCCCGTGTCGATGAGCCGGCCATCCGCTGAATCCAGCGCCTGCCCCTGCGGCACCGGCCTGGCCTACGCCGCATGCTGCGGCCGCTGGCATCGAGGCGCGCAATGCCTGCAAGCCCCCACGGCCGAGGCCCTGATGCGCTCGCGCTACACCGCCTTCACGCAGGACGGGCTCGACTACCTGCTGCAGACCTGGCATCCCGACACGCGGCCCGCCGGCCTCGACCCCAATCCGCCCGGCCTCAAGTGGCTGGGCCTGCGCATCGTGGCCCAGGCGCAGCAGGACCCCACCCATGCCACGGTCGAATTCGTGGCGCGCTATCGCCAGGCCGGCAAAGCCACCCGATTGCACGAAACCAGCCGCTTCGTCAGGCTGGACGGCCGCTGGCTCTACCTCGACGGCGAATTTCCGGCATAAGATCCCCCCGCGGACCTGTGCAAGGCCCGCGCCTTCCGCCATCCCAACCTCCAGGTCTTTGATCCCATGAGCGATCTGTCGAAATTTCCCATCACGCGCAAGTGGCCCGCGCGCCATCCCGACCTCATCCAGCTGTACTCGCTGCCCACGCCCAATGGCGTGAAGGTCTCCATCATGCTGGAAGAAACCGGCCTGCCCTATGAAGCCCATCGCGTGGACTTCGCCACCAACTACCAGACCACCCCCGAGTTCCTCTCGCTCAGCCCCAACAACAAGATCCCCGCCATCCTCGACCCCAACGGCCCCGACGGCAAACCCTTCGGGCTGTTCGAATCCGGCGCCATCCTGGTCTACCTGGCAGGCAAGGCCGGGCAGTTCATCCCGGCGGACACGGCCGGCCGCTACGAAACCCTGCAGTGGCTGATGTTCCAGATGGGCGGCATCGGCCCCATGTTCGGCCAGCTCGGCTTCTTCAACAAATTCGCCGGCAAGGATATCGAAGACAAGCGCCCGCGCGACCGCTACGTGGCCGAATCCAAGCGCCTGCTGGGCGTGCTCGACCGGCACCTGGCCAAGCGCGACTGGATCATGGGCCGCGCCTACACCATCGCCGACATGGCCACCTTCCCCTGGGTGCGCAACCTCATCGGCTTCTACGAGGCGGGCGATCTGGTCGGCATCGCGGACTTTCCCAACGTGACCCGCGTGCTCGAGGCCTTCCTGGCCCGGCCGGCCGTGGCCCGCGGGCTGGCCATCCCCGCCGCTGCCTGAACAAACTGTTCCATCCATGTCGATTGTTGCGCGGCAGCAAGACGCGTAGAGTCCGAGGCTGGCCTATTTTTTACGGCCGCCTCATTCTCAAGGAGTTTTCTCATGGCGAAAACTGTTGTTGTTTTCTTCTCCGGCTACGGCCACACCCAACGCGTCGCTGAAAGCGTCGCCCAAGGCGCCGGTGCCGAACTGATCGCCATCGACGCCGAAGGCAATCTGAGCGACGACGCCTGGACCACGCTGGACAGCGCCGACGCCATCATCTTCGGCGCGCCGACCTATATGGGCTCGGTGCCCTGGCAGTTCAAGAAGTTTGCCGACGCCAGCTCCAAGAAATGGTTCGTCCGCGCCTGGCAGGACAAGGTCTTCGGCGGCTTCACCAACAGCGCCAGCCTCAACGGCGACAAGCAGGTCACCCTGATCACCCTGCAGACGCTGGCCTCGCAGCACGGCGGCCTCTGGGTCAGCCTGGGCCTGCCCCCGGCGAACAAGCTCGCGTCCACCCGTGACGACGTCAACAGCCTGGGCGGCTCGGTCGGCGCGCTGGCGCAGTCGCCGTCGGACGCCGGCGCCGATGCCATCTCGTCCGGCGATCTCGAAACCGCCAAGCATTACGGCGCCCGCGTGGCCGCCATCGCCAAGCGCCTGGTCGGCTGATCCGGCGGCAAGACCATCCGTCATCGCCACAGGGCAATGGCGGATTTCCCCCCAGAGGCCCGCTCTTTAGCGGGCCTTTGCATGCGCCGGCCAGGCAGGCGCAAGATCCAGAAGCAGCGCGGCCAGCGTCCAGGCGGCACCCGTCAGGAACATCAGGCGGTGATTGCCGGCGCTCGCGTCGAACAGCATCGAATACCCATATCCCGCCGCGGCCTGCAGAGTCGCGAAAATGATCGTCGCCCGGCTCCAGGCCAAGCCCTGCGCCGGGATGTCGTGCGGAATCAACTGCTGCAGGCGGGCCAGGATCATGGGTGGCAACCCTGCGGGAAACATCCCCAGCACCAGGGCCAGCGCGCCGATGCCGGCATAGCCCTGGACCCGATACAGGCCCGCCATCGCCACTGCCTGCGACAGCAGCACCCAGCGCACCGTGGCCCGCACGCCGAGGCGATCGATCAGCCAGCCGTACAGGGCCGGGCCGATGATGGCGCCCACCCCGTACACGACCCAGAATAGTCCTCCCAGGTGCGCACCGGCCCCCAGGCCGCGGGCGACGAAATCCACCAGAAACACCATGCCCGGCACGAACCCCGCGGCCATGAACGCATACTCGACATACAGCGTCGTCACGCCGGCGCCGTGTACCGCCCGCGCCGCGCCGGAAGGCATCGCTGCCGCGGCAGCGGTCGCGCTCATGGGCGGCCAGGCATACCAGCTTGCCGCGCACAACACGGCGGACAGCACGCCCAACCCCATCCAGGTCGCCTGCAGGCCGTAATCCAGCAGCAGCGGCACCAAGGTGCCGGAAGCCGCGATCCCCAGGCCCGCGCCGACGAAAATCGCCCCGCCTGCCATGCCCCGGCGGGCAGGCGGCACATGCGGCAGCACCGTGGCGGCAATCAGCACCATCACCACGCCACCCGCCACGCCCGACACCAGCCGCCAGGCAAAGAACCAGGCAACCGAAACCGGCACGGCACAGGCGAAGAAAGACAGCGCGGCCACCAGCATCATGCCCCGCAGGGCCGCGACATTGCCCAGGCGGCGTCCCGTTGCGCGGCCGATCAACGCGCCGGCGAGATAACCGGCCAGGTTGGCCGCGCCCAGGTAAACCGCCTGGGACGCAGTGAACCAGTGCGCCTGGATCAATACCGGCAGCAGGGGCGTGTAGACGAAACGCGCCAAGCCTATCGTGACCAGGCTGGCGCAAAAACCGGCGAACAGGTAGCGCAGCAAGGCCGCGCCGGATGCGCCTGCGCCCGCAGGCGCCGTTGTCATGGAGGTGGACATATGAAAACCGTTGCCATGGATACGCCCTCGGGCGCGTTATGCGCAGACGGCCGGGCCTATCCGCGCGCTCTTGCTGGCAAGAGCATCTTTGACACTCATGTCATTTTTGACATGCTAGTCAATATTGACACGAATGACAAGAATGGCGTCAAATAAGCACAGGAAATTCATGCAAGGAAGCAACACCGCACCATGGCAGGCGTACGTCAGTTCAACGAAGACCAGGTCTTCGACTCCGCCCTGGCCCTCTTCTGGGACAAGGGCTACACCGACACCACCATGCAGGACCTGGCCGCGGCCACCGGTGTGCAGCGCGGTTCGCTCTACCATGCCTATCAGGACAAGGAGACGCTGTTCCTGCGCGTCTTCGAACGCTATCGCAGCCGCTTTCTGGAGCAGGTGGAAACCGCGCTGGCCTCGCCCGACCTGTACACGGCCTTGCGCGGTTTCATCGACCTGCTCATCACGTCCATGCTCACCGGCCAGCCCACGCGGGGCTGCCTGTCCACCAAGACGGCCCTGAGCAATGACGTCTTCCACGAACCCATCCGCCACGCCTTGCAAGGCATACTCGACGGCTACAGCCGGCTGCTCAGGCAGCGCCTGGCCCGGCCCGATGCCGCCCAAGGCCTGGCCCTGCCCGCCGAGCAGGCCATCGAACTGATCCTCACGTTCACACGCGGCCTGGTCGTCATCGAACGCGTCTACCAGGATCCCGAACGCCTGCGCGCCAGTTCGGAAACCCTGCTCTCGGTGCTTCTGAAGAAGCCGGGACAAGGCCCGACGAATCGTAAGCGGCCCGCGAACCCGTCCTGACGCGTGGCCTAGCTGTGAAGATTCAATAGGTTGTATGCATGGTTCATCCGAACCGGGTTTGAGAAACTGGAAGTCGCCAAACACCCAGGATTCTCAGGAGGCCCAGCCGGATGAACATTCATAAGCATGCCCGACTGACGTTCATACGTCGACTCGAAATGGTCCAGCAGTTAACCGACAAACAGCTCACGGTGCCCCAGGCAGCTTCTGCCTACGGGGTGACGGCACCGACGGTACGCAAGTGGCTGGGCCGCTTCCTGGCCCAGGGCCAGACAGCCCTGGCCGATGCATCCTCGCGCCCGGCCGTCTCGCCTCGGGCCATTGCGCCGGCCAAGGCGCTGGCCATCGTCGAGCTTCGCCGCAAGCGCCTGACGCAGGCCCGCATTGCCCAGGCCCTGGGCGTGTCGGCCAGCACGGTCAGCCGAGTACTGGCCCGCGCTGGCCTGTCGCGCCTGGCCGATCTGGAGCCGCCCGAGCCGGTGGGGCGCTACGAACATGAGGCCCCCGGTGATTTGCTGCACATCGACATCAAGAAGCTCGGGCGCATCGTGCGCCCGAGCCACCGGGTGACTGGCAACCGCCGCGACGGTGTGGACGGTGCCGGCTGGGACTTCGTCTTCGTGGCCATTGATGACCACGCCCGTGTGGCCTTCACCGATATCCACCCCGACGAGTGCTTCCCCAGCGCAGTCCAGTTCTTGAAGAACGCCGTGCTCTACTACGAACGCCTGGGCGTGACCATCCGGCGACTGCTCACCGACAACGGCTCGGCCTTCCGCAGCCACGCCTTCGCCGCGCTATGCCGCGAACTCGGCATCAAGCATCGCTTCACCCGGCCCTACCGGCCACAGACCAATGGCAAGGCCGAACGATTCATCCAATCGGCCTTGCGTGAGTGGGCCTATGCCTACACCTACCAAAACTCCCAGCACCGTGCCGATGCCATGAAATCCTGGCTACACCATTACAACTGGCATCGCCCTCACCAGGGCATCGGGCGCGCCACACCCATCTCCAGACTCAAACTGGATGAATACAACCTCTTGACTCTTCACACCTAGCGCGAAGCTTCCCGATCCCCGGGTGAGATATCCGCCCTGTTGCGCCCTTTCGCCTTGGCGCGGTAAAGCGCAGCATCGGCATCCGCGAGAACTTTATCGAGGGAGATTGCATCCGTATCCAGCGCGACGGCTATGCCGATACTGGCGGTGATCGTTATCGCACGTTTGTCGGCGAGAATGATCGGCGTCCCTCCGATCGCCTCCAGAAGCCGTTGTGCGAGGCCTGCCGCATCCGGCATCGGGCAATCGGGCACCATCACCGCGAACTCCTCGCCGCCTACCCGCCCCAGCAGATCGGAGACGCCCAGACAGCGCCTGACCCGCTCGGCAAATGCCACGAGAACCTCGTCGCCGACAGGATGCCCATACGTATCGTTGACGATCTTGAAATGATCCAGGTCGATAGCCAGCACGGCAACGGGCCATGCCTGGTCGGCAAACAGCCGCTGGGCGCCTTCCCGGAAGGCATGGCGGTTGTCCGCCCCGGTCAATGGGTCATGGTTGGCTAGATCATGCAACCTCGCCAGCAAGTCGTTGCGGCTCTCCATGACGCTGGCAAGCATGATGGGGGCAAGTGCGATGAGGGAGGCTCCCAGCCTGATCGACACGAGCGCACTCTCGTCGACGATGCCCGCGGGACTGGATAAATAAAGGGCGGAAACGATGCTCAGGGACCAGCAACCGAAAAGCAGCGTCAGGACGGCCGTCGGGAATACGGAATAAGCCAAGCCGCACCACAGTAGCGCAGGGACGGGAAAGGCGATGGCGCCCGGCCCCCCGACCCAGGTCGCGACCAGGCAGGACAAGGCGAACGCCACGATCGGAATGGCTGCGTGCCCGGAAACCGACGAGCGCAGTTGCATCCGTGCGGCCGCCCACCTGCCGGCGGCCGGCGCCGCAAGCATGACGGGCAATATCGCGATGTAATTGGCGAGCTCCGTCGCGAACCAGAAAGTCCAGCCGCTGGCGACGCTGCCACCGAACAGGATGGGATTGGCAATCGCGCCGACCACGCCGGCGACGGCGGCAGCCGCGGCCGCGGCGAAGACGATATAGAGTATTGACGCCGGTTGCCGCAACCGGAGCATGTCAAGGGAGAGCCGCGAGCAAATCAGGTAGCCCGTCGCCACGCCACAGAGATTTGCGCCGTTCAGGAGCAGGGCCTTGAGTAGCGTGGATCCGGTAAGAAGGTCTGCGGCAAGGTACGCCACGCCGGCAGCCAGCCACCCTGGCGCACTTGCCGATGCGCGCATGCGAAGCAGTATGCCCAGCATGATGGCGTTGGCCGGCCAAATCGTAGCGAGAAAACCGACCGGGCGAGTGTAGATGCCGAACAGGCAAGCGAAAAAAACCGAGGCGCCGATTATTAGCGGTGGGATATGCCTTGGCTGTTCGCCGTCTGGGGCGATGAGTCTTCGGCACCAGCGCAAGCCGTCCTTCGAGGTCATGACCGTCTCCCACCAGCAAGGCAGACCGGAGATCGTACCCCCAAATACCATCCTTGCCATCAACTACGGGCGACGAAGGCATCCGAGCCAAACCGTGGCTGGAATCCTGCCGTCCACAAAGGTAAAAAGCCCACCTCGAGGGAGGTGGGCTTTTTAGGATAAGAGCCTGACGATGACCTACTTTCACAGATGTCCATCCACTATCATCGGCGCGGTCTCGTTTCACGGTCCTGTTCGGGAAGGGAAGGGGTGGTACCGAGACGCTATGGTCGTC
>DASWPO010000349.1:0-22204 GCA_036404015.1 Bordetella sp. | reverse complement strand
TCGCGCGTCCAGCGGCCGAATTCGGCGCCGAGCTCTTCGATGCGCGAGAGCAGGTGTTCGTAGGCCTGGTTCTTGATGTCCAGGAAACGCTGGCTCGACGCAAACTCGTTGCTGTTGTTGCCGGACCCGAACTCCATCGAGGGTGCGATCATGACTCCTCCTTAGAAGCTGGCCGAACGGCGACGGGAGCCGTGCATCCAGGCGGACAGCTTGCCTTGGGGCCGCGCGGGCTGCACGAAGCGCTCGTCCATGAGATTGCCAACCAGGTAGCGCACGGACTTCACGTAGGGGTCGCGATCGGTCACTTCGTGCAGCAGGCGGCCCTGGTTCATGCAAGTCATGAGCGACAGGGTGCGATCCGGCAGCGTGCCGGCCAGCGGCAGCTTGAAGCGCTGGGCGATCTGCCCGGCATCCATGCCGTAGCGTTCGTCGTATCGGTTGACCACCAGGCGCATCCGCTCGCACGCTATGCCCTGCTTGCCCAGCTCGGCGACCAGGCTGTCGAGCGCGACGAGCGCGCTCACGCTCTGGTCGGTGACGAGCCAGATGTCCGAGCAGGCACGCCCCAGCTGCGAAATGAACTCGATGTTCTCGTGGCCGCCGGCGTCGATCAGCATGATGCCGCTGTACTGGCGCAGCCGCTCGTACAGGGACAGTGAATCGGCGAACGACAGGTCGCGCAGCTGCGTCAGGTCGCGCGGCAAGGACATGACGTTGATGCCGGACGCGGTGTGCGCCATGGCGGCGCTGAGCATGGTGCCATCGAGCCTGTTGATGTTGCGGGCCGCCTCGGCGAAGTCGAAATCGCTGGTGAGGTTGAGATACAGCAGGCAATCGCCCACCGGGTAGCCGATGTCGAGCAAGCTGACCCGCTCGGTGAGCGGCAGCATTTCCTGCTCGCCCTTGCCCTGCTTGAGCGGGGGCTGTCCCGTGCGCTGCTCATGCCAGCGATGCAGGCGCATCTGCGTGAAACTGGCCGCATGCACGGCCAGGGTGCTCACCCCCACGCCCGACCGCGCGCCCAGCATCAGCACGCTGCGCTGCGCGCCGCTGCCCGCGCTCGCCTCGCCGGGGAAAGCCAGCAAGTGCTGCACCACGTCCACGGCGTCTTCGGGCTTGCCGCTCAGGTCGATGAAGTCCGACACGCCGGCCCGCAGCGCCGCGATGGCGCCCACCGGACGCGAGGAATAGCCCACCGCGACGCGCGGCAAATTGGGCGACACGCGCGCCAGCACGCGCGCCAGGTCGGACGAGCGCATGAGCTGGTCGACATCGACCGGATCGGCCGTGAAATCAAGAAACACCACGCTGGGCGCAAGCTCGCCCAACCGGCGCGAAACGGTGTCCAGCGCCGGCACCTCTTGCACCAGCAAGCCCAGGCCGCCCAGCACCTGGCCCAGCGCCGCGGCCACGGCATTGTCCTCGGAGCAGAACAGGAACTGCGCCGCCTGGAAAGTCAGCCCTTCTTTGGCAGATGTATTCATGGACGTCGAATTCACCGCGAGAACCCTGGCATCTGTTCGTTGCCGGCCGGTCCCAACAGGTAGTAGCCCCAGGCCGTGGTCGACCCGTCGCTCTGCTCCTGGCGGCCGCCGGGCATGGGCAGCGCCACGCCGCGCGCGATCGGCTGCACCAGGTGCGGCGTCACGACGATGACGAGCTCCTTGTCGCTCTGGGAATACTGCACGTTCTTGAAGAACGTGCCGATGACGGGCAGGTCGCCCAGGAACGGCACCTTGTTGACGTTGGCCATGGTCTCGCGCGAAACCAGGCCGCTGATGATGTAGCTCTCGCCATCGCCCAGTTCGATCATGGTGTCGGCCTTGCGGGTGCGCAGCGCCGGGATGATCGTGGTGGTGGTGCCATTGACCAGGTTGATGCCGTTGCTGTAGTCGAGCTCGCTGGCCTCGGGCGCCACCTTGAGCGCGATGCGGTCCCTGGAGATGACCGTAGGCGACACCGTCAGGCCGATGCCGAAGGGCTTGAACACGACGTTCTGCGTGCCCAGGCCGCCCGACTCGGGAATGGGGATCTCGCCGCCGGCCAGGAAGCTCGCGCTCTGGCCCGACAGGGCCACCAGCGACGGCTCGGCCAGCACGCGGGCCAGGCCGTTGGTCTGCAGCAGGTTGAGGTCCGCGGTGAACTTGCCGATGCTATAGCCCAGGTCGCCCACGAAGCCGCCGGCCTGGATCAGTGCGCTGCCGGTGCCGGTGCCGGCCCCCGCCGACCAGGGACCGCTGCGTCCGTTCCAGTTCAGGCCGACCTCCTTCATGACCGTGTTGGACAATTCGACGACCTTCACGTCCACCTGCACCACGCCGCCGGTATTGGTCAGGCCGGCCACGACCTGCACCTTCCAGACTTGCGGCTCGCGCGAGTTGCCCGTCCAGACCCGCACCTCGGTGGCGCCCATCTTGCGGCCGAGCAGCATGATCGAGCCGGGACGCCCGCCGCTGGGCGCCAGGACCTTGACATCGGCCACGGCGGGATCGGCAACCGCCACACGCGTGGGCGTGGCGGTCAGCGGCAGGGGCAGTTGGCCATTGATGGGCACTTCGAGACCCTGCGGCGCCGAAGGGATCTCGGACACCACCGCGGCCTTGGCCGGCACGGCCCGGGCAGGCCGGGCGGCCCGCTGCTGCGCCCAGGCCGGCATGGCGGCCAAGGCCAGGCTCAGACCCAGGCCAAGCAGTTGCAGGGAACGGCCGATACCGTGGTGGGCAGCGCTCATGGGGCTCTCTTGCCGGATAGCGGAAGGGGGGGACGACATCATCAGTAATGCACCGTTTGCGTTTCGGACCCGCGCAGCACTTCGATGCTGCCCCCGGCGCCCTTGCCGCGCGGCTTGATGGGCTTGGGTTTGGGCTGCGCGTCGGGCTTGGGCGTGGCGGGACCGGCCAGTTGCGGCAGATCGTCGCCGGCATAGGCCGAGTTGATCGGATCTTTCAGGTGATCTTTTTGCTCCTGCGTGAGGTCGGGACGCGCAATCAGCACGGCCTGGCGCGGCGTAAAGAGCGTGGGATCGGGAACGTCGGTGTCTTGCGGCGAACGCAGCGCCATCATCAGGCGGCCGGAACGGGCGGCCAGCAACAGCTCATTGACCTTTTCCACCGGGACGGCCAATACGGCGTTGCGCGGCGCGGGCGGCGGCGCGTTGTTGCGGGACGCAGACGGCTTGCCGTTGTCCTCGGTCGGCGGCGCGCCATCGACCGATTGCATGCCGTAAGCCAGCACCGGCACGCGCGCCTGCAGCAGGCGGGTCTGCGATCCCGGGACTTCGCTGCCGCGTTCGACCACGTAGAAAAGATCCACCGTATCGCCCGGCTGCACGCGGTTCTGCACGCCCGACACTTCATCGACCGGGATTGTCACGGCGCGCTCGCCCGGCTTCAGGTGCGTGGACAGGCCTTTGACCAGCAAGGCGTCGGTAATGGGCTGCCCTTGGGAGATGTCGAGCCGCACGTACTGCCCCACCAGTCCCTCGAGCGTGGCATGTCCCTGCGCCGGGCGCATCGGCCACTGTTCCACCGTGAGGGCGCCGGCTTCGATGCGCGAACCGGACGCGATGGGTTTGGCGGCGGTGACGACGGGCACCGTGGGACGGGACGGTTCGTTCCTGGTCGAGGCGATGACCACCGGCGCCGGCGGCGCGGGTGGCCGTTGCGACAGGCGCCAGGCCAGGACGCCCAGGACCACGGCGATCACAATCAGCAAAACAGCGGCTATCTGCGCGGTAACGCGACTCACAATGGAACTCCTGCCTTCAAGAAGATGACGCGGACTGTACGGCCGACGGCGTCACTTGCACGACCGCCTGTGCCGCAAGCTGCGTGGGAAACCAGTTTGCCCCACGAAAAAGCGGACTTCCGGCCAACGTAGCCATCAATGACACCAAAGGCCAATTGCTTAACGAATATTGAAGGTTCACGCTGGCGCACATGGCGGGCGCATCGCCCGCCGCCGGACTCCAACCGTTAGGCAGGGCCGAGCACAGCGCGGTCTGCACCGAACAGCCGCTGCCCGATGCCAGCGCGGTGGAGCCGCTGGGAATGAGCAGGTTCGCTTCGCGCTGCACCGCGGTACAGGCCGCCGTCTGCAGCAGCGGCTGCAATTGCTCCGGGGTGACGGCCTGGCCGGTCAGGCTGGCATAGAGCGCGGCCTGCGCGCCCTCGCCCGCCGCCTTGGACAATTTTTGCTGGGCCCAGAACAGGGCGCCGAAACCGACGATGCCCACCACCACCATCAGCATGACGGTGATGGACAGCGCGAATTCGAGCGCCGCCACGCCCGATTGCCGACGGCGCGCCGCACACGCATGGCTCCCGGCATGGCTTGGACCGGCGCGCCGCATCATCCGCCCTGTCCGCCCGCGTCGGCCAACTGCACGGAGGCCTGCGCGCCCAGCATGGTCGGCACCAGGTAGCTGATGCCCGGCAGAAGCGGCACCAAAGGGTTTGCCTGATAGGGATAGCGCACCACGACGGCCACGCGGCTGGCGTCGCTGGTGGACACCAGGCCGTTGCACAGCGTGGCGGCGTTGGCATTGTTGGAAGTGAGCGTGCCGCTCTGATCGCACACGGCGATCTGCGTAGCCGCCATGCCGCCCAGGCCGCTCACCCAGGCGGACGTGGACGCGGCCAGGGTGAGCGCGGCATTGGCCCGCGTGGGGCGGTCGCTCGCCCACTGCAGGACGCGGCGCGCGCCCTCTTCGGCGGCAAAGTTGATGGACTGCTGCGCCGCCATGATG
Source organism: Bordetella sp. (assembly GCA_036404015.1). GTDB lineage: Bacteria > Pseudomonadota > Gammaproteobacteria > Burkholderiales > Burkholderiaceae_B > Bordetella. The sequence continues at coordinate 17,457 of DASWPO010000349.1, read as the reverse complement.
ACGCCGTAGGTCAGTATCGCGTAGACCAGACAGAAGAACACCAGGAACACAAGGGCGAATTCGACGGCATAAACGCCACGCTGGCGATGGCCGCCAGCGCCAGATAGGCCGCATACGGCCCGCCTCGCTGCCGCGGCGCCACGCCGCGGCGCTTGGAAAGGACTTGCATCAGCGCGTGCGCGCCGCTGAGCACGGAACCCAGCAGCAGCATCGCGAACCAGGGCTTGATGCCCAGCAGCAGGCCCTGCACGGCCAGGAACTTCACGTCGCCCGCGCCCATGAGCCGCTGCTTCCAGCAAACGGCGAAGCACAGGCCCAGCGCGAAGGCCGGCAGCGCGTCGCGCCAGCCCTGCGCGCCCACGGAAGGCAGCGTGCCACCCAGCGAGAACCCGAGCAGCCATAACCCCTGTGCCGCGGCCGCAATCACCAGCAGGTGATTGGGTACGCGGCGCATCCGGAAGTCGCTGTATGCGACCCAGAGCCCGAAGGCGATGTAGGCAGCCCACCACAGGGTATCCCTCAACAACAACAAAGAGGCGACTCCAGCACTTGCGCATCTACACGCGCTTCCCGGTTTACCGAGAACACTGGCATCAGGTCACATCGCTGCAACCGTGATCAGTGGCCGTCGCGTAAAGAGAGTTCAGACGCCCAACTGCTTACGACTTGCCGGCACTACCGACCGCGTCGCTCACACGCGTGAACAAATCGGTCAGGCTCGTGCCCAGCACGGTCAGCGCACCGATGATCACTACCGCGATGAGACCGGCGATCAAGCCATATTCGATGGCCGTGGCGCCCGACTCGTCATTCCAGAAGTTTTTGACTTGGGTCAGCATGGTGAACCTCCCGGGACATACCCGTTAATGCGTTGTCAAACCACATAAGCGTCGACTTGCGTCGATGCATACCTTGGCCGGAGTCGGGCGCAAGCCCTGCCGCAGCCATTAATTCGACGCCCGAGCGTCTAAAGAAGTCCGAGGACCGCCCTGATGCGGGAGGATTATCTGCAAAAAATGCAGCACGAAAGATTTTGAAAATACATTAATCGCCAAAATTGGCACGGAATGTATATTCAGATAATCCGTTTCTCCCGCCCAAATGCTAGAGAAGTCTCTGTCACAGGCACTTTTAGCGCATCAGGGTTTACCCCATATAGGCTCAACTGTTACGTTAGCTTTTATGTCGCAAGCTCGCAAAATTGCTAATAATCTTCAAGCTCTCTTGCAGGCGATTATCTCCCTTAAAAAGTCTTAAACATTACGACTTTGCAATTCTTTAACTTTCTCCTGCAGGTTAATAATAAAAATGAGAATAATTGCCCACATATAAAATAAAAACCTGCCCGCACCCGGCTTTTTGCTGGCAAGATTTCGCGCAGAATGATTATCTCGGCGACTCTGCATATAAATAGCCCATGAAAATCGCGCGCACCCGTTTTCTTCCCGGCGTTTCCTTCTCCGCCCTGGCGTCCTGCCTTTTACTGAACGCTCCGGCCGCGCATGCCGACGCGCCCTTGCGCGGCAATCCGGTCGAATCCCTGCCGTCCATAGGCCGCCCCTCCCAGCCATCGGCGCCCGCGCCGACGGTCGCGCCCATTCCCACGCCCGAGCAGCAGGCCGTGCAAGCCCGCCTGGCCCAGCGCATCGTGCCGAGCCATTTCGACGTGTCGGGCGTGCACGCCCTGCCCTTTGCAGAAGTCAGCGGCATGCTGACCCCGCTGGCCGGCAAGGAAACCACCGTGGGCGACCTGGTGCAGCAGGTCAACAAGATCACCGAGATGTACCGCTCGCGCGGCTATCCCCTGTCGTTCGCCCTGCTGCAGAACCAGAACTTCGAAAACGGCCTGGTGGTGGTGACGGTGGTCGAAGGCTATATCGACAAGGTGGATGTCACCGGCGACATCGGCGCGGCCAGGGCGCGGCTGGAAGCCATCGCCCAGCCGCTCTATACGGAAAAACCGCTGACCCAGGCGACGCTCGAGCGCGTGCTCAACCTGATGCGCACCGTGCCAGGCGTGACCATCACCCCCAATCTCGACCTGCCCCGCCGGGCCGACGGCGCCACCGAGCTCAGCGTGGCGGCCACGCGCCGCCCCGTGCAGGTGCTGGGCGGCGTGTCCGACCTGGGCATGGGCCTGCAGCCCCTGGCCAGCGTCGGCACCAACAGCCTCACGCCCCTGGGCGAGCAGGTCAAGTTGACGGGAGCCATCCCGCTCAATGGCCAGGATGCCCGGTACTACGCCGGCGAGGTGCACGTGCCCATCGGCCACGACGGCCTGGCCGTGAAGGTCGATGGCTATCACTATGAGGCCCAGCCGCACGACGCGGCCGTGGAAAGCCTGGGCTTTCGGCGAACCGTCACCAACGACCGCCTCGGGCTGGGCCTGTCGTACCCGCTGCTGCTGAACAACCGCCGCTCGCTCACGGGCACCCTCGGCATGTACGGCGTCAACGGCAAGGACCGCTACGACCTGCAGGGCACCGACCGCTGGCTGCAGCAGGACACCCGGGTCCGGGCCGCCACGGCCGAACTGCGCTATATAGACGTGCTGCCCGAGCGCACCACCGATGTCACCTTGAGCGTGTCGCACGGCATGACGGGACTGGGCGCCAGCAAGGACATCACCTCCAACTATGGCTACAGCGCGGCGCCGGACGTGGACCTGGACTTCACCCGCTACAACCTGACCGCCAAACAGTCGTTTGCCCTGCCGGCCCAGTTCGGCGCCGTGTTCGGCCTGCTGGGCCAGTACAGCCCCAACAAGCTGCCGTCCTCGGAACAGGTGTCGTACGGCCGCTGGCGCTATGCCATGGGCTACCCGCAGGGCGACCAGAGCGGCGACAAGGGCATCGGCGTGTCGGCCGAGCTGAACCGGCGCTTCCCCACGGGCTGGCAATACGTGCCGACCGTGCAGCCCTACGTCATGGTCGACTACGCCCGCACCTGGTACAACGACCCCAACCTGCAATCGGTCAATGAGCGGCACCTGGCATCGGCATCGGTGGGCGTGCGCCTGACCGACGACAAGTACTACCTGTTCGACCTGAACGTGGCCCGCCCCATCGGCGACCTGCCCGCCAACAGCTCGAGCCGCCGCCTGCAGTTCAACGCGAACTACTCGATCTTCTACGACGCCCTGTAAGTCCGCGTGTGGCCCGTTACCCACCCGGTTCCGGGCCGTTCGTAACGTAACGCCGACCGTAACATCGGAACGAAATTCATACGAAAATCACTATCTCAAACGTTAGGAAATCGTAAATTTGCAATTTATTTGCATTTTAAATTACTGAAAATACACCTCATAACCTACTGATAAAAAAGGAATTTAATAAATACACACCCGCATTAAAAAGGTTCTTGAGACGCTTGACCGATAGCTCGATGAAAGTTGGCACGGTTTATGCGACTGAAGGGACAAGCAGCCGGAGAACGGCCTTGTACCAGTCCACTTCAGGAGTAGTGCCATGTCTGTCAAGATCAATACGCAAGCGGCTTCTCGCAGCCCCTTCCGCCGTGCATCGGCAACCTTTTGCATGGCTACCCTGGCGGCTGCGCTTTCCGCTTGCGGCGGCGGTGGCGGCGGCATCGGCGCCAATGACGGCGCTCCGCTGGCCAGCCTGGACACCTCGCCCGCGCTGACCGATGGACTGACCGGCGGTAATGGCACCGGCACCGGCGGCGATGGCACCACCCCCTGCGCAGTCTGCGGCATCACCGGCACGCCCGGCGGCGGCGATGGCGGCGGCAGCGGCGGTTCAGGCACGGGCACGGGCGACTCGGGTACCGGCGGTTCGGGCGGAAATGGCTCGGGCACCGGGACTGCCACGGCTGGCGTCCTGCAAACCGCGCTGGGCACGACCGGCAGCGCCATCGACAATCTGATTCCGCTGGGCATCCAGACGCCGCTGAGCAATGCCGGCGCCGGCGCCGATGGCCTGGTGCAACCGGTGGTCAACGCCACCACCGGCCTGACCCAGCAAATCGGCAAGACAACCGGCCTGGGCTCGCCCGCCGACAATCTGCTGACCCAAGTGGGCGGCGCCGTGTCCAGCCTGGGCACTCAAGTGAGCGGCGCGGCCGGCAGCACGGGCAATCTGGGCGGCGTGGCCACCGGCGTGGGCGGCCTGCTGACCGGCGTGGGCAGCGGCGTGGCCGCCGCCGGCGGCCTGCTCGACCCCAACTCGCCCAGCGCCTCGCAACCGTTGACGACGGCCGTGGGCGACATAGTCGGCGGCGTGAATGCGCTGACGGCCAGCCTCGGCGGCGACAGCGGCCCGCTCGCCCCGCTCGGCACGGCGCTGGCCCCCCTCGTGGGCGGCGCGCTCGACAACCCGACCCTGGGCGTGACCAAACCCGCATTGACCAATCTCGGCACCGCGGTCGACAACGTCGCGCCGCTCGGCCTGACCGCCACCCTGGGCGGCGTCGGCGCCACGGTCGACCCCCTGCTCACTCCGGTCTCCAATATCGTGACCAATGTCGGCGACAAGGTCGGCGACGCCACGGGCCTGGGCGCTCCGGTTTCCGGCCTGCTGCAGCAAGTGGGCGCGGGCGTGACCAAGCTGGGCGCCCAGACCGGCGGCCTGGCCGCGCCGCTGGCTGGCGTCGGCGCGGGCATCGCCGACCTCGGCGGCCTGGTGAAACTCGACCCGAACAATCCCAGCCCGCTGGGTTCGGCCTTGACTGACGTCACCGGCGGCGTGAAGTCGCTGACCGCCGGCCTGATGACGCCCAACGCCACCTCCGGCGGCACGCTGCAGCCCGGCCTGACCAACACCGGCGCGGCCGTCGACAATGTGCTGCCGCTCGGCGCGACCACCGTGCTGGCCAATGTCGGCAACGCCGTCGACCCGGTCGTCGATCCCGCCGTCTCCACGGTGACCGGCCTGACGCAGAAAGTCGGCGCCGCGACCAAGCTGGGCGCGCCCGTCGCCAGCCTGCTGACCAATGTGGACGGCGCCGTGACCAAACTGGGCGACAACTCGCTGGCCCAGAAAACCGGCCTGTCGGCCACGCTGGCCGACGTGGGCAGCGCCGTGGGCAGCCTGGGCGGCGTGGTCAACGCCCCCACCGCGACGGCCAACCCGGTCGGTTCGACACTGACCTCGGCGACCGCCGGCGTCCAGGCCCTGACCTCCAACCTGACCGGCGGCCTGCTCAACCCGATCACGGGTTCGGCCGGCGGCGCGACTGGCGGCCTGGGCACGGTAACGGCTCCGGTGACTGCGCTGCTTGCCGGCGTGACGGGCGGTGTCGCCGGCGCGCCCACCGGGGCTGGCAGCCTGAGCAACGGCTCGCTGACCAAAACGGTGAGCAACGTGATCACCGCCGTGACCACCACGCTCGCCAGCGCGGCGCCCATCGCCTCGACGGGTTCGGCCGGATCGGCCGCCGCGCCCCTGACCAACCTGGTCGGCGGCGTGACCAACACGCTGAGCACGGTAGTCAATGGCGTGACCTCCGCCACCGGTTCGGCTACCGGCTCCACGGGCGCCGCTGGCGGCCTGGGTGGTCTGGGCGGCCTGCTCGGCGGCCTGGTGACCGGCGTCACCGGCGGCCTGAAGTAAGCCGGCGGATGCGGAAAACAGCCTCCCATGAATCCTTCCCATCTCACGCACCCCAACCCGGAGAAACGCATGTTGGAACAGCCCAATGATCGCGTGTACTTCCTGCAGGAACGCCGCAACGATCAGCGCGAAGAATCCGAGGAAGTCTCGGCCCGCTCCGGCGCCATCGCCGACATCACCCTGGTGATGAACCGCCGGCTCGGCGTCTACCTGGCCGCCAACCAGGCCGCCATCGCCGAAAAGCTGGACCTGTCGGTGACCGAGCTCAAGGCCCTGGAACTGGTGCAGGAGCTCGGCGCCCTGCCCACCGGCCAACTGGCCCAGCTGATGGGCATCAGCTGGGGCGGCACCACCGCGCTGATCAACCGCCTGGAAGCGGCCGGTTATGTCGAGCGCGGCCGCCATCCCCTGGATCGCCGCATCATCGTCATCCGCCCGATCAAGGAAAAGTGCCAGGAGCTGGTGCAGGCCCAGCAGGCGCTGGCCGACGAAGTCTCCTTCATCGGCCGCCAGTTCGACACGCAGCAGCTGCATGCCGTGCAGGCCTTCCTGACCCAGTACATGCGCGCCCTGCGTCACGACGCGCTGGCCTGGCTGCATGCCCGTCCCGGGGTGGAAACCTGGAATGACTGAGTTGCGGTTCCCGTCCTGACCGGTCGGATCCCCTCGCGCGGAAGCGGCCAAGAACGCTTCCCCGTTTTTGATACGCGCCTTGTCCCAAGGCGCGTTTTTTATGCGCGCGGGCCGGCGCCGAAGTCCAGGCGCGGCACGGCCTCGAGCAGGCGGCGCGTCATGGCGTGGCTCGGCGCGTGCAGCACGGCGTGGGCCGTGTCGCATTCGACGATGCGCCCGCCGTGCATGACCGCCACCCGGTCGGCCAGGTATTCGACCACGCTGAAGTTGTGCGTGATGAAGAGATAGGCAATGCCCAGTTCGGCCTGCAGCTCGCGCAGCAGGTCGAGTATCTGCGCCTGCACCGACACATCCAGGGCCGAGGTGGGCTCGTCGCAGACCAGCACCCGGGGCTCGACCGCCAGGGCCCGCGCAATGGCGATGCGCTGGCGCTGGCCGCCGGAGAATTCGTGCGGATAGCGCTGCGCCGCGTTCGCGGGCAGGCCGACCCGCGCCAGCAGGCTGCGCGCCCGCCCGGCGCGTTGGGCCGCCGGCAGTTCGGGACGCAGGGCGGCAATGCCTTCGTCCAGGATCTCGCCCACCCGCATGCGCGGGTCGAGCGACGCGTACGGATCCTGGAACACGATCTGGATGTCGCGCCGCAAACGGCGCAGTTCGCCCCGCGACGCGGTCAGCACATCGCGATCCGCCAGCAGGGCCTGGCCCGTGACGCGGGCGCCCTCGGCCAGTCTCAACAAGGCCTTGGCCGTGGTGGTCTTGCCGCAGCCCGATTCGCCCAACAGCGCCAGGGTCTCGCCCGCCCGCAGGGTGAAGCTCACGCCGTCGACCGCCTTGACCCAGTCGCGCCGCCATGCCTTGTGCCGGACGGGATAATGCACCCGCAGGTCCCGCACATCGAGCACCACCTCGCCCGGCGCACGCGCGGCCGGCTGCCCGCTCCCGGCCGCCCATGCCGCCCGGCCCACGGCCGAGAGGGGCCGCCCGCGCTTGGCGTAAGTGGGAATGGCGTCGAACAGTTCACGCGCGTAAGCATGGCGCGGCGCCGCGAAAAAATCGGCCGCGGACGCGCTTTCGACGATCTCGCCGGCGCGCATCAGGGCCACGTGGTGGGCCACCTGGCGCACCACGGCCAGGTCGTGGGTGATCAGCAACACCGCCATGCCCAGTTCGCGCTGGATGTCGGCCAAGAGCGCCAGCACCTGGGCTTGCACGGTGACGTCCAGCGCCGTGGTCGGCTCGTCGGCGATCAGCAGGCTGGGCTCGGCGGCCAGCGCGATGGCGATCATGATGCGCTGCTTCTGCCCGCCCGAGAACTGGAAGGGATAGTCGTCCAGGCGCTGCGCCGGGTCGGGAATGCCCACGCGGCTCAGCCAGTGCACGGCCCGCTCGCGCGCCGCCGCGCCGCGCAAATCGGTATGCGCCCGCAGCGTCTCGACGATCTGGTCGCCCACCCGCATGACCGGATTCAGGCTGGTGGCCGGTTCCTGGAAGATGACGCCGATGCGCCCGCCGCGCACGGTCCGCATGGCGGCCTCCGGCAGCTGGTTGAGATCGCCGCCCTCCAGCCAGGCCTGCCCGCCCGCGATGCGGCCGGCTTCCGGCAGGAGCCGCAGCAAGGCCAGCGCCGTCAGGCTCTTGCCGCAGCCGGACTCGCCCACCAGGGCGAAGGTTTCGCCGCGCGCCACGGCGAATCGCAGGCGCTTGACGGCCCGCACCAGGCCGAACTCGCCGTCCACGTCCACGCTCAGGTCCGTCACGTCGAGCAAGGGCGCGTTCATGGCAAGGCTCCCGCGTCCGCGGCGACAGGCTTGCCGGCCTTGCGCCGGCGCAGGCGCGGATCGAAGGCCTCGCGCACCGCGTCGGCGAACAGGTTGGCCGCCAGCACCAGGGCCAGCATGAAGACGAAGGCGGCGAAGAGGTTCCACCAGATCATCGGGTCGCGCGACATTTCGAGACGCGCCCCGTCGATCATGGCGCCGAAGGAATTCATGCTCGGATCCACGCCTATGCCCAGGTAGGACAGCACGGCCTCGTACAGCACCAGGCCAGAAAACTCGAGCACCACGGTGATCAGCACCAGGTGCATGACATTGGGCAGCAGGTGCCGGCGCATGATGCGCCAGTGCGAGATCCCGAAGGCGCGCGCCGCCTGCACATAGTCGAGCTCGCGCAGCTTGAGGGTCTCGGCGCGCAGCAGGCGGCACAGGCCGGCCCAGCCCGTCAGGCCCAGGATCATGCACAGCAGGAAAAGACGCAGGTCGGCCCGCGCCGCCGAGGTATTGAAAAGACTGGCGTGGCGGTCGATATACACCTGCATCATCAGGGCGCAGGCGGCCACCAGCAGCACGCCGGGAATGGCGGTGATGGTGGTGTAGAGGTATTGGATGGCGTCGTCGACGCGGCCCTTGAAGTAGCCCGATGCGATGCCGAAGAAAATGGCCGGCGGCAGCATGGCGGCCGTGGTGAGGCTGCCTATCACCAGCGCTGTGCGCACGCTCTTGAGCGACTGCCACAGCACGTCGTTGCCCGTGCGGTCGGTGCCCAGCACGTGATAGCCGCTGGCCAGGCCGGCCACCGCGCCGACCAGCAGGCACAGCGCCGCGACCGTGCAGAACACGGGCCGCCAGGGCAAGTCCGTGCGTCCCCGGCATAGCGCGCTCACCGCGGCCCGCCAACCGCCATGCCGCCTGGCCAGGACCGCGCCCAGCAGCGCGCCGGCGAGCAAGGCCGCCAGGGCGCCGCCAGCCAGCCCCCACCCCAGGCGCATGCGCAGGTCCGGCAGCCACTGCGCGCCAGGGTCCGTCAAATAGGCGCCGCCATGCCGCAAGCGCGGAAAATCGCGAATGACAGCGCCCCCTTGGCGCTGCGCGCCGTCCCCCCGGGGAGGATCGCCCGCCTGGGACGGCCCGGCGCTCGCCGGCTGCCCATCGACCAGCAGGGTTTCCTTGGTGAACTGGCGCCAGGCCAGCGGCGCGGAATAGGTCTTCTCGGTGCGCGTGAGCACCGTGGCGTCGAGCAGGCCGTCGAGCGCCGAGCGCACGGCGGGCGCGTACACCGCCGGGGCGTCGGCCGGCGCGCCGGGCACCGGCGGCAGGCGCGGCTGGTAGTGCAGCGAGTCCAGCAGGCCGATCGCCGCCATCACCAGCAGGACCACCGCCGAACACATGGCCGGCGCGCTGCGCGACACCTGCGCCCAGGCGGCGCGCAAGGTGGCGCTGCGCGCCGCATGCCAGGCATAGGCCAGCACGCAGGCCAGCAGCAGGAACAGGGCAGCGTCGGTCCAGAGCAGTATCGGTTTGAACATGTCGGCTCCGCGGGTCGCCTACTTGAAACGCACGCGGGGATCGGCCAGCGTGTAGGAAATGTCGGCCAGGATCAGGCCCACGATATACAGCGCCGCCCCCAGGAACACCATGGCCCGCACGATGGAAAAATCCTGCGCGTTGATGGCGTCGATGGTGTAGCTGCCCAGGCCCGGTATGCCGAAAAACGACTCGGCGATCAGGCTGCCCATGAAAAGCAGCGGAATGGCCGAGACCGTCCCGGTCAGGATGGGCAGCATGGCGTTTTTCAGCACATGGCGAAACAGCACGACGCGTTCGGTCAGCCCCTTGGCGCGCGCCGTGCGCACGTAGTCCTTGCCGATCTCTTCCAGGAACAGGGCGCGGTAGAAGCGCGCTTCCGGGCCCAGGCGCGAGACCACGGCCACCACCACCGGCAAGGCCAGGAACTTCAAGACATCCAGCCCGCCCGAATAGCCCGAATACGGCACCAGCCGCAACACCTTGGAAAACAGCCACTGCCCCGCGATGATGTAGAACAGCCCCGAGATGGACAGCATCACCACGCAGGCGACCACGCCCCAGAAGTCCAGCCGCGTCGCGCGAAAATACACCAGCAGCAAGGCGAACGCCACGCTGGCCGCGAGGCCCAGGATGAAGGTGGGCACGGCCAGCGCCAGGCTGGGGCCCATGCGCGCGCCGATCTCGCGGTCGATGTCGCGTCCCGCGTCCGAAGCACCGAAATCCATGGCCAGCAGCGGCACGGAGCGCTGGTAGAAAATCGTGTCGGTATAGCGCGCGGCGCCATGCCTGGCCGCGTTGTAGAAGAGCGGCTTGTCGTAGCCGTGCTCGACCTTCCATTTGGCCACGGCCTCTTCGCTGGTGCGCTGCCCGCCGATGGCCAGGCGCGCCATGTCGTCGGGCGTGTTCACCGCGAAGAAAAGCACGAAGGTCAGCAGGTTGACGCCCAGCAGGATCAACACGCCATACAGCAGGCGCCGCGCGATATAAGCGATCATGGCCGTCCTCCCGGGCCAGGCGATCCAGGCGGGACGGCCGGACGGACCGGCGGCAAGGCGGCCTGCCGCTCGCGGCGGCGCAGCGCCGCCCAGGCCGGCCGCACGGCCAGGCACAGCAGCAAGGCCAGCAACGGCAGGGGCCACCAGATGGGCCGGTTCCACGCAAGCACGCTCTTGACCCGCAAGGCCGTGTCGAGCTTCATGTACTGCAGGGTATTGCGCACCATCTGCGTAGGCTTGGCATTGCCCACCCACTGCTGGTAGGCCCCGCCCGACAGCGGGAAGTAGCCGAACATCCAGGGCGCGTCATGCCGCACGATGGCCACCATGCGGGCCACCAGCCGGGCTTTTCCCGGACCGTCGTCGAGGTATTTCATCTGCTCGAAGAGTTTGTCGAATTCCGGGTTTTCGTAGTTGGCGGCGTTTTCACCGCCATGCTGGGCCTTGCCGTTGGGGCCATACAGCAGGAACAGAAAATTTTCCGCATCCGGGTAGTCGGCATTCCAGCCCCACATGAACAACTGCGCCGCGCCGCGCCGCATCTTGTCCTGGAAGCGGTTGTAGTCGGTGGAGCGCACGTCCATCTGGATGCCGATCTTGGCCAGCTGGCGGCGCATCCAGTCGAACTGCGGATCGCCGCCCGCGCCGCTCATGGCATCGTAGTAAAGCACCAGGGGCTCGCCCGTCCTGCTGCTGCGGCCGCTGGGGTAGCCGGCCTCGGCCAGCAGGCGCTTGGCCACGTCCAGGGACTTGCGCACGGGCTTGCCGTCGACCAGGTCGTAGACCTCGGGGTTGTAGCCGGCCGGCAGATTCTGGAAACCCACCACCCCGGGCGGCACGGGACCATGCGCCACCTGGGCCTGCCCATCCTCGAACACGGCCACGTGCTCTTCCCAGTCGAAGGCGATGCTGATGGCCTGCCGCAGCTTGCGGTTCTTTTCCTGCTGTTCGGGCGTGTCGCCGCGCCCCACCACCGGATCGAGCCAGTTGAAGCCCATATACCAGTTGGCCGTCTCGACCGTGGACGGCAGGCGTATGCCGTGCTCGCGATACAGCCGGGCCTTGTCGGCCGAGTCGCCCGCAGCCACGCGCATGGCCACGCCGTAGTCGCCGCGCTCGACCTGGGGCACGTCGTAATAGCCCTGGAGGAATTTCCCCGACAGGGGCACCGATTCCTTTTCGATGCTGAATACGATGCGGTCGATGAAGGGCGTGGGCTTGCCGCAATCGTCGAGCAGGCCCTGCTCGCGGTCGCCCGGCTCTCCCTCGCAGGGATAAGGCTCGCCGTGGAAATTGGGATTGCGCGCCAGCACGTGGCGTCGATTGGGCAGCGACTCCACCAGCATATAGGGCCCGGTGCCGATGGGCCAGGTATTGAGCGACAGGTCGTGCCCGGCCATGCCGGGCTGGCTGTAGAAGCGGTCGGCCTCCCAGGGCACCGGCGCGGTGAAGGTCATGGCCAGCCAGTACTTGAACTGCGGATACTTGCCCTTCACGCGGATGCGCAGCGTGTGGCCGTCGAGCGCCTGCACGCCGTCGAAGCCATCGGGTTCGCGCAGGTCCAGCCAGGGCAGGTCGCGCGTGCCCGGGGGCAGTCCCTGCCGCAGGGCGGCATCGCGCTTGCGCAGCGCGTCGCCATAGTCCTTCAGTCCCACCACATAGTCCGCCATCAGGGAGTAGATGGGCGAGACCACGCGCGGGCTGGCCAGCCGCCGGAAGGCATAGACAAAATCCTGGGCCGTCAGCTCGCGCGTGCCCGTCTGCGCGAAGTCGGTCAGGGCAAACGCATGCGCGAGCACATCGGCCGGCACGGGGTAATAGGCGTAGCTGCCGTCGGCGCGGCGGGCCAGCGCCGGATGCGGCTGATAGCGGATGCCGGGCCGGATGCGGATGTCGTAGACGCTCTCGGCGATCTGGTCGCCCGGCGCGTCGGCGGGCAGGACATGGCCCTGGGCATCCAGGTAGCGCGGCGGATCGATGGCGGCCGCGGCGCGCGGCACCAGTTCATAGGGCCGCTTCAGGTAGTGATAGCCGTAGAGCGTTTCGTAGATGTTGTAGGTGTAGGGCGTCTCGTCGGTCGAGTAGGAACTGGCCGGATCGAGGTACTTGGGCGAACGGCCGACGAAGGCCGTATAGAACGTGTTGCTGGCCAGGCTGCCGCCGGCATAGGGGCTGTTGATGGGATTGTCGGGCGAACAGCCCGACAATCCGGCAAGTGCCAGCATCAGCACCCAGGCCCAGGCCAGGCAGGCCGCCAGCGCGCGCGGCATCACTGGCACTGGCGCTGCTTCCAGCAGTCGTAGCGCCATTTCCAGGGCTCGCCCGCCCCCGGTCGCGCCCACAGGCCGAGGCCGGCCTGCCTGGCCTGGCGCTGCAGCGCGGGCATGGCGCCGTCGCGCAGGTAGGCGCCGTGCCGCGCCGTGTAGGCCCAGGCATAGCCGCCCGCGACCTGGGCGCGGTTGGCCGACGAGCCGTCATCCAGCATCAGGGCGCAGACATCGCGGCGGTATTGGTCGGTCTCGTAGCAGCGCGCCGTGAGATGCTTGCCCGCCACCAGCGCGGCCAGGTTCTGGCGGGCCGCCTCGGCAAAGGGCTGGCCGGGCTCGTCGGCGCCGTGGGACGCTTCCGGCGAGTCGATGCTGTCGAGCCGGATGCGGTGCTGCTGGCGCTCGTCGGTCAATAGCGTGACGGTGTCGCCGTCGGCCACCTTGACTATCGTGCCCACCAGATCGTAGGCCCCGGCGGGCACCGAGCTGCCCGGCGAAGAAGCATGCGCCGCCCCCGTCCCGCCCGTCGAGGGCAGGTAGCGATGCAGCAGGACTCCCGCTGCCGCCAGCACCAGGACGCTCAGGCCGGCGCCCAGGCGGCGCCCCAGGATGCCGCCGGCCAGGCCGCGCACGGCTTGTCTTTCGTAGCTGTTCAACCCGTCACCTCGAAAAAGGATTACAGCCACCTAACCCGGCGAAAGCGCCAGTAGAGCGTGCCGCAGACCGCCGCCATGCCGAGCAATACCATGTAGTAGCCCCAGTGCCAGTGCAGCTCGGGCATGAACTCGAAGTTCATGCCGTAGATGCCCGCCACGGCGGTCGGCACGGCCAGGATGGCCGCCCAGGCCGCCAGCTTGCGGGTGGTGTCGTTCTGCTGGGCCTGCGCCATCATCTGGCTGGCTTCGAAGGCGAACACCAGGGCTTCGCGCAGGGCGTTGATCAGTTCGTCGATACGCTGCACGCGGTCGGCCACCTCGCCGAAATACGGGCGGGCCTGCGCATCGATGGGCCCCATCTCGACGCGCGCCAGGCGGCGGCTGATCTCGACCATGGGCGCCAGCGCGGTATGGATGCGCAGCAGGTCGCGGCGCTGGCGATAGAGCTTGCGGATGTCGGCCATGCCGGAGCCGCGGATGAGCAGCTTCTGCTCGGCCGCCTCGACCTGGGACTCAAGCCGGTGCAACGCCACCGCATAGCGGTCGACCAGCAGATCGAGCAGCTCGGCAGCCACATAGTCGCTGCCGCGCTTGAGCAGGCCGGGCACGGACTCCAGGCGCGCGCGCAAGGTGGCATAGGGCGCCACCGAACCGCGCCGCACGGTCAGCAGGAAGCCTTCGCCGATCAGGATCTGGGTTTCGCCGAACATGGGCCGTTCGGCCTGCACCTCGACCATGATGGCCACCACCAGCACCAGGTCGCCGTAGTCGAGCACCTTGGGCCGCGCATGCGGCTCGAGCATGTCCTCGCGGCAGCGCGAATCGGCGCCCAGCTGGGCCAGCACGCGCACCAGCAGGTCCTCGGTGGGTTCGCGCAGGCCTATCCAGAGCAGGCGATCCTCGCGGCCGATATAGCCGGGGATATCCTCGATGGGAACCTCGCACTCCCGCCGGCCTTCCAGATAGGCCACGGACGCCATCACCTCGGGCGGCAAGGGACTCGATTCATCAGACATGCCTGCATTCTCCACAAGGCGCCAGGCCGGTGCGGACCGGCTCGGCGAGGAAACTGGCGTAGTTTACGCAAGGCCGCCGGCTTTGCCTCACGATGCTTTCCCGCGCAACCGGGCCACCTCGGCCAGGCTGTCGAGCAACACTTCGAACTTGCGGGCGATGTCGGCCTCGGGCACGCAGGCGTAGCCCAGCAGCAGGCCCTGCCGCGGCGGCTCGCCGCCGGGTTTGCCATCCGAGGCATCGTAATAGCGCGACAGCGGTCGCGTCAGCACGCCGCGGGCATGGGCGGCACGCACCACCGCCTCGTCGGACAGGTCTTCGGGCAGGTCCAGCACCAGGTGCAGGCCGGCATCGCTGGAGTCGCGATGCAGCCAGTGCTGCCCCAGGCGCCGCTCGATCAGGTTGACCAGCATGGCGCGGCGCCGCCCGTACAGCATGCGCATGCGCCGCACACGGGCCGCGTAATGCCCTTCGGCCATGAAGGTCGCCACGGCCGCGTGCGTCATCAGGTGGCCTTCGTGGTACAGCTCGGCGTGCGCGGCCTGGAAGGCCGGCACCAGCGCCTTGGGCAGCACCAGGTAGGCCAGCCGTAGGCCGGGGTAGAGGGTCTTGCTGAACGTGCCCAGGTAGATCACCGGGGTATCGGGCTCCAGGCCCTGCAGGCAGGGAATGGGGCGGCCCGTGAAGCGGAACTCGCTGTCGTAGTCGTCCTCGACGATCCAGCTGCCCCATTGCCGCGCCAGGGCCAGCAATTGGCGCCGCCGGGCCAGCGACATCACCGGCCCCAGGGGATACTGGTGCGATGGCGTCACGAAGAGCAGGCGCGGCGGCGCCGCCACCGGTTCGGTCGGCAGGTGCATGCCTTCCTCGTCCACCGCGCGCGGCACGGCCCGGATGCCGTTGGCCTGCAGGACGGAGCGCGCGCCCCAGTAGCCCGGGTTCTCGATCCAGGCCGTGTCGCCCGCCTCGCCGAGAATGCGGGCGATCAGATCTATGCCCTGGTGCACCCCTTCGGTCAGCAGTATCTGCTCGGGGTCGCAATCGATGGAACGCGTGATCGCGAGGTGCTGCGCCAGCGTCTCGCGCAGCGCCGGCAGGCCGCCGCCGTAGGAGTAGGTCAGCAGCTCGGGCGGCGGCTTGCGCCACAGGGCGCCGGCGATGCGGCCGAATTTCTGGTGGGGGAACTCGGTCACGTCGGGCACCCCCGGCATGAAGGCCCCCCACTGGAAAGGCGAGGCCAACGCGCCGTCGACGATGCGCGCGCCGCGCGCGGACAAGGCCGGCCTTGCGGGCACCATGCTGGCGCGCCGCGCGTTGCGGCCGCTGGCCAGGTAGGCGTCGGGCAGGGTGTCGGTGACATAGGTGCCGCTGCCCTGCCGGCTGCGCGTATAGCCCTCGGCCTGCAATTGGGCATAGACGTGCATCACGGTATTGCGGGCGATGCCCAGTTCGGCCGCCAGGTCCCGCGAGGCAGGCAGCCGCGTGTCGGCGGCAATGGTGCCGTCCAGAATGGCCTCGCGCAGGCAGCGGTACAGCCGCTGGTTCATGGGGCCGTCGGCCGCCTCGCCCAGCCGCAGCAGCAGCAGGTCACCGGCAATGGTATGCAATTGGCTCCACCAATCTTGCAGAAGTGGCTCTCACTAATGGAGCCATCCTAGCATTAAATTTCGCTACAGGCTCTCCCCTCTTTTTCCGCCGCGCCACGGCGTCCCACCGATCCGAGGTCCCCATGCAAAACCTAGACACGACCACCCGCCGCCAGCTGGCCACCCCCCGCGGCGTCGGCGTCCAATTCGATTTCTATGCCGCCCGCGCCGAAAACGCCACGCTGTGGGACACCGCCGGCAAGCAATACATCGACTTCGCCGGCGGCATCGCCGTGCTGGCCACCGGCCACCGCCACCCCAAGGTGATCGCCGCCGTCACCGAGCAGCTCAACCAGTTCACCCACACCGCCTATCAGATCGTTCCCTACGAAAGCTACATCGCCCTGGCCGAAAAGCTGGCCGTCCTGGCGCCCATCGACGGCCTGAAGAAGGCCGCCTTCTTCACCACCGGCGCCGAAGCGAACGAAAACGCGCTCAAGATCGCCCGCGTCCACACCGGCCGCCCGGGCGTCGTCGCCTTCACGGGCGCCTTCCACGGCCGCACCCACATGACGGTCACGCTGACCGGCAAGGTCGCCCCCTACAAGCTGGCGCTCGGCTCCATGGTGCCCGACGTCTTCCATGTGCCCTTCCCCAACGCCACCCAGGGCACCTCGGTGGCCGACTCGATCAAGGCGCTCGACCTGCTGTTCAAGTCGTCCATCGATCCCAAGCGCGTCGCCGCCATCATCATCGAGCCCGTGCAGGGCGAAGGCGGTTTCAACATCACCCCGCCCGAGCTGATGGTCGCCCTGCGCAAGGTCTGCGACGAGCACGGCATCGTGTTCATCGTCGACGAAGTGCAGACCGGCTTCGCCCGCACCGGCAAGATGTTCGCCATGGAGCACCACAGCGTCCAGGCCGACATCATCACCATGGCCAAGAGCCTGGCCGGCGGCTTCCCCCTGTCGGGCCTGGTGGGCCGCGCCGAGATCATGGACGCCCCCGCCCCCGGCGGCCTGGGCGGCACCTATGCCGGCAACCCGCTGTCGGTGGCCGCCGCGCTCGCCGTGCTGGACGTCATCCAGGAAGAAAACCTGTGCGCCCGCGCCGCCGCGCTCGGCGACAAGCTGGCCGCCCGCCTCAAGCAACTGCAGGCCGGCAACAAGAAGATCGCCGACGTGCGCAACCTGGGCTCGATGGTCGCCTGCGAACTGGTCGACGCGAACGGCGAGCCCGATGCCGCCGCCGTGTCGAACGTCATCAAGCAGGCCGCCGAAAAAGGTCTTATCCTGCTGTCTTGCGGCGTGTACGGCAACGTGCTGCGCTTCCTGTATCCCCTGACCATCCCCGAGGCGCAATTCGACCGCGCCCTGGATATTCTGTCGGAACTGCTGGCCAAGTAATTCCCATAACACTGGCGGGCGGGGT
>DASWPO010000348.1:0-34326 GCA_036404015.1 Bordetella sp. | reverse complement strand
CAGCGCCTCCATGCGATACGATCCCGAGGGGCCCGAAGCGGAGGAGCACGCGCGCCGCATCCGCGAGCTTGCGCCGCAGGTCGTGTTCGCCTGCCTGGGCATGCCCAAGCAGGAGAAGTGGGCCTTCCGCTACGGGCCGACGCTGCCCGGCGGCATCATCCTGTGCGCGGGCATGGCCATGCGATTTGCCATCGGCCTGCAGAGCCGCGCGCCGGTCTGGATGCAGCGCAACGGCCTGGAATGGCTGTGGCGCATGGGCAGCGAGCCGCGCCGGCTGGTTCGCCGCTATCTGTACGACGACCTGAAGTTCTTCGGCCTGCTGTGGCGGCAGTGGCGCGACCGCTGAGCCTGCCGTATCAATAGGCGTTGTTGCCGTGCACCACGGTCCAGACCGTGCGCAGCAGAATCCAGAAGTCCAGGCCCAGCGACCAGTGCGTGATGTAGTAGCGGTCGTATTCGAGCCGGCGCTCCATTTTCTCCAGGGTGTCGGTCTCGCCGCGCAGCCCGTTGACCTGCGCCCATCCGGTGATGCCCGGCTTGATGCTATGGCGCAGCATGTAGCCGTTGATCTGCTGGCGGTAGAGCTCGTTGTGGACGACGGCGTGCGGGCGCGGGCCGACCAGGCTCATCGAGCCCAGCAGCACGTTGAGCAATTGCGGCAGTTCGTCGAGAGATGTGCGGCGCAGGAACCGGCCCACGCGCGTCACGCGCGGATCGCTCTGGCTGACTTGCCGCAGCGGCCCGCCCGTGTCGGTGTACATCGAGCGGAATTTGTAGACATGGAAGGGCTGGCCGCGTTCGCCGTAGCGGACTTGCTTGAAGAGTATGGGCCCCGGCGTGTCGAGCCGCACGGCCAGGGCCGCCGCCAGCATGACCGGCGACAGCAGCAGGAATGCGATGCCGCCGATCACCAGGTCCATCAGGCGCTTGAGCTGGCGGGCGGCGCCGATGATGGGCGTGTCGTGGACCGACAGGAGCGTGATCCCGGCAATGTCCACGCTCGAGAGCGTGACGTTCGATATCCACTGGGTTTCCGGCACCATGTAGATGGTCGATGTCGAGTTGTACAACTGCTCGAAGATCTGGTCGCTGCGCTCCTGGCCGTAATGGATGTAGGGCTGGATGAACACCATGTCGAATTCGGAGGCCTGTATGCGCGGCCAGGCGGTTTCGTAGCGGCCCAGGTAAGGCGGCACCAGCCCATGGAAGTTGCTGGCGACAGGCGCTTCGGCGTAGTAGCCGGTGACCTCGATGCCCAGGATGGGAGAGCGCTGCAAGCGCAGGTACAGGGTGCTGGCCTGAGGGCTCATGCCGAAGAACACGGCCTTGCGCCGGTTCCCCGCCAGGTTGTTGATCTGGTGGATGAAGCCGCGCAGGGCGGCCAGGCAGGCCAGCTGCAGGGGCAGCGCCACCAGCGCCCACTGGGAGATCAGCTGCCGCGCCCGCTCGGTCTCTTCCTGGGTGTGCACCATATAGAAAAGGCCCAGCACGGCGGCGAGCAGCACCCAGATCCAGCGGAAGAAGCCGCGGTAGAGTATCCACCACAGGTGGCGCGCCGTGATGAGCAGCCTGAAGTTCGAGAAGCAGAAAAAGGCCGCCATGACGACCAGGCCCCGCGCCCAGTGGATGTCCGGCATCTCCCCGAGGCCCAAGTGCTGGGTCAGGATGAAGAACGGCAGGCCATTGCAGAGCGCGCAGGCAAGGCCGGATGCGACGACCAAGGCGCTGTAGTGGAGGTTGAGTTGACCTGCTCGAAACATCGAGTATCTCCGTTGACTCGTCAGGGCGACAAGGCGGGTTGTCCTTCGTAACTGGTACGGATTGTAAGGTCGGGGACAGGAATTCCGGCACGGAATGTGCTGATCGTGAAACCGGCGGGCGCCAACCTATAAAATCACGCCATCCATCATTGCCCCGGTCGTGCCTATGTCCAGTTCCCCCCCAGTTTCAGCGGCAGCAGTTCCCCAGGATGCGGCAAGCGCCCGTTCTGGCAAGCGGAAATATTTTATTGCAATAGGCATGCTCATTATCCTGGCTGTGGTTGCCTGGTTGGCGTACTGGCTGCTGGCGGGGCGTTTCATCGAAAGCACGGACGATGCCTATCTGCAGGCCGACAGCGTCACCATGGCGCCCAAGGTCAGCGGCTATGTGGCCGAGGTCCTGGTCGGGGACAACCAGGCGGTCAAGGCGGGGGATCCGCTGGTGCGCATCGACGCGCGCCAATACCAGGCCTCCTTCGACCAGGCCAATGCGACGATTGCCGCGCGCCAGGCCGACATCGCCCGTTCCGAGGCGGAAATCCAGCAGCAGCAGGCCAACGCGGTCCAGGCCGAGGCCCAGGCGCACATGGCCGACATCAAGGCCCGCCATGCCAGCGAAGAGGTCCGCCGCTACACGCCGCTGGCCGCGGCCGGGGCGGAAACCAACGAACGCCTGGCGGACCTGGTGAGCGAGCGCGACCAGGCCCTGGCGGCGCTGGCGGCCAACAATGCGGCCGTCAACGTGGCCAGGACCCAGATCCAGGTGGCCACCACGCAGATCGCGCAGTCGCGCGCGCAGCTGACCGCCGCGCAGGCCAGCGCGCGCCAGTCCGAACTCGACATGCAGGACACCCTGGTGCGCGCCACGATCGCCGGCCGGGTGGGCGACCGCAGCGTGCGGGTCGGGCAGTTCGTGCAGCCCGGCACCCGCATGCTGACGGTGGTGCCGGTGCAGGACGTCTACCTGGTGGCCAATTTCAAGGAAACGCAGCTGGGCCGCATGCGTCCCGGCCAGCCCGCCACCCTGTCGGTGGACGCGCTGCCGGGCGTGAAGCTGCATGGCGTGGTCGACAGCTTCGCCCCGGGCACCGGCTCGCAGTTCGCCTTGCTGCCCCCGGAAAACGCCACGGGCAACTTCACCAAGATCGTGCAGCGGGTGCCGGTGCGCATCCGCGTCGAGGCGGGCGGGAACGCCGACCGGCTGCTGCCCGGCCTGTCGGTGACCGTGGACGTCGAGACGCGCCAGGACGGCAATCATGGTTGACGCCGGCGCCGCCCACGAGGAGCCGCGCGCCACGGTCGGCGACTGGATCGCGGTGGCCGCCGGTTCGCTGGGCGCGCTGACGGCCACGCTCGACATCTCGATCACCAACTCGGCATTGCCGCAGATCCAGGGCGCGATCGGCGCCACCGGCACCGAAGGCACCTGGATCTCCACCGGCTACCTGATGTCGGAAATCGTGATGATCCCGCTGGCGGCCTGGCTCACCCGCGTGTTCGGCCTGCGCAACTTCCTGCTGGGCAATACGGTGCTGTTCGCGCTGTTCTCGATCATGTGCGGCATGTCGGGCAGCCTGGGGCAGATGATCGCCGGGCGCATCGGCCAGGGCTTTACCGGCGGCGCCATGATCCCGACGGCGCAGACCATCATCCGCTCGCGCCTGCCGCGCTCGCAGATGCCCATCGGCATGACGGTGTTCGGCCTGACGGTGCTGCTCGGCCCCCTGCTCGGGCCCGTGGTGGGCGGCTGGCTGGCCGAGAACATCAGCTGGCACTGGTGCTTCCTGGTCAATATGCCCATCTGCGGGATGCTGGCCGTGCTGCTGATCATCGGCCTGCCCACCGAGCGCGCGCGCTGGGGCGACTTCATCAAGGCCGACTGGGTGGGCATCGCCGGCCTGGCGATGGGGCTCAGCTCGCTGACCGTCGTGCTGGAAGAAGGGCAGCGCGAGCACTGGTTCGATTCGTCCATGATCGTCACGCTCACCATCGTGTCGGTCGTCGGCATGGCCTTGATCGCCCTGTCGCAGTTCACGGCCGAGCGGCCGGTCATGCGCCTGTCCCTGATGCGCAATCCGAGCTACGCCAGCGTGATCCTCATCGTGTTCGCGGTGGGGGCGGGCCTGTACGGGGTGTCCTACCTGATCCCGCAGTTCCTCGGGCTGGTCGCCGGCTACAACGCCGAGCAGGCCGGGGGCATCATGCTGGTCTCGGGCATTCCGTCGTTCCTGATGATGCCCATCCTGCCGCGCCTCCTGGGCAAGATGGACTTCCGCCTGCTGGTGATCCCGGGCCTGCTCATGTTCGCGGTCAGCTGCTGGCTGGACCTGGGCATCACGGCGCAGAGCGTGGGCCATGATTTCTACGGTTCGCAGTTCCTGCGCGGCGTGGCGCAGATCCTGGCCATGATGCCGCTCAACCAGGCCTCGATGGCGGCCGTTTCGCGCGAGGACTCCGGCGATGCCGCGGGCTTCTTCAATATGGCGCGCAACCTCGGCGGCTCGGTGGGCCTGGCCCTCATCGGCATCCTGATCGACCGGCGCACGACCTACCACGTGGCCACGTTGCGTGAATCGATCACCGCCAATTCCACCTTGGCGCAGGACTATGTGGCCAACACGTCCGCCAGCTGGTTCGCCCGCACCGGCGACCTGGCCTACGCGCAGCTGCGCAGCCTGGGCCTGCTGGCCCGGCAGATACAGCAGCAGGCCCTGGTCATGACTTATATCGATACCTATTACTGGCTGGCAATCGCGCTCCTGGCCTGCATACCGCTGGCGCTGCTGCTCAAGACGCCCAGGAGCGGCCCGCCCAAGCCGATGGAGCACTGAATGCCTGCGACGATGCGCATGACGTTTCACCTTGTGCCGCGGGTTGCCGCGCTGTTGACGGTGTTGACGGGTTCGGCGGTGGTGTTGGCGGGCTGCGCGGTCGGCCCGGACTACCACGATGCCCCGCCTGTCGCCCAAGCCGCGCTGTCCGCGCCCGCCTATGCGCGCGCGCCCGCCACGGCCGGCGTCGTGCCGCAGGCTGCGCCCAGCGACTGGTGGCGGCAGTTGAACGACGCCACGCTCACCGCCCTGATCGAAGCGGCCTTGGCGCAGAGCCCCGACGTGCACGCAGCCGAAGCCCGCCTGCGCCAGGCCCGCGCCCAGCTCGGGCAGCAGCGGGCGGCCTTGACGCCCAGCCTGACGGCCGATGTCGCGGCGCCGCGCCTGCGCTCGCCGAACGTCGGGTCGCTGCTGGGCGGCTCGTCGCAGCAGTCCGGCGAGTCGCAGCAATCCGGCGGGCAGGGACCCCTGCAGCTCTATTCCACCAGTTTCGATGCCTCCTGGGAGCTCGACCTGTTCGGCGGCGTGCGCCGCGCCACCGAGTCGGCCGCCGCGCAGGCCGAGGCCGTGTCGGCCGATCTGGCCGACGTGCAGGTGTCGCTGGCCGCGGAGGTTGGGCAGGCCTATATCGGGCTGCGCGACGAGCAGCAGCGCCTGCGCCTGGCGCAGCAATCGGCCGAGGTGCAGCAGAAAATGCTCGACCTGACCCGGCGGCGCCGGGCCGCGGGCACGGCGGCCGACCTCGACGTGGAGCGGCTCACCAGCCAGGTCGAGGGGACGCGCGCGTCCCTGCTGCCGCTGGACGCCCAGATCGTCGAGTCGCTGGACCGCCTGGCGGTGCTGACGGGCAAGGCCCCGGGCGACCTGGACGCGCAATTGTCCCCGGCGGGCGACCTGCCCGTCATGCCGGCCAGCGTCCCCGTGGGCGACCCGGGCGCGCTGCTCAAGCAGCGTCCCGACATCCGGGCCGCCGAGCGCAGGCTGGCCGCCAGCTATGCGCAGATCGGCGCCAAGACGGCCGACCTGTTTCCCAAGGTGACGCTGATGGGCGTGCTGGGCTTTACCTCGACGAGCTTTGGCGACGTGCTGAGCAAGGACAGTTTCACGTGGATGGGCATTCCCTTCCTGCAGTGGAATTTCCTGAGCTTCGGCCGTACCCGCCAGGCCATCGTCCAGGCCGAGGCCGAGCGCGACGAGGCCGACGCCCGCTACCAGCAAACCGTGCTGTCCGCCTTGCAGGATGCCAATGACGCCTTGTCGCGCTACGGGCATCAGCGCGAGCACGTGCTGCGCCTGCAGCAGGTGCAGGTCTCCGCCGGGCGCGCGGCGCAGTTGACGCGCCAGCGCTACGCGGCGGGCGCGTCCAGCCTGATCGACCTGCTCGATGCCCAGCGCGTCGAATACTCGGCGCAGCAGGACGTCGTGGCCGGCCAGGCCTCGCTCCTGCAGGACTACGTCTCGCTGCAGAAAAGCCTGGGCCTGGGCTGGCGTACTTGACGAAGGTCAATGTACGTTCTGGGAAACGGCGGCTTGCCGAATGGGTGCGTGCGGGAGATCCTGTGTCGTTTCATCCAGCGAGCGGCCGCGTGTTTCTGGTCCGAGCAGCACGGATACCGTGGTGATGGCACCCAGTGCCACCACGTACCATGCAACCAGGTGGGGAGAGCCGCCACCGGCCGCGAGCAGCGCCACCGCGACCATCGGCGCGATGCCGCCGGAAATCGGCGATGTCACTTCGCGGGCGAGCGCGAAACCCGTATAGCGCACGCGAGACGGGAACATCTCCGCTAGCCATGCGCTTTGCGCGGACGTCATCATGATCTTGGCGACGGGCGAAACCAAGAACAGCCCCAGGTAGATCATGAGAGGATCTTTTGTCTGCAACATCCAAAAGAATGGGAAGACGGCTATCCCGGATATGATCGCCCCGAGCATGTAGACCGGCTTCCTGCCGATGAGATCCGACATCCAGCCGAAGAGTGGAATCGTGACGCACTGCAAGACCGAACCCCACATCAGCGCGGTGACAATGAGGTCTCTCGGCAATTTCAATTGCTGCGTGACATAGACAATCACGAACGATTCATAAATATAGGCAAGGGAGTTGTCCCCGAGGCGCGCGCCCCACGCGCAAAGCATCGGACGCAGCGAGGTTCTCAGAACTTCGGTGATCGGCGCGCGCGACACGGCGCCGTCGCGGCGGATCTGCTCGAAAACAGGGGTTTCCTTCAACCGGCTGCGGATTATCAACCCTAGCAAAACCACCACTGCGCTCAGCAGAAAGGGAATGCGCCAGCCCCAATCCTCGAAATGATCCTTGGATATCACCGACGAGAGGTGGAAGCTCGCCAGCGACAAGAGCAGGCCGAGCGCGACGCCGATATAGGGCAGGGAGGCATAGAAGCCGCGCCGTTTCGCCGGCGCATACTCCACCACCATCAGCACGGCGCCCGCGTATTCGGCGCCAGAACCAAGGCCTTGCAGCGCGCGCAGCACGCACAGCAGCACCGGTGCCCAGAGGCCCGCACTCGCATACGTTGGCAACAGGCCCATGAGCGTCGTGGACCCGCCCATCAGCAACAGCGTGATGTAGAGCACCGCCTTGCGGCCGATGCGGTCGCCAAGTCGGCCGAAGATCACGCTGCCCGCCGGCCGCACGATGAACCCGATCGCGAAACTCGCATACGCGAGAAGCGTACCGGTCAGATGGTCATACGACGGGAAGAACAGGTGATTGATGATTGTTGCCGCGGCCGTGGCGTAAAGATAATAGTCATACCACTCCACGGCCGTGCCTACGATCGCGCTTACTGTCGTGATGCGCATCGCCCGTCGGATTTCTGGGGTCGCCTTTGTACTATCCACTTGATGTCTCCTTCCTTATGTGGGCGTGCTGTGTTTTTCGTTCGCCCGGTTATTGTCAGGAGGCGTTTCCGCCAGCCTCTTTGCTTTCCTCTTGAACCTTTCCGGACCGTGCGGCCGTGTACGCCATCAGTCCTCCATGCATCAGGATGTCCTGGACGATCTGGGCCGGCGCCACCCCCTGCAGCACCGGGCCGGCCTCGTCGAACTTTATTTGCCCCTCGGATAGATCGACCCATGCCCGGTGGGCCTGGGACCGGTGCTGAATGTCGTCGCGGAGAACGAAAAGCGGTAGGCCGATATTGATCGAATTCCGATAGAAGATTCGCGCGAACGATTTTGCGATGATGCAACCGACGCCAAGCCCTTTTAGTCCGAGGGGGGCGTGCTCACGGGAGCTCCCGCATCCAAAGTTGGCGCCCGCGATCAAGAAATCTCCGGGTTTGATAATGGTCGGCCATGAAGGATCGACGGCCTCCAGCGCATGCTCTGCGAGATCTTCCGCCGTCTTCAGGGCAAGATAGCGCGCCGGCATGATCTGATCCGTATCTACGTCGTCGCCGAGGAACCATGCGTTACCTTGTTTCCACATTGCGTATCCCTGTATGGTTGAGTGTCTTCAAAGATCGTCGGGCCCGCAGATGAAGCCCTTGATGGCGCTCGCAGCGGCTACTGCGGGGTTGCAGAGGTAGGTTTCGCTTCTAACGTGCCCCTGTCTGCCTGGAAAATTCCGATTGGACGTGGAAAGGCAGCGCTCTCCATCGGCGAGAACGCCCATTTGCGCGCCGATGCATGGTCCGCACGTTGGCATCGACAGGGCGCATCCGGCCTCGATGAAAATTTGCGCAAGCCCCTCGTCGATCGCCTGCTTGTAAATCTGGGTTGTGCTCGGTATCACAAACACTCTCAGCCCGTCGGCGACTTTTCGGCCTTTGAGAATGCTCGCGGCGCAACGCAAGTCAGTGATCCAGCCATTCGTACATGATCCGATATAGACCTGATCGAGTTTTACTTCCCCGAGTTGGCTGATCGAAGTCGTCTTGCTGGGCAGGAAAGGGACGGAGATGACCGGTTCAAGGCGATCAACGTTGATCTCGATTTCTTGAAATACGTCCGCGCCGGGATCGCCGTAGATCGGCTCGAACGGGCGTTTTGCAATCTTCTCTACGTATGCGAAGGTCTTGACGTCCGGAGCGATGATCGCGTTCTGGGCGCCGGCCTCGATCGCCATATTGGTCATCGAAAGACGTTCCTCGACGCTGAGCTGTTCGATCGGCTCGCCGCAGAACTCCATGGCGCAGTTGTCGGCGCCGGCCACGCCGATCAGGCCGATGGTGTGCAGGATCAGGTCCTTGCCGGTAACCCATTTTTTTAGTTTGCCGGTGTAGCGATAGCGTATTGTGCGGGGGACCTCGAGCCAAGTCCGCCCTGTCGCCAGGATCGCGGCGATATCGGTGCTCCCCATGCCGGTGGCAAAGCAGCCCAGGGCGCCAGCCATGCACGCGTGCGAATTGCCTCCCACGATCAATTCGCCGGGAAGCGTCCTGCCCAGCTGGATGCCGAGGGCATTGTGAATCCCGGCCTGACCGGCCTCGTAGAGTGTTATATCGAAGTCGCTTGTCAGTCCGCGGATGTCCTTCATCACCGCCGCAGTCTCGATACTATGTGCCGGCGCGTTGACCATTGCCGTCACAAATACGCGGTCCGCGTCGAATACGCGCGGTACGCGATTCGACTTGAGAAGTCCCAAGGTAATCGGTGAACCCAAATCGTCCGACCAGGTCTGATCAACACTGACTTCGACGAACTCGCCAGGCCGGACGTATTCACGCCTGGCATGGCGAGCAATAATCTTTTCAGTTATGGTCTGATGCATACAATATTCCCTCCCCACAAAGTTTTTGGCGATTTCCATGGCGCAGGTAGCCGCTTGCCAATCGCCTGCGCCAAAGTACGCGCGCGGGCCGAAAATTTGGTGTATTCGTTGCGCGAAACTATTGCAACCGGATCAAAACAGAATCGGGTCCGGCATGAGTGTCGATGACGAATTTCTTCTACCTGATGGCTGCGGCAAGCCATGGTTCCTGCGCCAACCTGGTATTGGTGAATGCATCGATCTCGCAGGCATGCCGAAGCGTCAGGGCGATTTCGTCCAGGCCTTCGAGTAGCATGGCCTTGTGAAAGGACGATATGTCGAAGCGATGGCCGGCGCCGTCGGGCTCCGTCACGGTTTGGCTGGATAGATCGATGGCCAAGTGGTAACCGGGCGTCGCTTGTACCGCGACAAACAAGCTCTCGATCACCGTATCCGGCAATACAACCGGGAGCAGTCCATTCTTGAGGCAGTTGCCGCGAAAAATTTCAGCAAAACTTGGTGCGACCAGTGCTCGAATCCCCCATTCGGCAAGTGCCCAGGCGGCGTGTTCGCGACTGGAGCCGCAGCCAAAATTGGCGCGTCCCAACATAATGCCGGCATCCCGGTAGCGTGGCTGATTGAGCGGGAAGTCAGGCACGGTGCGGCGCGCGGCGCAGTCGTCGCCGGGTTCGGCCGGGTCGAGGTAGCGCCATTCGTCGAACAGATAGAGGCCAAAACCGGTGCGGCCTATCATTTTCATGTACTGCTTGGGCAGGATGGCGTCCGTATCGACATTGGGTCGATCGATGGGCACGACCACCCGGTCGAGCGTAGTGAAGGCTTGCATGTCCGGGCCTATTGGAAACAGGTAACGTCGACGAAATGCCCGGCGATCGCGGCGGCGGCGGCCATGGCTGGGCTGACCAGATGCGTGCGCCCGCCGCGGCCCTGGCGGCCCTCGAAATTGCGATTGGAGGTCGAAGCGCAACGCTCGCCGGGGTTGAGGCGATCTTCGTTCATGCCTAGGCACATCGAGCAGCCCGGTTCGCGCCATTCGAAACCCGCCTGGCGAAAGATATTGTCCAGCCCCTCGGCCTCGGCTTGGCGCTTGACCAGGCCCGAGCCGGGCACCACCAGCGCCTGCACGATGCCTGAGGCCACCTTGCGGCCGCGCACCACGCGGGCCGCATCTCGCAAATCCTCGATGCGAGCATTGGTGCAGGAACCGATGAATACTTTGTCCAATCGGATGTCCATGATCCGCGTGCCGGGCGCCAGGTCCATATAGGCCAGCGCATTGCGCAAGCCAGCACGCTTGACCGGATCGGCTTCCCGCTCGGGGTCGGGCACCGCTGCGTCGACCGGGCAGCTCATGCCGGGCGTGGTGCCCCAGGACACATGGGGGCGGATGCCTGCTGCGTCCAGCGCCAGCTCGGCGTCGAAGATCGCTTCGGGGTCGCTGCGCAGCGTGCGCCAGTAAGCCTCGGCGTTTGCCCATTGCTCGCCCTGTGGCGCGAGGGGGCGCTCGCGCAGGTAGCGCAGCGTGATGTCGTCCACGGCCACCATACCGCAACGCGCGCCCGCCTCGATGGACAAGTTGCACAGCGTCATGCGGGCTTCCATGCTCATGGCGCGCACCGTGCCGCCGCAGAACTCGATCGCGTGCCCGGTGCCGAAATTCGTGCCGAAGCGTGCCAGCAGGGCCAGCGCTACATCCTTGGCGGTGACGCCCGCGGGCAGCTCGCCCTCGATGAAGACCCGCAGGGTCTTCATGCGCGGCAGGCGCAAGCATTGCGTGGCCAGCACGTGCTCGATGTCGGACGTGCCCACGCCGAAGGCCAGCGCCGCGAAGGCGCCATGCGTGCTGGTGTGCGAGTCGCCGCAGATCAGCGTGGTGCCCGGCAGGGTCAGCCCTTGCTCGGGCGCGACCACATGCAGGATGCCTTGCCGGACATCGTTGAGAGGAAACTCGGTCAGGCCGAACTCGCGACAATTGGCCTGCAGTGCCTGCACCTGGGCGCGTGCCACGGGATCGGCAATGGCCGCGATTCCCTGGCTGCGGTCCGTGGTCGGGACGTTATGGTCCGACATGGCCAGTACCGAGCGCGGCTGGCTCGGCCTGCGCCCGGCCAGGCGCAGGCCGTCGAAAGCCTGCGGGCTGGTCACTTCGTTGACCAGATGGCGATCGATGTAGAGCAGCGTGGTGCCGTCGTCGTTCTCCCGGACAGCATGTCGGCGCCAGATTTTTTCGAATAGAGTCTGAGGCATCGCGAATCGGCAAGTGTTGCCCGGCAGCTTGTCTCCTGAAAGCCGGGCTATGATCGTCGCTAAACAGGAGTCAGTGCCGGGGTTTCAGCATAAAAAAGACCTCTGCCTAGAGAGTATCCGAGCATCCTATCGCTCGGTCCTGCTGACCGCTATTTCTTTTTCGACAACCCAGCCATCGCAAAAAGAGATGGCTATGGCCGCCTAGGCCAGGAGGCAGGGCCATGCGTTTCGATCTTGAATCCCTGCGGGTATTCGCCGCGGTCGTGGAGCAAGGCAGCATCGCCGCTGCGGCGCAGGCCACACATATCGTCGCCTCGGCGGTCAGTCGCCGGGTCTCCGACCTGGAGCGCGATGCCGGCACGCCGCTCTTCGAACGCCATAGCCGGGGCACACGGCCCACGCCGGCTGGCCAGACGCTGTACCGCCACGCCCGCCGCATCTTCGAGCAGTTCCAGCAGGCCGAAGGCGAGTTGGACGAATACTCCCAAGGCGTGCGTGGCCACGTGCGGCTGTCGGTCAATCTCACTGCCATGGTCCATTACTTGCCATGGGCGCTGCACCGTTTCTTGTCGGCTAACAGCGCCATCAAGATCGACCTGATCGAAAAAACCAGCGACATCGTGCTGCGCACGGTGGAGAACGGCACGGTGGATTTCGGCATCTGCGCGGTGACCGATCCTGTGGTGCGCCTGACCTGTGTTCCCTACCGCGTGGACAGGCTGTTTCTCGTTGTGCCGGCGAGCCACCGCTATGCCGGCCGCGTCAGTCTGCGCTTTGAGGACGTGTTGGACGAAGACTTTGTCGGCATGCAGGATGGCGCCTCGATCTATACGCTGAGCCAGCGCGCCGCGGCCAATCACGGCAGGCGCCTGAAGCTGCGCATCCAGGTCACCAGCTTCGAAGCCGTGCGCAATATGGTGGCCGCGGGCATGGGTATCGGCCTGTTGCCGGAAGTGGCCCTTTCCGAAACACGATCAGAAGTGGTCAAAATCCCGCTGGACGAACTCTGGGCGGAACGTTCGCTACAAATCGTCTATCGGGACTTTGACACTTTGCCGGCCGCGGCACAGTTGTTGATCGAGCAATTGACCCCATGAGTTCCGCTTCCATGGTTGCCCTGCTCGGCGGCAGTCATCCGTGGCAGGTGTGGGCCCTTGCCTGTGTTCAGGCGGGCACGGGCATCGCCGCGTCGACCCGGCCCGCCGGGTTCGCCGCGCGCAGGCCGGCCAGCATGGCCTGGGGCGTGAACGGCGGTTCGCGCCAGCGCAGCCCGGTGGCGTCGAAGAGCGCATTGGCGATGGCCGCCGGGCCGGGAACCGAGGCGGATTCGCCCGCGCCCATGGGCGGCTCGTCCTGGCGCGGCATGAGCACCACGTCGACTTGCGGCACTTCGTCGAAATTCAGGATGGGGTAGGCGCCCCATTCGCGGCTGCGCACGCCCAGGCTGTCGAACTCCACTTTTTCCTTGAGTGCGCGGCTGGTGGACTGCAGCACATTGCCGTGGATCTGGTGGCGCACGCCGTCGGGGTTGACCATCATGCCGGTGTCCTGGCCGACCACGATGCGTGCGATGCGGATGCGGCCGTCGCGCGGGTCCAGCGTGAGGTCTATCACCCAGGCGGACCAGGCCGCGCCGAAACCGGGGAAGCGGCTGTGGATGTAGCGGGCATAGGCCATGCCGCGGCCGCGCAGCAGCCCGTCGGCGCCGGGTTGTCCGCGCGTGCCGGCCTGGCCCGCGCGCCAGCCGGCGTGTTCGGCCACGGCGCGGATCAGGTCGCAGGCACGGGTGTCGTCCAGGTGGCGCAGGCGAAACTGCACCGGATCGGCGCCGGCCAGCTCGGCCAGCTCGTCGATATGGCAGTCGTGGGCGAACGAATTGGGCAGGGCCGAGACGCCGCGCAGCCATGACGCGCGCACGATGGCCGGGACGTCGTCGCAGGCCACGCGCAGGTTCGGGTAGCGGTAGGGCGGCATGGAGGTCCGGTCGCCCATTTCCATCCGGCGCGGCGCGGGGTCGACGACGCCGGTGAGCAGCAGGGCCAGGGTGGGCGCGTCGTTCGATGGATAGCGGTTGACGAAGTCGTAGGCTTGCAGATTGCCTTGCGCGTCGACCGCGCCGCTGACCTGCATGCGCTGCGCGGTGCCCTTGGGCTCCCAGGTGTGTTCCTGGGCGCGGCTGAGCTGCACGCGCACGGGCCGGCCCACGGCGCGGGCCAGCAGGGCGGCGTCGGCGCAGACATCGTCGGCGCAGTTGCGGCCGTAGCAGCCGGCGACCTCCATGCGGACGATCTCGATGCGGTCTTCGCCCAGGTCCAGCAGGCGATGCAGGTCGATGCGCAGCATGTGCGGGTTCTGCGTGCCGGACCATACGGTCAGCCGTTCGTCCCGCCAATCGGCCACGGAGCAGGAGGGGCCGATGGAGGCGTGCATCTGGTAGGGCCAGACATAGGTGGCCGACAGGGCCTTCATGGCCGGATCGGCCAGGGTGGCCTCGATGTCGCCTTCGTTCTTGAGTTGCCGGCGCACGGCGGGGATGGCCAGCAGCGCCTCGTCCAGATTGCCGAGCGCGGGGGCGGCGGGCGGCGTGGTCCACTCCACGCGCAGCTCGCGGGCGGCGCGGATGGCTTGTTCTTCGCGTTCGGCCACCACGCCGACGAAGTCGCCCCGCACGACGACCTTCACCACGCCCGGCAGGTGCGCGATGGACGCCTCGTCGACCCGGCGCAGGCTGCGGCCGACGAAATCGCCGGCGTCGCGGCCGGTGTAGGGCGGGCGCACCACGCGGCCGTGCAGCATGCCGGGCAGGCGCACGTCGTGCACGAAGGTGAGCCCGCCCGTCGCCTTGGCGGGGATGTCCACGCGGGCGACGCCGCGGCCGATGAGCTTGTGCTGGCTGGCCGGCTTGAGCGCGACGGGGTCGGCGGGGGCGGCCAGCATGATCCGGCCGCCGCCCTGGGCGAGCACTTGCCAGTAGTCGGTGCTGCGCCCGTTGGGCGCGCTGATCCGGGCATCGTCGACGGTGAGCGCGCCGGGGTCGGCGTCCAGCAGGGCGGCGGCGCGCGCCAGCAGCCAGGCGCGTGCCTGCGCGGCGGCGCGCTGCAGGGGCACGGCCGAGATCTGGATGCTGGCGCTGGCGATGGTGGGCCCCTGGTTGGGGGCGGCTTCGGTATGGCCCAGCACCATCTCGACCCGGCCGAAGGCCACGTCGAGCTCTTCGGCCGCGAGCTGGGCCAGGGCGGTGCGGATGCCGGTGCCGAGATCGACGTGGCCGTTGAAGGCCTGCACCCGGCCGTCGGGCAGGACGGCGATGAAGATGTCCGGCGTATCGGGCACATAGTCGGAGGCGAAACCCGGCTGGCCCGGCGCCGGCTTGGCGGCGGGCATGGGGTCGCGGACGACCAGCAGCGTATTGGGGGCGCTCAGCAGGTCCTGGTGCAAGGCCCTGGGGGCAGGCAGGTTCATGGCCGGAAAATAGAATGTGTGCGCTTAATTCTTGCAGTCCGCGGCCAGGCTTGGCAAGAGGGATTCGTATGTTGCTTCATAGGGGTATTCCCGAAAAACCGAAGAAGACGGTTGGCTTGCAAAAAATGAGCGTATACACTCTATTTTGATGTGAAACATGCCAGCTCCAGGCTGGGAAACTACAGGTTCGGGAGAACAATCGTGCAAGGCAAACCCAGAATCGCCATCATCGGCGCCGGCTTGGGCGGCGCGGCATGCGCCGGGCTGATGGCCCGCGCCGGCTTCAACGTGCGCGTCTACGAGCAGGCGCCGGCTTTTGCCCGGCTGGGCGCGGGCATCCACGTCGGTCCCAACGTCATGAAGGTCCTGCGCCGCATCGGCATCGAGGACGCGCTCAGCGAGCAGGGCTCGCACCCCGAGGCCTGGTACAGCCGCGACGGCAAGACCGGCGAGGTCATGGCCCGCATCCCCTTGGGCGACTATGCGGTGGAGCGCTACGGCGCGGCCTACCTCACCGTGCACCGCGGCGATTTCCACGATCTGCTCGTCAAGGCGATCCCTTCGGACGCGATCGCTTTCGGCAAACAGCTCACCCATGTGGAAGACACCGGCAGCGTGGTGCGCCTGGGCTTCGCGGACGGCAGCTGGGAAGAGGCCGACCTGGCCATCGGCGCCGACGGCGTCTATTCCAAGCTGCGCGAATATCTGCTGGGCCCCGAGCAGCCCAAGTATGCCGGCTACGTCGGGCATCGCGCCGTCTTTCCCACGCCAGTCGACAGCGGCGCCCTGCCTTTCGACAAATGCTGCAAGTGGTGGGCCGACGACCGCCACATGATGGTCTACTACCTCACCGGCAAGCGCGACGAGATCTACTACGTCACCGGCGTGCCCGAAGAGGGCTGGGACGCGGGCGACCGCTTCGTGCCCAGCAGCAAGGAAGAAATGCGCGAGGTCTTCGCCGGCTGGCACTCGACCGTGCAGGCGCTGATCGAGAACACGGTGGAAATCTCCAAGTGGTCGTTCCTCGAGCGCGACCCGCTGCCCCTGTGGAGCCGCGGCCGCATCGTGCTGCTGGGCGACGCCTGCCACCCCATGAAGCCGCACATGGCGCAAGGGGCGGCCATGGCCATCGAGGACGCCGCCATGCTCACGCGCGTGTTCGAGCAGGTCGGCTTCACGGACTACGAGGCGGCCTTCAAGCTGTACGCGGACAACCGCATCGAACGCGCCAGCAAGGTGCAGTTCGTCTCGCACAACAACACCTGGCTGCGCACCAACGAAGATCCCGCATGGTGCTTCGGCTACGACGTGTTCTCCGAACCGCTCAAGGGCTGATGAAACCCGACGCCGCCGCCGACGCATACCTGGTATCGGAGCAGGTGGGCCACCTGCTGCGGCGCGCCTACCAGCGCCACGTGGCGATCTTCCAGCAGCGCATCCCCGATACGCAGCTGACCTCCGCCCAGTTCGTGGTGCTGTGCGCGGTGCACGAGCAGGACGCCTGCTCGCTGGCCGAGATCGTCAAGCACACCGCGATCGACCAGGCCACGGTGCGCGGCGTGATCGATCGCCTCAAGGTCAAGAAGCTCATCAGCGTGGCGCACGATCCGCAGGACAAGCGCAAGGTGCTGGTGACGCTGACCGCCGCCGGGACGGCGCTGGTGCGCAAGACGGTGCCCTTTGCCCAGGAAATTACCGAAAGCACCTTCGGCGCGCTCAATCCGGCCGAGCGCGTGGCCATCGTCTACCTCTTGCGCAAGATGTGCGATGCCGCCGCGCCGGACGCCGCGGCGTAAGAACCGGGCGTAAGGGCGCGACGGTAGCGGCGCGACGTCGCTACGCGGCGAACAGGCGCCCGTGCGCTGGGTCGCCGGCGATGCCCAGCTCGCGCAATATGCGCCAGAGCAGCGCGGCATTGCTCGACACGACCGGCTTGCCCGTGGCCTGTTCGATCCCGGCCAGCACCGGCGAGAGATAAATCCCCGCGCAGCTGAACAGCAGCGTGTCGCAGCCGCTCACGTCGGTCCGGCGCGCCAGGTCCAGCCAGGTGGCCGGCGGGATAGAACCTTGCTGCACCGGGTCCAGGCATTCGATGTGCGCTTCGGCGCAGATTTCGTAGCCCTGCTGCACGAGGTATTCCTTCTCGCTTTCTATGACTTCGCGGCGATAGGGCGTGAACAGGCCGATGCGGCGCGCCGAGAAGCGGCGCAAGGCGTCTTCCACGGCTTCGATGGTGGTGATCGAGTCTATGCCCGTGGCGGCGCGGATGCGCTCGCGGATGACGGCCGGCCCGCACAGCAGGCTGGCCGCCGTGCAGTTGAAGGCGATCAGTCCCACCTGGGCGTCGGCCAGCAGGCGCGCATTGTTTTCCAGGTCCCGCACCAGCGCCAGGTCGGACTCCTTGCTGGTGTCGCGAAAGGGCATGCGGGTGGTGACGAACTGCACGCCTTCCGGCGCCATGCGCTGCATTTCGAAATCGCACAGCCCGCCCGAAGGGTAGAGCTGCCCGACGCGGGCGCGATAACCATATGCCTTGTCTGCCAGGCTCATTGCGCCTCCAGCTCGGCTGCGGCGGTCACGTGGTCCAGGAAGGCCAGGCGGGCATTGATCAATTGCTGCTCCATGAGCTTGCGCGCCGTGCCGGCCTCGCCGCGGGCGATGGCGTCGGCCAGGCGCAGCATGCCGTCGTAGGACACCTGGCGCGATTCTTCCTCGTTGAGCGTGCTGACGCGGATGTAGTGGATCGAATCCTCGTACTTGGCGATGGCGTCGGCCAACTGCCGGTTGCCGACGTGGGCGTAGATGTCGTCGCGCACCTTGCGGTGCACCTCGGCATAGGCCCGGGCGTCGCCGCCGCCGGCGGCCAGCAGGTCCCGGCGCATGCCGGCGCCCAGGGCGGCCATGGCGGCGCGAGTGTTGTCCAGGATCATGCGCTCGATGGCATAGGGCTCGAGCAGCAGGCGGATCTCGATGATCTCGATGATCTCCTGCTCGGAAAACCGGGGGAAGCGAAAGCCGCGCGCCAGCTGCACCAGCAGTCCGTCGCGCACCAGCATGGCCAGCGCCTCGCGCACCGGGGTGCGGGACACGTTCAGTTCCTTGGCCAGGCTGATCTCGAACAGGTGGGCGTCCGACGGGAATTTCCCCGTGGTGATGCGCGCCTTGAGCGCGTCATAGACCTGCTGGCGCAGATCTGCCACGCGGACGATAGTCTGGGACATGGGCGGTGCTCCTTTGGGCGGGCTTGGCAATGCTGGCGGGTTCAGTAATAACCCTAGGTTAACGTATTACGTATAACGTATACACTAAATCCTAACTGCGGAGGACACATCATGCAAGCCCAACCTGCCCGACTCCACGATCGCTACCCCGAGCTCGGCCGCGGCCCCCTGCCGGTAGCGCCCTATACCGATCCGGCCTACTTCGAGCTCGAGAAGAAATACCTCTTCAAGAAAACCTGGCTGCACGTGGGCCGGGTCGAGGAAATCCCCAAGGTGGGCGACTACATCGTGCGCGAAATCCCCGCGCTGGATTCGTCCATCGTCATCGCGCGCGACCGCAGCAAGGGCATCCACGCCTTCCACAACGTCTGCTCGCATCGCCTGAACCGCATCGCCTACGAGCCGGCCGGCAACACGCGCAAGTTCTTCTGCAAGTTCCACGGCTGGGCCTACGACCTCGACGGCAGCCTGAGCGGCGTGCCCGACGAAAAATCGTTCATCGACGGTCTCGACAAGAGCCGCTACGGCCTGACCCAGGTGTCGGTCGACACCTGGAACGGCTTCTTGTTCATCAACCTCGATCCGAACCCCTCGGTGAGCCTGAAGAACTTCATGGAGCCCATGTACGCGGGCTTCGAAAGCTATCCCTTCGAGCGCTTCACCGCCTGCTACGCCTGGAACGCCGTGGTCGATTGCAACTGGAAGGTCGCGCTCGACGCCTTCCAGGAAACCTATCACGTGGGCTATGTGCATGGCCGCTCGATCGCCTACGCGCTCGACCAGGACGAAGAGGGCATGCTGCATCCCATCGACGGCGTGTGCGGCGACCTGCACCGCCGCCTGTCCATCGCGGGCAATCCCAACACGGTGTACGGCAACCCGCAGGCCGCCACGCAAGGCGCCGCCGCGACCGACGCCGCGCAGGCCAGCCAGGGCTCCGGCCGCGCCATCGCCGCCAAGGCGCTGGCGGTGGCCGCCAACGGCACCAGGCTGGACTTCAGCGACGTCAAGCTGCCCGAGCTGCTCAACTGGACTAGGCATCCGTACTGGGCCTTCGACATCAATGTGGTCTTCCCCGACTTCTACCTGTCGTGCCGCCCCAACTACTTCCAGGCCTACAACTTCCGTCCCCTCACGCACAACAAGTTCCTGTTCGAGGCGCGCGTCTACTACCCGGAAATGAAGACGGCCGGCGGCCGCTTCTACCAGGAGTACATGAAGGTCGCCCTGCGCGATGTGCTGCTCGAAGACCTCAGCACATTGGAAATGACGCAAAAGGCCGCCGAGACCGGCGCCAAGAGTGAAATGATCATCCAGGACTACGAATTGATGGTGCGGCACCAGGCCGTCGTCATCGACAAGATCATCCAGGAAGGCCTGCGCCGCGACGGCCAGGCCGCCTGATACGGAGCGCATCGCCATGAGCAATAAACTGCCCGAATCCTTCGGCTACCTGGAACCCTGGAACGACTGGTGCCTGGCCACCGAGACCGAGCGCAACCACCGCCGCGTGAGCCTGAAGTTTCCCGAGATCAAGGCCTTTGCCGACGCCATGCTGCCCGCGGTCGACGCGGCGTGCCGGTGGATCGACGCGCACCAGGTCGACGGCAAGTACGATGAGCAGACGCTGAACCTGTTCCATATGCTGCTGTCGCTGGCCGAGGTGGCGCCGGCCATCGAGTCCTACGACC
This sequence comes from Bordetella sp., assembly GCA_036404015.1. Taxonomy (GTDB): domain Bacteria; phylum Pseudomonadota; class Gammaproteobacteria; order Burkholderiales; family Burkholderiaceae_B; genus Bordetella. The sequence continues at coordinate 14,376 of DASWPO010000348.1, read as the reverse complement.
CCAGCGTCGTGGTGACCGACGGCTACGACTCGCGCCTGTTCGCGGCCGACGAGCGGCACACGCTGCGTCCCGCCATCTGAGGTCGCGCGCCATGTCCAAGTGCCAATTGTTTTCTTTCAGCGAAGACCTGCGCGAGGTGGTCCCCGGCGGGCTGTACATGCAGTCCGTGGTGGGCGAGACCATGAGCGTGGGCGTCATCAATTTCCGCCTGCCCGCGGGCCCGGGCATCGAGCCCAAGTCGCACGCCCACGGCGAAGAATGCACGCTGCAGATCCGCGGCGGCTGCACGGTCAACCTGGGCCACAGCGTCACCGAACCGGAGGGTTCCGTGCTGCTTGAAGAGGGCTCGGTCATGGTCATGCCGGCCGAGCAGGCGCATTCCGGCATCAATCATTTCGATGCCCAGGGCTGGAGCCTGCGCCTGAACATCGTGACCCCGCCGCGCGCCGAGTACGGCAGCAAGGGCCGGTCCAAGGTGTATTACCCCAGCGCCGACGAGAAGGGAGCATCGAAATGAGCGTTTTGTGCCGGGTTGAACAGAGCGGCATGGGCAAGGCGCCCTTCGGCATCGAGGGCGAGCGCCTGGCCGCCCGCATGGAGCGCATCCGCGGCACCTTCGACGAAGCGCCCGGCGCCGAGGAAATGATCGCCGTGCTCGACGGCGAGGCGCGCCTGGTCTGCGACGACGAAGACTACGCGCTGCGCGCCGGCCTGGGCCTGCTGGTGCCCGCCGGCATGCCCCTGCACTGGGAAGTGCCCGGCGAAGCCGTGGTCTACCGCGTCAAGGTCAAGTAGTCGAACGTAGTCGAACTCAAGCAAGGCACGAACATGGACCCATCGGCAGACCTGGCCCGGCGGCTCGCGCGCCTCGAAGCGCGCGAGCAGATCGACGAACTGATGCAGCGCTACGCCGCCGCCGCCGATCGCAAGTACACGGCATTGCGCCAGAAGCAGTCCGCGGACATCGTCCGCGCGGCGGCGCGCGAGCAGGCCGAATGCTTTACGGCCGATGCCCGCTGGGCGGGCGGCCGTTTCGGCGGCGACCTCGTCGGCCGGCAGGCCATCGCCGCGTTTTTCGAGACCAGCCCCTGGCTGTTCACCGCGCATCACTATGGCCATCCCATCATGCGCATCGACGCATCGGGCCGGTCGGCCGCCGTGCGCTGGCGCCTGCTCGAGCTCGGCATCCGCGAGCAGGACGGCAAGGTCGCCCTGCTGACGGGCGTGGTCGACCAGGATTGCGCCGCCGACGACGAAGGCTGGCGCATCGCCCGCATGCAATTCGCCTCGCTGCATGCCCTCGAACTGGCTGGCAGGCCGGAGCAACTGCGCTGCCTGATCCCCGAAGGCGAGCCCTTCGATCTTTGACCCGGGCCTGGCGGCGCTTCCGGCTTTTCCGTCATCTTTCACAACATATTCCAAGAGGCTCTGCATGAGCGATACCCAACAATGGTCCGACGTCTGCCAGGCAGGCGAGGTCGACGAAGGCGATGCCAAGGCCTTCCATGTCAACGGCAAGCGCCTGTGCGTGGTCAACGACGGCAAGGGCTACTACGCGCTCGACGACGTGTGCACGCACGGCATGGCGTTCCTGTCCGACGGTTTCTGCGATCCGGAAGAGGGCGTCATCGAGTGCCCCCTGCACGGCGGCCTGTTCTCGTACTGCGACGGCAGCGTCAAGGGCGCGCCCGCCGAGAGGCCGACCCGGGTGTACCCGATCCTGGTCGAGAACGACGTGGTGAAGGTGCGGCTGTGAGCCGCAGGATCGCGGTGATCGGTGCCGGCGGCACCATTGCCATGGAAGGGGCCCATTCTTTCGATTGGGTCGACTACGGCGACAGCGGCATCATCCACGCAGTGGATGAGGTGGTCGCCGGCATGAGTTTCGGCCTGCCGTTCGTCGACGTCGTGTCGCATCCGTTCCGGGCCCTGCCGGGCACCGGCATTTCCCCCAAGGACTGGCTGGATCTGGCCCGCGAGATCCAGGCCGTGGCCGCGAGCGGCGAGGTGGACGGCATCGTCGTCACGCACGGCACCGCCACCCTGGAAGAGACCGCTTTCTTCCTGCATTGCACGGTGCGCTGTGGCATGCCGGTCGTCGTCTGCGGTTCGCAGCGGCCGCCCAACACGGTGTCCAGCGATGCCGTCAGCAGCGTGCGCAATGCGCTGGCCGCCGCGGCCCAGGCGCCGGTCGGCGTCTACGTGGCCATGAACGGCTACCTGTACAGCCCGGCCGACGTTTCCAAGACCGCCAATCACGCGCTCGATGCCTTCGACGCGCCGGAGTTCGGTCCGCTGGGCCGCATCGAGGCCAGCGGCATGTTGTCCATGCGCCGCGGCGCCCTGCCGCCGGCGCGCGTGTTCGATGGCTCGGCCTGGTCGGCCCAGGACTTTGCGCGCGTCGACGTGGCCTATTCGTATGCCGGCGCGGACGGCGTGGCCATCGACGCCTATGCGGCGGCGGGTTGCGCGGGCCTCATCAGCGTGGGCTTCCCGCCGGGCCGTTGCACGCCGGCCGAGCGCGCGGCGCTGCTGCGCGCGGTCAGGCAGGGCGTCACGGTGGTGCAGGCCTCGCGCGCCCTGCGCGGCGCCGTGCCGCTGCAGGCCTACAACACGGCCGACGGCATCCTGTCGGGCGGCGGCCTGTCGCCGGGCAAGCTGCGCATCCTGCTGATGCTGGCGCTGGCCGGCAAGCTGCCGAGGCAGGAGATCCAGGCGCTGCTTCTCTCGGCCTGAATCAACAAATTTTTTGAATTGACACCCAGGCGGATAGAATGGCCTCTTGCAAGCCGCACGCATCCTTGGCGCCAGCCGCTTGGCGCCGTCCCCCGATAGCTATCCCATACTCAAGCCATGAGCCTCTTCGATCTGGATCTAATACCCGTCATCGGCGGCATAGGCATCGTGCTTCTCCTGGTCGGCTTCAATCTTCACGACTACAAGGCCGGCCCGGTGCTCATGCCCCTGGGCATGGCGATGGTGCTCGGGACTATCGTCCTCAAGATCTATATCGCGGCCCACCGCTAGGCGTCGGCAATCACGATAGGCCCTGGCCTTGCCATTTGCGCCGCGCGCCGCTGGCGGCGGCGCCGACCAGGGCAAAGGCTGCGCCGACTTCCAGGCATGCGATCGTCGCATGCTGCCCGCCCACCCCGAGGATCACGGCAGCCACGGCCGATCCCAAGGCCATGCCCATGAAGCGCGCGACGGCGTTCAGGCCGCTGGCCGCGCTGCTGCGCTTGGCGGGGCCCGTCGTCATCATGAGGGTGTTGTTGGGCGTCTGGAAAAGTCCAAAGCCAATACCGCAAACGCCGAGGCGCCACACGATGTTCCCATAGGCGGGCTCGGCCGGCAGCGCCGCCATCAGGACCAGGCCGCAGGCCAGCACGAGCAAACCGACGCTCGCGATCAGATCGGCCGGATGGCGAGACATCAGGCGTCCGGCAAGGGGCGCCGTGAAAGCGACCAGCAAGGGCCATGGCGTGACAAGCAGGCCTGTTTCGACCGGTGTCAGGTGCAGATTCACCTCGAACAGAAAGGGAATGGAGACATAGGCCAGGATCTGCGCCGCATAGGTGCAGACCGATGCCGCCACCGATAGCGCGAACTGCGGGATGCGCAGCAGATCGAGGGGCAGCAGCGGCTGCGGCTGCCGCATTTGCTGGCGGGCGAGCAGGCCGAGGCAGGCAATCCCGGCGACGATCATCGCCACGGCGACACCGATGCTTTCATCGCCCAGGGAGTGCACGCCGCTGATGACAAGTCCGAATGCCAGGGCGTTGAGTCCGGCGCCGATCCAGTCGAACGGGCGGGGATGGCGGACATCGGGCGGTACCACCGCGAGAAGCAGCGGCACGGCAATGATGCCGAAGGGCAAATTCACCAGGAACAGCCAGGGCCAGCTTGCGACCGAGAGGATCAGGGCGGCGATCGTGGGGCCCAGCGCGCCCGAGGCGGCCACCGCCAGCGCGACGAGCGCATAGCCATTGCGGACCGTTTCGCGTGGGTAGATGCCGCGCACCAGCGCCACGGACGATACCGACATGCAGGCGCCGCCCACGCCTTGCGCCAGGCGGGAGCAGACCAGCACCGTGATCGTCGGCGACAGAGCGCAGCACAAGGAGGCCAGGGTGAAGATGGTCAGGCCTGCCGCATAGATACGCCGCAGTCCCAGCGATTCTCCGAGCGCCGCGACGGGCAGCAGGCACACCATGACCGAAAGCTGGTAGGCGTTGACTATCCAGATCGAGTTGGAATTGCTCGTCGCCAACGTGCGGGCGATCGTCGGCAGGGCAATATTCGCGATGGCGCTGTCGAGGGAGCTGAGCGCCAGGGCCAGCAGGACGCAGAACATCGCCCAGCGGCGCCGGGATGCCGGCATGGCTTCAGGTTGAATGGCGAGGGTTTCAGTCATGAGCAAGGATAGGGCTGCGGACGGCGCGGCGATTTCCGGTTCGCCGCCCCGCATCATAATGGGTCGTCGAACCGGACTGCGCTTATCCCGCACAGCATCGACAGGCTTTCGGGGGCCAGGACCCGTGCCGGTTGCCCCGAAATGAAAAAGCCGCCCCTGCGCGAACAGGGGCGGCTTGAGCCTAGTCGCCGCGGCCGTCAACCCGCGGCGGCTTCTTTCGCGGCGCCCGCGCCCGCGATGCGGCCGAATACCGCGCCAGACACCAATCCCGTGCCGCTCGGATAGTTGAAGTAGAACAATCCCCCCACCATCTCGCCCGCGCAATACAGCCCCGGCATGGGCGTCAGGTGCACGTCCAGCACCTGGCCGTTGTCCGGGTCGATGCGCAGTCCGCCGAACGTGAAGGTGATGCCGCAGGTGGTGGCGTAGGCATGGTAGGGCGGCGTGTCCAGCGCCTGGGCCCAGTTGGACTTGGGCGGCTCGATGCCCACGGTGCCGCGGCCGTCCTTGATGGTGTGGTCGAAGGGCACGTCGGCCTTGACGGCGGCGTTGTAGGCGCGCACGGTCTGCAGGAAGGCCTCCGGGTCCACGCCCTCCAGCTTCTGGGCCAGGTCTTCCAGCGTGTCGGCCGTGGCCTTGGTGATCATCTTGATGCGGTACTCGGAGCGCAGCAGCTTGGTGACCTTGTCGTCGAACACCTGCCAGGCGAACTGGCCCGGCTGCTTGAGCACTTCGCCGCCGTACTTGGCGTAGGTGAACGAGTGGAAGTCCAGGCCTTCGTCGACGAAGCGCTTGCCGTGGGCGTTGATGAGCAGGCCGAAGATGTAGCTGTGCTTCTGGAACTGGTCGCCGACGTCGACGTCGCCGAACTCGGGGGCGTTGAGGTCCCAGCCGGTGGCGTGGCAGCCCGACCAGTTGCCGTGCGAGGCCGCGCCGGAGCCGAGCGCCATGCGCAGCCCGTCGCCCTGGTTGAAGCGCGTGCCGCGCACTTTGGCGAGTTCCCAGCCCGGCCCCAGGTAGCGCGCGCGCATCTCGGGGTTGGCCTCGAAGCCGCCGCAGGCCAGCACCACGGCCTTGCCGAGGAATTCCACCTGTTCGCCCTCCTGGTTGGCCAGCACGCCGGCCACGCGCTCGCCGTCCAGGACGAGCTGCTGGACGCGGGTGTTGTAGTGCACGTCGATGCCCGCTTTCTGCGCGGCGCGGTCGAGGAATGCCACCAGCCCGGCGCCGCCGCCGGACACCTCGATGGGCAGCCGGCCGAAGAATTTGCGCCGCCCGTTCACCAGCGAGGACTGCCGGCCGTAATTGGGCACGAACTTGACCCCCTTGCCGCGCAGCCACTGCATGGTTTCGAGGCTGCGGGTCACGAGGATTTCCGAGAGCTGCGGATCGGTGCGGAAGCTGGTCAGGCGGAACAGGTCGTCGAAGAATTCGTCGGTGGTGTTGGTGAAGTAGTCGCTGGTGGCGATCTCTTCTTCCGTGAGCTCGGTGACGGTCTTGAGGTCGTCCACCGACGCATAGGCAAAGCGCATGACTCCGCCGGCGAAACGGCTGTTGCCGCCGGATTCGTCCTGCGATGCGGCTTCCAGCACGGCGACGCGCGCGCCGTTTTCCTGGGCCGACAGGGCGGCGCACAGGGCGGCATTGCCCTTGCCGACGACGATGACGTCATAGTGGTGAGTAGGCTGTTCCAATTGCGTGTCCTCTGGGTCTTGGGGTGTTCGGTCAGGTCGTGGCGCGATGGATCTGCGCCGTGAGTTCGCCGACGCTGTTCAGGGTCTCGATGCGCTCGATGGTTTCAGCGATGGCGGGGATGGCCGGCGGCGCCAGCACGGCCGAGGCGCACAGGCTGAACTTGTCGCGCAGCAGGGCGGGCGGCAAGGGGTTGGCCGAGGTGCGGCCCAGCGGCTGGTCCACCTGGGCTTCGAGCACGCTGCCGTCGCGCAGAGTGATGCGCACCAGCCCGCCGAAGTGATTGGCCTCGGGGAAGCCGCCCACGCCGGTCTCGTTGTAGGCCGCCACGTGGATGCGCGGCAGCAGCGCCAGCACTTCGGGCTGCCGGTAGGCGCTCTCGATGAAATCGTTCACGCCGACATGGCCGTCGAGCAATGCGCGCGCCAGCACATATTGCAGGCTGAACTTGGCATCCAGCGGGCTGTTGGGCCGCGGCCGGTTGGTATGGGCCAGGCGGCGCGCGTGTATCCAGGCGTCCACGCGCTCGACCTGCTCGAGCCGGGGGCCGTGCCGCCGCACCAGTTCCAGCATGGCATCGAGCGCGGGGTGGGTGCTGCCGCAGCAAGGGTATTGCTTGACGGCGATGCCGGGCTCGACGATGTCCAGCGGCTTGGCCCAGGCGTCGAGGGCGCGCTGCGTGTCGTAGGTGCCCGGCCCGTTGAAAACGTCCAGGAAGCCCTGCTTGTGCTCGAACACGCGCGCGGCGTTGGCGGTGAAGCCCTCGCGCGCCAGCCGGGCGGCGTACAGGCCGTTGCGGGCGCAGTGGCCGACGTGCAGCGGCTTGGTCATGGTGCCGAAGTTGGCCTTGATGCCCGAGGCGAACGAGGCGGCCAGCGCCAGCGCCGTGGCGGTGCCGGCCGCGTCCAGCCCCATCAGCCGGGCGCAGGCGGCGGCGGCGCCGAAGGTGCCCAGCGTGGCGGTGGGGTGCCAGCCCTTGGTGTAGTGGTGGAAGTTCACCGCCAGCCCGATCTTGGTCTCGGCCTCGAAGCCGGCCACGTAGGCGGTCACGAAGTCGCGTCCTGAGCTGCCGAGCTGTTCGGCCAGCGGGATCAGCGCCGACAGCACGGGGGCCGAGGGGTGGCCGCCCAGGGTGTTGTTGCAGTCGTCGAAGTCCAGCGCGTGCGACGCGGTGCCGTTGATCAGCGCGGCATCGAGCGCGCCCACGCGCCGGCGCGCGCCCAGCACCAGGGAGGGACCCTCGCCCAGGTCGAGTGCGCGCGCCGCCAGGCGCGGCGCGTCTTCGCGGGCGCCGGCCAAGGTCACGCCGATGGTGTCGAGGATGCCCATGCGGGCCCAGCGCAGGGCGTCCGCGGACAGGCGCTCGAACGACAGGCCGGCCACGCGGGCGCCCAGTTCGCGCGCCAGGCCGGGCGCGGCGTCGACGGGTGGCGCCAGGGTTTCGTCTTCGGTAGCGGTAGTCATTGTGTGGGGATGTTCAGTTGAGCGATGAGGGCGCGCCAGCGGCCGACTTCGGACCGGATGTGCGCGGCGAATTGCGCCGAGGTGCTGCCCGCGGGTTCGGAGCCGTCGGCATGGATCTTCTGCCGCACGTCGCCGAGCGTGAGCACGCGGTTCACCTCGGTATTGAGCTTGGCCACGATCTCCGGCGGGGTATGGGCCGGCGCCAGCAGGCCGTACCAGCCGGCCACTTCATAGCCGGCCACGCCGGCTTCCTGCATGGTGGGCAGGTTCGGCGAGGCGGCCGCGCGCCGGGCGGTGGTGACGGCCAGCGCCTGCAGCATGCCGCCCTGGATCAGGCCGTTGGCCTCGATTTGCGTGGAGAACAGCATGTCGATCTGCCGGCTGGCGACGTCGGCCATGGCGGGCGCGCCGCCCTTGTAGGGCACGTGCGTCATGGGCACCTTGGAGAGCGACGAAAACAGCGCGCCCGACAAGTGGCTCAGGCCGCCGATGCCCGACGAGCCGAAGGTCAGCGGGGTGGCGCGCTTGCGGCCCAGGTCCAGCAGTTCCTGCACGCTCTTGACGCCCAGCGCGGGGCTGACCACCAGCAGGTAGGGCTGCGAAGTCACTTGCGTGATGGGCGCGAAGCCGTCGATCAGGCTGTAGGGCAGGGTGCGGCCCTGCAGCGTGACGTTGACCGAGGCGCTGGCCGTGACCATGGACAGCGAGTAGCCGTCGGCGGGCGAGTTGGCCACATTGGCCAGGCCGATGGTGCCGTTGCCGCCGGCGCGGTTCTCCACGATGACCGGCTGCTTCCAGGCCAGGGAGAGCTGGTGGGCGATTTCGCGGCCGATGATGTCGGTGCCGCCGCCCGGGGCGAAAGGAATGACCAGCCGCATCGGGTGCGAAGGGTAGCCGTCCGCGTCCGTGGCGGACAGGGCCGCGCGCGGCGCCAGGGGCGCGGCTGCGAGGGCCAGGCCCCGCGCGATGAATTGTCGTCTCCGTATCTCCACGGTTTCTCCTCCGGGTGGCAGCGGGCGCAGCATCTTCTTGTCGTGCCTGGCAGGCGCGGCGGCAGCGCATCCGTTTATAGAATACCATGGTATACTATTTTTGGGATGACACAAGAACCACAAGCATTACTGTGCCGAGAGGAGACCCCATGTCGCAGTCCACGCTTTCAGACAATCGCTATACCCAAGGCATCGCCCAGTTCGTTTCCGGGCTGCGCTACGAAGCCATCCCCCCCGAAGTCGTCACGCGCATCAAGCTATTGATGCTCGACTCGCTGGGCTGCGCCCTGTACGGCGCGCAGCTGGAATGGAGCCGCATCCTGCAGAAAACGCTGGGCGGGCTCGACACCACCCAGGGCTGCGCGGTCTGGGGCACCGGGCAGAAGCTGTCCGCGCCGCACGCGGCGCTGGTCAACGGCACGCAGGTGCAGGGCTTCGAACTCGACGACGTGCACCGCCAGGGCGTGCTGCACGTGGGCGCCGTGGTGCTGCCGGCCCTGGTGTCCATCGCCGAGATGCGGCCGGGCATGAGCGGCCGCGAATTCCTCACGTCGGCGGTGGCCGGCTACGAGATCGGCCCGCGGGTGGGCATCTGCATGGGGCCCGAGCACATCGCGCAGGGCTGGCACTCCGGCGCCACGCTGGGGGTCTTCTCGGCCGCGGCCGGCGCGGCGCGCGGCCTGGGGCTGGACGTCGATCGCACCGTGCACGCGCTGGGCATCGCCGGCACGCAGGCGGCCGGCCTGATGGCTGCGCAGTACGGCGCCATGGTCAAGCGCATGCATGCGGGCCGCTCCTCGCAAAGCGGTTTGTACGGCGCGCTGTTCGCCGAGCAGGGCTTCACCGGCATCGTCAATGTGCTCGAGAGCGAGTACGGCGGCTATTGCACGACCTTCTCGCGCTCGACCGACCGCTTCAAGCTGGAAGAACTCACCGCGGGCCTGGGCGAAGTGTGGCAGACCATGGGCATCGCGCTGAAGTTCTATTCCTGCGTGGGCAGCAACCACAGCACGCTGGACGCGATCCGCGCCTTGCAGGCCGAGCATCCCTTCGGCGAGGCCGACGTGGAAAAGATCGTGGTGCACGGCTCGCAGGTCACCATGGACCACGTGGGCTGGAAGTACGAGCCGCAGGGGCTGACTTCCGCGCAGCTCAATCTGCCGTATTGCGTGGCCACCTGGCTGCTGGACGGCGACTGTTTCGTCGACCAGTTCACCGAAGACAAGGTCGCCGACCCCGAGCGCATGCGCGTGGCCGGGAAGGTGCAGGTGGCGCACGACGCGGAGATCACCGCCAAGGGTTCCAAGTTCCGCCACATGGTGCGGGTCGAGGTCTTCCTGAAGAACGGCACGCGCCTGGCGCGCACCGTGGAGGCCGGCCGCGGCAACGAGCGCGATTTCGCCAGCGAGGCCGACATCGTCGAGAAGTTCGACAAGCTGGCGCTGCACGCGCTGCAACGCCCGCAGGCTGAACGCATCCGCGACTGGGTGCTCAATATGGACCAGCGGGCCGACGCCGCCGAACTGCCGCGGCTGCTGGCCAAGGCCTGATCCGGGAAGCGCCATGCCGACGGCTTCCCAGGAGTTGGCTGCTTACGCGGCGGGGCTGCGCGGGTCCGACGTGCCGGACGACGTGCGCGAGCGGGCGCGAGCCTGCATCGCCGACACGCTGGCCTGCTCGGTGTACGGCGCGCGTTTTCCATGGAGCGCCGCCACGGCGGCCTATGCGCGCCGCTATGGCGGGCTGGGGCCTTGCACCGTCTTCGGCGTCGCGGGGCACGGCGTGGCCGCGCCTGCCGCGGCGCTGGCCAACGGCGCCGCGGCGCACGCCTTCGAGCAGGACAGCCTGCGCTTTCCCGGGGCCGGCGTGCATCCGGGCGCCACGCTGGTGCCGGCCATCGCGGCCGCCTGCCAGGAAACCGGCGCCGATGGCGAGACGGCCCTGCGGGCCTTCGTGGCCGCCTGCGAAGTGCTGTTTCGCATCGGCGCGGCCACGCATCACAGCAGCGAAAAACTGGGCTTTCATGCGCCGGGGCTGACGGGGCCCTACGGCGCCACGGTGGCGGCCGGCGTGGTCTACGGGCTGGACGCCGAACGCATCGCGCACGCGCTGGGCATCGCCGGGTCGATGTCGGCGGGGCTCCTGGCCTTCACCAAGGCCGGGCAGGGGGCCATGGTCAAGCGCCTGCACATGGGCCGCGCCTGCGAGGCCGGCATCGTGGCGGCGCGGCTGGCGTCCGAAGGCTATACCGGGCCCGAGACCATACTCGAAGGCAAGTTCGGATTCCTGCAGACCTACTGCAGCGAGGGCGAGGCCGCGCTGCTTACGGCCGGCCTGGGCCGGGAGTGGGAGTCGCGCAAGATCTGCATGAAGCGCTACCCCTGCCACGTCACGGCCCAGCCCGCCGTGCAGGCCCTGCGCGACATGATGCGCGAGCACGGCTTTGCCGCCGGCGACGTGGCGGGCCTGTCCCTGCGCATGTCTGAAAAAGTGGTGAGCCACCACGACATCCGCGCGCCGGGCGACGTGATGACCGCGCAGTACAGTGTGCCGTTCTGCGTGGCGCTGGCCCTGCATCGCGATCCGGAGGACCCGCGTTCGTTCGACGAGTCGGCCCTGGCCGATGCCGACATCCGGCGCATGTGCGCATTGATCGACCTTGGCGCCGCGCAGGATCTGCCGACGGCCTGGAGCGCCCGCATCGACGTTGCGCTGCATGACGGACGGCGCCTGCAGGCGCTGGCCGATTCCTTCACGGGCATGCCGCAAGACCCCCCCGACCAGGCCAGCCTGCGCCGGCGCTTTGTCCTGCTGACGGAAGACACCCTGGGGAGCCAGGCATCGATGGCTTGGTATGAGGCCCTGGCCGGCCTGGAAAACCAGGCGGTCTTTCCCGCGCCCGCCTGAGCGGTGCGCGATCCCGCTTATGGTTCGAGCTTGGCCAGGTCGGCCGGCCCGCGCTGCTGCTGCGCCTGGCTGGTGAGCTTGCTGTGCTGCACCCGGGTGCGTGCGCGCAGCGCGTTCTGCACGTGGCGGGTGGCGACGGCGCGGGCCGCCGCCTCGTCGCGCCGCGCGATGGCATCGCACAACTCGCGGTGCTCGGCCAGCACCTCGTCGCGCCGCTCCTTGAAAACCAGGGTGGAGACGTTGCGGTAGGTCGACAGCGTATCGGCGGTCAGCAGCAGGAACTTGAGCAGGAAACGGTTGTGCGCCGCGCGGTAGACCTGCTCGTGGAAGGTGCGGTTGTGCTCGTACATCTGCTCGGGCTTCTCGCTCAAGCTCGCTTCGATCTCGACCAGGTGCTTGAGCGTGGCGATTTCCGCGGCGCTGGCATGCCGCGCGGCCTGCTCGGCCGCCTCGCTTTCGAGCAGCTCGCGCACGGCGTAGAGCTCCTGGACGGCCGCGTCGTCGATGGAAGCCACCACCAGGCCGCGCCGGGGGTGCTGCGCGAGCAGGCCCTCGTTCTCGAGGCGGCGCAGTCCCTCGCGCGCCGGCGTGCGGCTGATGCCCAGCCACTCCGCGACCTTGTACTCGGAAACCCGCTCTCCCGGCTTGAGGACATTGGCCAGGATGGCCTCGCGCACGGATTCGTACGCGGCCTCGCCGAGCAGCAGATTGGAATCCTGGACCTTTTTTATCATTTGGGCGTTCCCGCGATGCGCTGGGCCGGTCGGGCAGCCATGCCTCGGCGGCCCGCGCGATTCAGGGCAAAGTTTACCCCGGCGCCCTGGATTTCCTGGCTCGGCCCGGGTTCCTGGGGTATTCGGCGTTTCCGGGGGCGGATAGCTGGCACGCGATATTCAGGGAAAATTTTTCCGGCCTCATGCAAAATCATTCGGTATTCCATAGTATTCCATATGACTTGCGCCGGCGCCGGACAAGCCGCCGCGGCGCATCCACGAGAGAACCAGGGAGACGCGATGCTGCTGATCAACAACGAAGTGGTCGAACACGTGCTGACGATGCCCGAGTGCATCGAGGCGCAGGAGCAGGCCTTCGCCGGCTTGCTTACCGGAGAGGCCGTCGGCCGGCCGCGGCTGGACATGTACGTGCCTTGCGAGCGCGACGACGGCTACTACCGCTGGGGCTCGGTCGAGGGCGCCAGCGGCGGCGTGCTCGCCGTGCGCCTGAAGTCCGACATCCTGGTCTGGCCGCGCGACCACGCCGCGGGCGGCAGCGAGCAGAAATACTGCATGCAGCCGGGCACCTACTGCGGCCTGGTGTTCCTTTTCAGCACGCAGAACGGCGAGCCGCTGGCGCTGCTCAACGACGGCCACCTGCAGCACATGCGCGTGGGCGGCGCGGCGGGCATCGGCACGCGGCTGCTGTCGCGCGCCGACTCGCGCGAGCTGGGCATCATCGGCTCGGGCGGCATGGCGCGCACCTTCCTGGAAGCGATCCTCGCGGTGCGCGGCATCCAGCGCGTGCGGGTCTACAGCCGCAGCAAGGACAAGCGCGAAGCCTTCGCCGCGGAAACCTCGCGCCGCTACGGCATCGAGGTCGTGCCGGTGGACGCGCCGCGCGACGCGGTGCGCGGCGCCGACATCGTCGCCACCTGCACCGACAGCATGACGCCGGTGCTGGAACCCGACTGGCTCGAACCCGGCATGCACGTGGTGGTGCTGACGCCGCGCGAGATCAGCCCGGACATCGTGCAGCGCTTCGACGTGGCCGTCCAGCAGGGCCGCGAAGACCTGCCCATGCCCGAGACCGAGCGCTTTCGCAAGGGCATCTCGGGCAGCCCGGGCGCCTTCGTGGCGGGCACGGCCGAAGAGCAGCAGCGCCTGCCCCAGCCCAAGAAGTCGCGCCTGCCCACCGAAGACTGGCCCGTCTACACCGACGTGATCTCCGGCAAGGCGGCCGGCCGCACCCGCGACGAGCAGATCAGCTTCTACTACACCGTGGGCAACTGGGGCGTGCAGTTCTCTTCGGTGGGCGGCCTGGTCTATCGCAAAGCCAAGGCGCAGGGCCTGGGCCACGACCTGCCGCTCGAATGGTTCATGCAGACGATACGCAACTGAGGCAACCGAGCCGCTTGCCGAACATCCGGCCCTACTGCGCGCCGGAGGCCTGGAGCACCTTGCCCCAGCGCGCGGCCTCGTCGCGCATGAAGGCGCGCAGCTCCTCCGGCGTCGAACCCTTGGGCTCTGCGCCTTCGTTGAGCAGTATCTTGTCGACGTCGGGGCTGTGCACGAACTTGACGATCTCGCTGTTGAGCTTGTCGATGATGGGCTGCGGCGTGCCCTTGGGCGCGAACACGCCGTACCACACGGTCGCCTCATAGCCCGGCACCGTCTCGGCGACCGTGGGCACGTCCGGCAGCGCCGGCGTGCGCGTGGGCGTGGTGACCGCGACCGCCCGCAACTGGTGGTTCTTGGCGTAGGCCAGCCCGGCGGTCATGTCGGCGAAGGTCAGCGTGACCTGGCCGCTCATCACCGCCTCGATGGCCGGCGCGGTGCCCTTGTACGGCACGTGCAGCATGTCGACGTTGGCCAGCACCTTGAGCATCTGCGCCGACAAATGCGCGGTGCCGCCCAGGCCGGAAGACGAGAACGTCAGCTTGCCCGGCTCCTTGCGGGCCATGTCCAGCAGGTCCTGCACGGTATGGATGGGCGAGTCCTCCTTCACCAGCAGCACGGCCGGCACCACGGCGATCAGGCTGATCGGCGCGAGGTCTTTCTGCGGGTCGTAGCTGAGATTCTTGATCAGGTAGGGCGCCACGATCAAGGGCGAGGGCGCGGCCAGTTCCAGGGTATAGCCGTCGGGCGCTGAAGACACCAGGGTCTGCGTGCCCACCGCGCCGCCGGCTCCGGG
>DASWPO010000347.1:0-21068 GCA_036404015.1 Bordetella sp. | reverse complement strand
CGTCGTGATCGACGCCAGCCGCGTCGAGGACGCCATCGACTGGACACACCTGCTGGCCGCCCTGCGGCGCTATAACCTGCCGGCCATCGGCGTGGTGGCCGAAGGCGGCAATCTTGAGGCCGCCCGCCAGGCAGGCCTGGTGCCGGTGGACCTGTCCACGGCCACGCCGCGCGCGGCAGCCGCCATGCCGGCGGCGGCACCGATGGCCGCGCAAGCGGCCGAACCGGCCGATCCCGCCGAACCGCCCGTGGCCGCGCCGACGCCGGCCGTTCCGGGAATCCCCGTCGCCGCCGACACGCCGCCCGCGCCCTCCAGCGCGGCCATGATCGTCAACCGCCCCCTGCGCTCGGGCCAGCGCGTCTATGCGCGCAACACCGACCTGGTGGTGATCGGCATGGTCAGCCAGGGAGCCGAGGTCATCGCCGACGGCAACGTGCACGTGTACGGGCCGCTGCGCGGCAAGGCCATGGCCGGCGCGCGCGGCGACACCTCGGCCCGCATCTTCACCACGCAGCTCGACCCCGAGCTGCTGGCGGTGGCCGGCGTCTACCGCGTGGTCGAGGACAAGCTCGACCAGCGGGTGCACGGCAAGCCGGCCCTGGTCTCGCTGGACGGCGAGACGCTGAAGATCGAGGCCATCGGCGAGTGAGGCGCCGATGGGCGCCCCCCCCCGCGCGGCAGGCGCGCCCGGCACACATTTGGAAAAAGGCCCGTGGGGCTTTTTGCTTTACGATAACGCGACTTTAAATAAAAGGATCAAACGACCATGGCACGTATCGTGGTGGTGACTTCCGGCAAGGGTGGCGTGGGTAAAACCACGACCAGCGCAAGCTTCTCTTCCGGCCTGGCCATGCGTGGCCACAAGACCGCCGTGATCGATTTCGACGTCGGTCTGCGCAACCTGGACCTCATCATGGGCTGCGAACGCCGCGTGGTGTACGACTTCGTCAACGTCATCCAGGGCGAGGCCTCGCTCAAGCAGGCTCTCATCAAGGACAAGCAGCTCGAAAATCTCTTCGTGCTGCCCGCCTCGCAAACCCGCGACAAGGACGCCCTCACCCAGGAAGGCGTGGGCAAGGTGATGGACGATCTCAAGGAAATGGGCTTTGACTACATCGTCTGCGACTCGCCCGCCGGCATCGAGACGGGCGCGCTGATGGCCGCCTATTTCGCCGACGACGCGCTGGTGGTCACCAACCCCGAGGTCTCCTCGGTGCGCGACTCCGACCGCATCCTGGGCATCCTGGCCGCCAAGTCGCGCCGCGCCATCGAAAGCGACGAGCCGGTCAAGGAATACCTGCTGCTCACCCGCTACAACCCCAAGCGCGTCAGCGACGGCGAAATGCTCTCGCTCACCGACATCGAAGACATCCTGCGCATCAAGCTCATCGGCGTGATCCCGGAGTCCGAATCGGTGCTGGCCGCGTCCAACCAGGGCCTGCCCGCCATCCATCTCCAAGGCACCGACGTATCCGAGGCCTACCAGGACGTGGTGGCCCGCTATCTGGGCGAGGAACGCGCGCTGCGTTTCACCGACTACAGCAAGCCGGGGCTGCTCAAGCGTATCTTCGGAGGGAAATAATCCATGTCCTTCCTGTCTTTCCTGATAGGCGAGAAGAAAAAGACGGCCACCGTCGCCAAGGAACGCCTGCAAATCATCCTGGCGCACGAACGCTCGGGCCGCAATGCCTCGCCCGACTATCTGCCCCAGCTGCAGAAAGAACTCGTGGCCGTGATCTCCAAGTACGTCAAGATCAATCCCGAGGACATCAAGGTCCATCTCGAACGGCAGGACACCCTCGAAGTGCTCGAGGTCAAGATCGAGATGCCGCAGCCCGAGGCCTGAGCCTGCCGCGCTACGGGCGTCCCGCATGCGGGACGCCTGGATACGCCCCGGCCACCAGCTCCGCCAGCCACTGCATGAACACGCGCACCCGCAAGGGCGCGTGCCGCCGGTCCGCGTAAAGCAGCGTCACCGGCAGCGGTGCCGCCTGGTGGGCCGGCATCACCTCCTTGAGTCGTCCCGAGTCCAGGTAGGCCTGCACACCGTAGGCCGGCACCTGGATCATGCCCAATCCGGCCAGGCAGGCCTCCTGGTAGGCATCCACGCCGTTCACCGCCAGCACGCCGCCCATGGGCACATGCGCGTAGCGCTCGCCATCGTGATACTGCCAGCCCGGGTCGCGCATGCCGGGCTCGGGGACGTACATCACCAGCCGGTGCCCGCGCAGGTCTTCCAGCGTGCGCGGCTCGCCGAAGCGCGCCAGGTACCGCGGACTAGCGCAGTTGATCTGCGGCAGCTCGCCCAGCGGCCGGGCGATCAGCGAAGACTCCTGCACCGCCCCGACGCGCAGCACGCAGTCGAAGCCCTCGCGCAGCAGGTCCACGCGGCGATCGGTGGTCGACAGCTCCAGTTCCAGGCCCGGATGCTGATCGAAAAAATCCGGCAGCCTGGGAATCACCAGCGCGCAGGCCAGGGCATGCGGCATGTCCACGCGCAGCAGCCCGCTGACGGTCTTGTCGGTGGAGAACAGCGACTCCAGGTCGTCGATGTCGGCCAGGATGTCCTTGCAGCGGTCCAGGCACATGCGGCCTTCCTGCGTGAGCGCGACACGGCGCGTGGTGCGCGTGAACAGGCGCACGCCCAGCTGGGTTTCCATCTGCCGCACGGCATTCGACATCGACGCCTTGGGCACGCCCAGGCTGTCGGCCGCCTGCGTGAAATTGGACGTTTCCGCGGCGCGGACGAAAAGCCGCATGGCGTCGTAGCGATTCATGCGCGGGGACTCATGCGTAGTGACTCATGATTCGGACTTGCACTCAGGTATTGTTATATTTTCTTGAACAGAAAAATCATTTTTACCTGATTTATCCAATTAAATCACCCAATTATGATGTCTTCCATCGTGTCCGGCGCAACGGGCACACCTCACCAGGAGCCATCCATGACCCGCAAGATTCTGCTCATCACCGGCGCCAGCCGCGGCCTGGGCAAAAGCACCCTGCTCAACGCCGCCCGCCACGGCATCGACGCCGTCTTCACCTACAACAGCAACAAGGCCGAGGCCGACAAGGTCGTGGCCGAGGCCGCCGCCCTGGGCGCCCGCGCCGTGGCCCTGCAGCTCAACGTGGAAGACGTCGCGGCCTTTGCCGCCTTCGCCGAACAGGTCAAGGCCGCGCTGGCCCGGCACTGGCAGCGCGAACAGTTCGACTACCTGGTCAACAATGCCGGCACCGGCATCCACGCCAGCGTGGCCGACACCACCGAGGCCCAGTTCGACACCATGATGCGCCAGCATCTCAAGGCCCCCTTCTTCCTCATCCAGGCCCTGCTGCCGCTCATCGCCGACGGCGGCCGCATCGTCAACCTGTCCAGCGGCCTGGCCCGCTTCTCGCTGCCGGGCTTCGCCGCCTACGCGTCCATGAAGGGCGGCGTGGAGGTGCTCACGCGCTATCTCGCCCTGGAACTGGGCCCGCGCGGCATCGCCGTGAACACGGTGGCCCCGGGCGCCATCGCGACCGACTTCGGCGGCGGCGTGGTGCGCGACAACGCGCAGATGAACGCCGCGATCGCCAAGCAGACCCCCCTGGGCCGCGTCGGCTTGCCCGACGACATCGGCGGCGCCATCGCCATGCTGCTGGCCGATGAAAACCGCTGGATCAACGCCCAGCGCATCGAGGTGTCGGGCGGCATCCACTACTGACGCAGGCGGCCGGCCTACGCGCCGATGCGCTCGAGCACGGCGACCCCGTTGCCGCGCCAGCCCAGGATCTGCATCCCGGTGTGGGCATGGTTGTGCGCGTCCATCGCGAACGTGCCGCCCAGCAGGGACGGCATTTTCGTCGACTTGAGCGCGCGCTCGATCGCGGCGGGGTCGTCCGACTTCGCGCGCCGGATCGCATCGACGACCAGGCGCGCCGCCTCGAACCCCAGGAGGGAGCGCTGGGTCGGGGCGAGACCGTATTTGTCTTCGTAGGCCATGGCGAAGGCGCGCACGGCGGGCGTGTCGAGCGCGGGCGTGTACACCGAGACGCCCGCCGCCTGGTCGAGCCCGCCGGCCGCCAGGAACTGCGGCGACAGGCTCGCCTTGACCGCCGAGAAATCGATGCGGCCGGCCAGGGGGATATGCGCCGCGTCCTGCTCGTAGGCCTTGAAGAACAGGCCGCTGGACGGACCGAGGACGGTGACGATGCGATCCGGATGCGCGGCGCCGATCTTGCCCAGCAGGCCGGAGAGATCGGTCGTCCCCTTGGCGACGACGTCGGACGACAGGACCTTGATGCCCGCGGCGGCCGCGGCCTGCGCCATGGACGCCGCATTGGCGAGATTGAAGGCATTGTCGTCGGCGACGATGGCGACGCTGCCCACGCGCTTGCCCTTGAGCCACTGCATCATCCCGGCGGCCACGTCGACGTCGGAAGGGCTGGTCTTGAACACGTAGCTATAGCCGCCCGAACCCGCCGCGTCGACGAACTCGTGGCCCGCCGAGATGTCGATCACGAGCGGGACCTTCGCCGCGTTGGCCACCGGCATGATGGCGCGCGTCACCGGCGTGGCCAGCGCGCCGATCAGCACGGGGACGCGCTGCTGCTCGATGAGCCGCTTGGCGGCCGCGAGGCCCTTCGCGGTGTCGTCGGCATTGTCGGCGTAAAAGGCCTCCACGGGCCGACCGAGGACGCCCCCGGCCTGGTTGATCTGCTGCAAGGC
Organism: Bordetella sp.; assembly: GCA_036404015.1. Classification (GTDB taxonomy): domain Bacteria; phylum Pseudomonadota; class Gammaproteobacteria; order Burkholderiales; family Burkholderiaceae_B; genus Bordetella. The sequence goes on along the minus strand of DASWPO010000347.1, from coordinate 16,360 downwards.
AAGCTCGACGCCGTACTGCTCGCTTTGCCCGCGGTCCGCATAAGGGCCGCTCAGGATCGTGGTGACGCCGATCCGCACCGGCTTGGCGGCCGCAAAGGCCTGGCCGGTGGCCAGGACGCAGCCGGCCGTCAATAACAGCATTCTTCCCGTCAGTCTCATCCCATTCTCCCTGGTGCCGCCGCCCGCGCGGCCGGCCACGGCATGGCCTGGGCCTGGTCGGGCGGCACAGACATGCTAGGAGCTTCCCGGGCCGGGCACAATCCGGCGCCCATTGAATTCAGTTACTCCCGTGAGGAGAAAATCCTGGATGCATGGAGAAACGAAAGGAACAAGAAAGGCGAAGCGGCGCTCAGCGCTTGCCGACCTGGTCGCCAACGACGCCGCCGATGGCCGCGCCGCCCACGGTGCCCAGCACGCCGCCGCCGGTGATGACCGCGCCCGCCAAACCGCCCAGCGCCGCGCCGCCCACCATGGTCTTGGAACGGCGGCTCATGTGATCCCACGACGAACAGCCGGCCATGGAAATGGCCAGCAGCGCGGCGAGGCTGACCTGGGAAAGCGTGCGAATGTTCATGAAAAACTCCCTGCCTGTTTTTGATGCAGTCAAGGGAGCACGGCAGCCGAAAATACGACGATGGCGCTCGCGCGCCCTTGTTCTTATCCGCAGGATTCCAGAAGACGCCCCCAATGGTGTGAGCATCGCCAATAAGTTGTGTCTATACGCAGCGAAGCCGCCGCGCTGCCCGGCAGGCTGGCCGCGGCGGCGATGCGTCTTAAGAACTCAACACAATTATTTCAAAGCCTTGTAGCGCAAACGCTTCGGTTTCGCGCCCTCGGCGCCCAGGCGCCTGACCTTGTCGGCTTCGTATTCCTGGTAGTTGCCGTCGAAGAACACCACCTGCGAATCGCCTTCGAAGGCCAGGATGTGCGTGGCGATGCGGTCCAGGAACCAGCGATCATGGCTGATGACCATCACGCTGCCGGGGAACTCGAGCAACGCGTCTTCCAGCGCGCGCAGCGTTTCCACGTCGAGGTCGTTGGACGGTTCGTCCAGCAGCAGCACGTTGCCGCCGGCGATCAGCGTCTTGGCCATGTGCAGGCGGCCGCGTTCGCCGCCCGACAGCTGGCCCACGATCTTGCTCTGGTCGCTGCCCTTGAAGTTGAAGCGGCCCAGGTAGGCGCGCGAGGACATCTCGAACTTGCCTACGGTGAGCAGGTCGGCGCCGTCGGAAATGGCGTCGAACACCGTCTTCTTGTCCTCCAGCGCGTCGCGCGACTGGTCGACATAGGCCAGCTTGACCGTCTGGCCGATCGCGACCTCGCCCGAGTCGGGCTGCTCTTTGCCGGCGATCATGCGGAACAGCGTCGACTTGCCCGCGCCGTTGGGACCGATGATGCCGATGATGGCGCCAGGAGGCACCTTGAAGCTGAGATTGTCGATCAGCAGGCGATCGCCGTAGGCCTTGCTCACGCCGTTGAACTCGATGGCTTCATTGCCCAGGCGCTCGCCCACGGGGATGAAGATTTCCTGGGTCTCGTTGCGCTTCTGGTATTCGTAGGACGACAGTTCCTCGAAGCGGGCGATGCGCGCCTTGGCCTTGGCCTGGCGGCCCTTGGGGTTCTGGCGCACCCACTCCAGTTCTTTCTTGATGGTCTTCTGGCGGGCCGACTCGGAGGACTCTTCCTGCTTGAGGCGGGCGTCCTTCTGCTCCAGCCAGGAGCTGTAGTTGCCCTTCCAGGGGATGCCGTGGCCGCGGTCCAGTTCGAGGATCCATTCGGCGGCGTTGTCGAGGAAGTAGCGGTCGTGGGTCACGGCCACCACGGTGCCGGGGAATTTGTGCAGGAACTGCTCCAGCCACTCCACGCTTTCCGCATCCAGGTGGTTGGTGGGCTCGTCGAGCAGCAGCATGTCGGGCTTGGACAGCAGCAGGCGGCACAGCGCCACGCGGCGCTTCTCGCCGCCGGACAGATTGCCCACGATGGCGTCCCAGGGCGGCAGGCGCAGCGCGTCGGCCGCGATTTCCATCTGGTGCTCGATGTCGTCGGCGCCGCTGGAGGCGGCGGCCGCGATGATGGCTTCCAGGTCGGCCTGCTCGGCGGCCAGCGCGTCGAAGTCCGCGTCGGGTTCGGCATAGGCGGCGTACACCTCGTCCAGGCGCTTCTTGGCGGCCATCGCCGCGCCCAGGCCTTCTTCCACCGCCTGGCGCACCGTGTGCCCGGGGTCGAGTTGCGGTTCCTGCGGCAGGTAGCCGATGTTCAGGCCCGGCATGGGAATGGCTTCGCCCTCGATCTCCTTGTCCACGCCGGCCATGATCTTGAGCAAGGTGGACTTGCCCGAGCCGTTCAGGCCCAGCACGCCGATCTTGGCGCCGGGAAAAAAGGAAAGCGAGATGTCGCGCAGGATCTGCCGCTTGGGCGGCACGATCTTGCCGACGCGATTCATGGTGTAGACGTATTGGGCCATCGGGGATAGGTAAGAAAAGAGAACATCGAAGTCCTATTTTAGGCGGGTCTGTCGCCGCGTGCGGACGCGCTGGCTTTCCGGCCGGCAAGGGCTCCGTTTCGGTGCGGGACGCCCTCCTTCTTCTTTATTTGTTATAATATAACGTTACAGTATCGACATCGGGCATCCCGATTTTCCTCACGGAACCCCCATGCGCCGCATCCTCCCCTTCGTCCGCTTCCTCGCCTGCCTCAGCCTGCTGCCCGCCGGCGCCTGGGCCGCGCCCGTGCCCATCGTCGCCGCCGAGAATTTCTATGGCGACGTCGCCCGGCAGATCGGCGGCGATGACGTGTCGGTCATCAGCATCCTGCAATCGCCCGACCAGGATCCGCACCTGTTCGAAGCCTCGCCTTCCGTGGCGCGCGAAATCGCCGCCGCCCGCCTGGTCGTGCAAAGCGGCATCGGCTACGACGGCTGGATGGAAAAACTGCTGCAGGCCGGGCACGACGCCGGCCCGCAGGTGCTGACCGTCGCGCCGCTGGCCGGCCGCCAGGACGGCGACAACCCGCACATCTGGTACGACCCGCAGACCATGCTGGCCTATGCCGCCGTGCTCACCGAGCGGCTGGCGAGCGCGGACCCCGAACACGCGGCCGGTTTCCGCGAACGGCTGGCCCGCTTCCAGGCATCCATGCATCCCGTGCTGGCCAAGATCGACGCGCTGCGCGCAAGCTATGCCGGCACCCCCGTGGCCGCGACCGAACCGGTGTTCGGCTACCTGATCGACGCGGCGGGCCTGCTCAACCGGCACGCCGCCTTCCAGCTGGCGGTGATGAACGACACCGAGCCCAGCGCGTCGGACGTGGCCGAGTTCGAGCGCAGCCTGCAGACCCATGCGGTCAAGCTGCTGGTCTACAACAGCCAGGCCACCGATCCGCTGGCCGATCGCATGCAGCGGCTAGCCGAGCGCGCCGGCGTGCCCGTGCTGCCTGTCACCGAGACGGAACCGGAAGGCGTGGCCTACCAGGACTGGCTCCTGGGCATCCTGGACCGGCTGCAGCAAGCCCTGTCGAAGTCGAAGTAATGCCTGCCATCGAACTTGATCGCGTGCGCCTGGCCCTGGGCGGGCGCACGGTGCTGGACGACGTGAGCCTGGCCATCGAGCAGCGGGAATTCATCGGCGTGCTGGGCGCCAACGGCGCCGGCAAGACCACCCTGATGCGCGCCGTGCTGGGCCTGGTCGAGCCCGCGGCCGGCCGTATTCGCGTGCTGGGGGACGCGGCGCGGCGCGGCAACCCCGCCATCGGCTACCTGCCGCAGACGCGGGCCATCGCGCCCGCCGTGCGCCTGAGCGGCCGGCACGTGGTGGCCAGCGCGCTGAACGGCCACCGCCTCGGCCTGGCCTGGCAGGGCAAGGCCGCGCGGCGCGAAGTCGACCGCGTGCTCGACCTGACGGGCGCGCGCGACCTGGCCGAGCGCCCCATTGCCGAATTGTCCGGCGGCGAACGACAACGCCTGCTGCTGGCCCAGGCCCTGCTGGGACGGCCCGAGCTGCTGCTGCTCGACGAACCCCTCGTCAGCCTGGACCCGCGCCGCCAGCAGGCCATGGTCGACCTGGTCAAGGCGCTGCAGGCCGAATTGGGCATCACCGTGCTGCTCAGCGCCCACGAGCTCCATCCGCTGCTGGGGGCCCTGGATCGCGTGCTGTACCTGGGCCAGCGCCATGCGGCGCTGGGCACGGTGGAGGAAGTCGTCACCGGGCCCGTCCTGTCGCGCCTGTACGGCACGCGCATCGACGTCGTGCGCGCGGCGGGCCGGCTCTTCGTCATCGCCGGTGGCGTCGATGCCGAGACCGACGCGCACCGGCACGAGGCGCACGCCTGACGGCCTGACGCAGCGTTCCCCGCTATTTCCCTTTGCAGGACCACCACCTTGCTCGACTACGAATTCATGCGCAATGCCTACGCGGCGGCCGGCATCGTCGCCGTGGTCGCCGCCATGGTCGGCTATTTCCTGGTGCTGCGCGGCCAGAGCTTCGCAGGCCATGCGCTCTCGCACATCGGTTTTTCCGGCGCCACCGGCGCCGCGCTCGTCGGCCTGGCGCCGCTGAACGGCATGCTGATCGCCGCGCTGGCCGGCGGCGTCTGCATCGGCCTGCTGGGCGAACGGCTGGCGCAGCGCGACGTGGCCATCGGCATCGCGCTGTCGCTCTCGCTGGGCCTGGGCTTGCTGTTCCTGCACTTCTATACCGCCTATGCCACCCAGGCCAGCACGCTGCTGTTCGGCAATGTGCTGGCCGTCTCCGGCGAGACGGTGCGCGCGCTGCTGGTCCTGGGCTTGGCCTGCCTGGCCGGACTGGCCGCGATCTCCCGGCCCCTGCTCTTTGCCAGCCTGCAGCCCGAGCTGGCGCAGGCCCGGGGGGTGTCGCTGCGCACGTACTCGGCGCTCTTCATGGCCATCGCCGCGCTGGCCACCGTGCTGAGCACGCAGGTCGTCGGCATCCTGCTGGTGTTCTCGCTGATGGTCGGCCCGCCGGCCACGGCGCAGCGCCTGACGCGCCGCGTGGGCAGCGGCCTGGCGCTGTCGGCCGCGCTGGCGCTGGCCTGCGCCTGGCTCGGCATCGCCCTGGCCTACTGGACCGACTGGCCCTGCAGTTTCTGGATCACGGCCCTGAGCTGCGCCGCCTACCTTGCGGCCCAGGCGTGGGCCTGGCTGCGCGGCCGATCCGCGCCGCGCTCGGCCGCGCGGCCCTAGCACGCCGCCGGAACGCGCGCCAACCGGGGTCGGTTACCGCACCGACAGCAGATAAAGCCGCGCCAACTCGCGGATTTCGCCCGTCAGCGCCGCCTGGACGGCCGGCTCTTCGTCCGCCGCCAGGGCCACGCCCTTGAGCAGATGCTGCAGCACCGGCGCCATGGTCTGGGCGCGCGCGGGCGTGAGCTTGTCCGACACCTTGAGCAGGATCTCGGCCAGGCCCGCCCGTATCGTGCGGCGGAACAGCGCGCGCCGGTTGCCGCTGCCGCCGCGCGCGTCGACCAGCACGACCGCGAAGCGGCGCTGCGCCTGCAAGGCCACCATGAAGTCCACCAGCAGGCCGGCCACGCTCTCGGCCGACAGGCCGGGAACCTGGCGGCCGATTTCTTCCAGGCCCTGTCCCACGTGCTGGGCATAGCGCAGCAGCAAGGCGTCGGCCAGCACCTCCTTGGAGGCGAAGAAGCGATACAGCGAGCCGATGGCCGTGTCGGACCGCGCGGCGATCTCGGTCATCGTCGCCGCGTCGTAGCCCTTTTCGGCGAACACCTCCATGGCGGCGGCCAGGATGGCCTCGACGCGCCTGCGGCCACGCTCGCGCTTGGGCGCGCGCACCCCGGCGGCGCGGGAGTCGGACGTTGCAGTTGCCATGGGCAGCCCCGGATCGATAAAACTTGAGAAATATTGAGCTTATCCTCGCATATTATCAATATACATAGCACCTGTAAGCGTTTGGTAATTTAAAAGCACTGAAATCAGCACCTATATCTTGAATTGAAATAGTAGAGGATATCCTCTACTATTCGACAACCTCTTGTCCCGCCTCCCCCTTCCCCATGCACCCGATCTCCCTGTTCATCACCGGCATGCTGTTCTGCAATAGCGTGCCGCACCTGGTCTGCGGCCTGCAGGGCCAGCGCTTTCCCACGCCTTTCGCCAAGCCGCGCGGCATCGGCCTTTCGTCGCCGCTGGTCAACTTCGTCTGGGGGTTCGCCAATCTGCTCGTCGCGCTGGCGCTGTACGCCCGGCACCCGGCCGCGCTCGACGCCAATGCCGACACCCTGGCCATGCTGGCGGGCGTCGCCGTGCTGGGCGTGTTCTCAGCCGTGCACTTCGGCAAAGTGCGCAACGCCGCCTGAACCCCTTTTCCGCAACACACTGGAGCCACACGCCATGCCCGTCACCACACTCGATCCGAAAGTCGCCCTCGTCGTCATCGACCTGCAGAAGGGCATCGTCGCCCTGCCCACCGGGCCGAATCAGATCGCATCGGTCATCGAACACTCGGCCAAGCTCGCCGAGGCATTCCGCAAGCACGGCCTGCCCGTCGTGCTCGTCAACGTGGCCGGCGGCGCGCCGGGCCGCATCGAGCAGGCGCGCCGCGCCGGCACTCCGGCGCCCGACTGGGCCGACCTGATCCCCGAGCTGAACCAGCAGCCGCAGGACCACGTGGTCACCAAGCGCACCTGGGGCGCCTTCATGCACACCGATCTCGATGCCCACCTCAAGGGCCTGGGCGTCACGCATATCGTGCTGACCGGCGTGGCCACCAGCATCGGCGTCGAATAGACCGCGCGCCAGGCCTACGAGCTGGGCTACAACGTGACGCTGGCCCTCGACGCCATGACCGACCTGCACGCCGACGCCCACCACAACAGCCTCACGCGCATTTTCCCGCGCCTGGGCGAGACCGGCGCAACGCGCGACATCCTGGAGCTGCTCGAGCGCACCCGGGCGTAAACCGCGTGAAGCCGATGTTCCGTTCGCTGCGCATCCGCAACTACCGCCTGTGGGCCGGCTGCGCGCTGATCTCCAACATCGGCTCCTGGATGCAGCGCACCGCCCAGGACTGGCTCGTCCTGACCGATCTCACGCCGCACAATGCGCGCGCGGTCGGCATCACCATGGCCCTGCAATTCGGCCCGCAGGTGCTGCTGATCGGCCTGACCGGCTACGCCGCCGACCACTTCGACCGCCGCCGGCTGCTGCTCTGCACCCAGGGCGCCATGGGCGCCCTGGCGCTGGGGCTCGGCCTGCTCGCGCTGTCCGGCGCCGCGCAGCTGTGGCAGGTCTACGGCTTTGCCCTGGCGCTGGGCTGCGCCGCGGCTTTCGACATGCCCGCGCGGCAGACTTTCGTGGCCGAGCTCGTCGGCGAGGAAGACCTGCCCAACGCCGTGGCCCTGAACTCCACCTCGTTCAACCTGGCCCGCATGGCCGGGCCGGCCCTGGCGGGCCTGCTCATCGCGGCCATGGGCACGGGCTGGGTGTTCCTGCTCAATGCGTGCTCGTTCGCCGCGGTCATCTTCGCCCTGCTGCGGCTGCGCGCCTCGGAACTGCACAGCAAGGAGCGCGCCGCGCGCCAGCGCGGCAACCTGGCCGCCGGCCTGCGCTACGTCTGGCAGCGCGAGGACCTGCGCGCCATCATGATCACGCTCTTCCTGATCGGCGCCTTCGGGCTGAACTTCCCCATCTTCATCGCCACGATGGCGGTCTCGGTCTTTCATGCCGATGCCGGCCGCTACGGCCTGCTCACCACGATGATGGCCGTCGGCTCGGTCTGCGGCGCCCTGCTGGCCGCCGGCAGGGACAAGCCCGGGCTGCACTGGCTTTATCTCGGCGTCGCCGTTTTCGGCCTGGGCTGCGCGACGGCCGCGCTCATGCCCAACTACTGGCTCTTCGGCGCGGCGCTCGTCATTATCGGCATCGCCGCCCAGACCGTCACCACCTCGGCCAACAGCCTGGTGCAGTTGTCCACCGAGCCCGCCATGCGGGGCCGCGTGATCGCCATCCTCCTGGCCGTGGCGCTGGGCAGCACGCCGATCGGCGCGCCCCTGGTGGGCTGGATCGCCAACCGCTTCGGGCCGCGCTGGGCGCTCGGCATGGCCGCGCTCTCGGGGTTCGGCGGCGCCCTGGTGGGGCTGCGCTACCTGATCCGGCAGCGGCGCCCGGCACTACAATAAGCCGCCCCGCCCCCCGCGCATACCGCGCGATCGCCCACAGGTTGCTTTCGTCATGCCCACCCCGCCCTCATCCCCCGCCGCCGCACCGCGCTTTACCCAAGCCGAACTGGACATGCTCGCCAAGACCGCCGATGCCTTGACGGCCTACCTGGGCCGTCCGGTGCTGGCCGAAGTGGGCGTGGACGAAGACGGCGTGGAGTGGGTCACCTTCGGCTCCACGCTCGACGAGAAAGACAAGTCCGCCGGCGACGAGGAACACCTGCACGTGCAGCTGGGCGGCAAGGACGCGCGCCTCCTGGGGCAGAGCGGCGGCCTGCCCGAAAGCGCCGATACCTACGACTGCCGCTACCTGCTGGCCATCCAGCTGTCGGCCACCGAAGGCGAGCGCTTCGTCAAGCTGGACGGCGACGGCGAGGAATGCGCCTGGTCGGACGAACTGGCCGAGGTGCTGCCCTTCTCGCTCGAGGAGGAGGAACTGCCGCCCCTGGATGACGACGAGGACGAGGATGACGATGACGGCGCACCCCCCTCGCATTGAGTCGGGCGCGTTTCGATCTCCCTCGCGGGCTGCGCGCAAAGAACAGGCTTATAAGCATCTGCGAAAAACGCGGCATGGCATTCTGTACACTCTGTGGCTGTTGCATAGGATTTATATCGGAGAGGCCATGCCCACGCGTTCGAAGTTGTACATTCCCATGCGCGCCGCGCTTGCCGGTCTGTTTGTGTTCGCCATCGCGCCGGCCTTCGCAAAACCGCTTACCGTCTGCACCGAGTCCAGTCCGGACGGCTTCGATGTCGTCCAGTTCAATTCGCTGGTGACCTCGAACGCATCGGCCGACGTGGTCTTCGATCAGCTCGTGACCTACGACGAGGCCGCGAAAAAGGTCAGCCCCTCGCTTGCCGAACGATGGGAAATCAGCGACGACGGCCTGGCGTACACGTTCCATTTGCGCAGCAACGTGCAGTTCCAGACGACGGCGTGGTTCAAGCCGACCCGCGCCTTCGGCGCGGACGACGTCATGTTCACCTTCAATCGCATGCTCGACCCGAACGACCCCTGGTACAAGGCGACGCCGGGCGGGTTCCCGCATGCGCAGTCGATGGGACTTTCGAAACTGATCAAGTCCGTCTCGAAGGTCGACGACCATACCGTCAGGTTCGAGCTGACCGAGCCGAACGCCACGTTCCTGTCCATCCTGACGATGGGCTTTGCTTCGATCTATTCAGCCGAGTATGCCAACCAGCTGCTGCAAGCCGGCAAGCCGGCGGACCTGAACTCGCAGCCGGTGGGCACCGGTCCGTTCAGCCTCAGGAGCTATACCAAGGACGCGGCGATCCGCTACGCGGTCAACCCGTCCTACTGGGGCGGCAAGCCGAAAATCGACGCGCTGATCTACGCGATCACGCCGGATGCGAACGTGCGCGCCCAGAAGGTGAAGGCCGGCGAATGCCAGATCGCCTTGTCGCCCAAGCCACAGGACATCGCGGCGGCCAAGGGCGACAAAGCGCTGAAGGTCGAGGAAACGCCTGCCTTCATGACGGCCTTCGTCGCGCTCAATACCCAGAAAAAGCCGCTGGACGACGCCAAGGTGCGCCAGGCGCTGAATCTCGCGTTCGACCGCGCCTCCTACCTGAAGGCCGTGTTCGACGATACGGCCACGGCGGCGATCAATCCCTGGCCGTCGAGCGCCTGGGGGTATAACCGCTCGATCCAGCCCTACCCTTACGATCCCGCCCGCGCCAGGCAGCTGCTGGCGCAGGCCGGTTATCCGAACGGGTTCTCGACGACGATCTGGGTTCGCCCCACGGGCAGCGTGCTCAATCCCAACCCGGGCGTGGGCGCGCAGCTCCTGCAGGCCGACTTCGCCAAGATCGGCGTGCGGGCCGAGATCAAGACCATCGAATGGGGCCAGTTGATCCGGGAAGCGAAGCAGGGCCAGCACGACACGCTGTTCATGGGCTGGGCCGGCGACAACGGCGACCCGGACAATTACTTGACCTCGCTGTTCAGCTGCAATGCGGTCCAGTCCGGCACCAACTTCTCGCGCTATTGCGATCCGCAGCTCGATGCGCTGATCGCGCAGGGCAAGTCCACGTCCGATCCCGCGAAACGCACGCAAGCCTACGAGGCCGCGCAACAGATCATCCACGACCAGGCGCTGTGGATCCCCCTAGGCTATCCGGTGGCCGCCGTCATCGTGCGCGCCACCGTCAGCGGCTACCAGGTGAGCCCTTTCGGACGGCAGGACTTCACCCACGTCAGCGTGCAATGAGCGGCGGATGACAGAACCGTTGCACCGCGCATCCCGCGAGCCGCAGTCCAGCTAATCCGCAGCTTCGTCCTCGCCCCTCGCCGGCAAGGGCACGTGCAGCACGATGAGGGTGCGCAGCATCTCCATCAGTTCCGCGCTGCGCGCCTCGCCGAAGGGCTCCAGCACGGCCATCTGATGCCGCATGGCCTGCTGGCACAGCGTCTCGGCCAGCCTGGTGCCGCGGGCGGTCAGCGACACGCGGGTCTGGCGCCGGTCGGCGCGCACCTCGGCCCGCGCCACCAGGCCGTTGGCCTCCATGCGCTGCACCACCTTGCTCAAGGTGGGCTGCTTGGTGATGGCGAGAAAGGCCAGCTCGCCGATGGTCAAGCCGCTGCCGCCCATCAGGCTGCTCAGCACCCGCCATTCCGTCACCGACAAGCCGGCCTCATGGGCCTGGGCATGGAACTCGGCCGAGATGCTGTGGCTCACCTGCGCCAACAGATAGGCCAGGTAGCCGTTGATGAACGATGACGCCGGACCGGTGTCTTGCTGCTTGTCGGATTTCATCATGTTGCAAGGCATCAACATCGACAATGGGCAGGAAGGGCGGCTCGTCAGCGCACCAAATCCGTGCAAGACTGACGAGCCGCGCCAACCGCGCACCATTGCGCTGCAAAGGCCGCAGAATCCTCGGGTTTACCCTAGAAAAAATCCACGAAAAAGCACCACTTGGAAGCCTGTGCGACGCAGCATCCGTCGATGGATAACGAGTATATACACCCTTGTTTTTTAGAGCTATTTTTTTGTTTGCATGAAAATTCATCTTTTCAATTGACAATTAAATAGTTGACTCCTAAAGTATTTTGAACCTAGGGGAGTTCCATGGCTGAGCGATCGTTTAAAAAAGAAGTCCAGCAGCTGCGCATCGGCGCGGGCGAAGAGTTCCGCGGCGAGGGCATCCTGGCCATTACCAAAGCCCTGCTGCAATCGGGCGTAGGCTATGTCGGCGGCTATCAAGGCTCGCCCATTTCGCACCTGATCGACGTGCTCACCGATGCCAGCGACATCCTCGAAGAGCTCGGCGTGCACCTCGAGACCAGCGCCTCCGAGGCCACGGCGGCGGCCACCCTGGCCGCCTCGGTCATGTACCCCATCCGCGGCGCGGTGGCCTGGAAGTCCACCGTGGGCACCAACGTGGCCTCCGACGCCCTGGCCAACCTGGCCTCGGGCGGCGTCACCGGCGGCGCCGTGGTGATCGTGGGCGAGGACTACGGCGAAGGCTCCTCCATCATGCAGGAGCGCACCCACGCCTTCGCCATGAAGTCGCAGATGTGGCTGCTCGACCCGCGCCCCAACCTGGAAACCATGGTCAAGTCGGTGGAAGACTCCTTCGAGCTGTCCGAAGCCAGCAACACCCCGGTGATGATGCAGGTGCGCGTGCGCGCCTGCCACGTGCACGGCCGCTTCATCGCCAAGGACAACAAGCGCCCCGCCCACACCCTGGCCGAGGCCATGGAATCGCCCAGGCGCGACGTCAACCGCATCGTGCTGCCGCCGGCCGCCTACGTGCACGAGCACGAGAAGATCAAGCAGCGCTGGCCCGCCGCCGTCAAGTTCATCAAGGAGCGCAAGCTCAACGAATTCTTCGAGGGCGACATCGATGACATCGGCCTGATCGTGCAGGGCGGCGTCTACAACAACGCCATCCGCGCCCTCCAGTTGCTGGGCCTGGCCGACCACTTCGGCAACAGCCGCATCCCGCTGTACGTGCTCAACGTCGTCTACCCCATCATCGACGACGAGGTCATCGGATTCTGCAAGGACAAGAAGGCGGTGCTGCTGCTCGAGGAGGGCCAGCCCGACTACATCGAGCAGAACCTGCACACCATCCTGCGCCGCGCCGACATCCCCACGCCGCTGTGGGGCAAGAACGTGCTGCCCTTGGCCGGCGAATACACCACCGCCGTCTTGCGCAGCGGCGTCGAGGCCTTCCTCAAGGCGTGGAAGCTCGAGGCCCTGCACGCCCATCGCGCCGTGGCCGCCGACGAACAGGCGGCCAAGGCCGCCAACCAGCTGGAGATCACCGAGGTCTCGCGCCCCCGCCCGGTCGAGCAGCCCATCACCCTGCACAAGCGCATCGCCGGCCTGTCCAAGGTCGTTCCGCAGCGCCCCGCCGGCCTATGCACGGGCTGCCCCGAGCGGCCGATCTTCTCGGCCATCACCCTCGCGCAGGACAAGCTCGGCGAGCACCACATCAGCTGCGACATCGGCTGCCACCTGTTCTCCATCCTGCCGCCGTTCAACCTGGGCGCCACCACCATGGGCTACGGCCTGGGCGCGGCCAGCAGCTCGGCCTTCAACATCAAGGGCGCCAAGCGGTCCATCTCCATCATGGGCGACGGGGGCTTCTGGCACAACGGCCTGACCTCCGGCATCGGCAACGCGGTGTTCAACAAGTTCGACGGCGTCATCGTCATCGTCGACAACTTCTATTCGTCGGCCACCGGCGGCCAGGACATCCTGTCCTCGCGCGCCCAGAACGCCGAGCGCGCCACCAACAACCCCATCGAGGCCGCCGTGCGCGGCGTGGGCGTGAAGTGGCTGCGCGTCATCGACCACACCTACGACGTCACCAAGGCGCGCAACCTCCTCGAAGAGGCGCTCACCACCGATGCCGAGGGTCCCAAGGTCATCATCGCGCAGTCCGAGTGCATGCTGAACAAGCAGCGCCGCGTCAAGCCCGCCTTCAACAAGGCGGTCAAGGAAGGCAAGCGCGTCGTCAAGGAACGCTTCGGCGTCGACGCCGACGTGTGCTCGGGCGACCACGCCTGCATCCGCCTGTCGGGCTGCCCCTCGCTGTCCATCAAGGACAGCGGCGATCCGCTCAAGGTCGACCCGGTCGCCTCGGTCGACAGCAGCTGCGTGGGCTGCGGCAACTGCGGCGAAGTCGCCGAGGCCGCCGTGCTCTGCCCGTCGTTCTACCGCGCCGACGTGGTGCACAACCCCACCGGCTGGGATCGCTTCGCCGGCCGCGTGCGCGGCGCGGTCATCGGCTATCTGCAGCGCCGCCGCGAAACCCGCCTGGCCCGCTACGCGCTGTAAAGAAGGATCACCATGGATTCCGCAGCAAACCTGATTCCGTCCAACCCGATCAAGATCGCCATCCTGGCCATGGGCGGCCAGGGCGGCGGCGTGCTGGCCGACTGGATCGTCGAGATGGCCGAGCATGCCGGCTGGTGGGCGCAGACCACCTCGGTGCCCGGCGTCGCCCAGCGCACCGGCGCCACCATCTATTACCTGGAAATCGTGCCCGCGGCCGACATCAAGCGCGCCGGCCACGCGCCCACCCTGGCGCTCATGCCCACGCCCGGCGACGTCGACCTGATCGTCGCCGCCGAGCTCATGGAAGCCGGCCGCGCCATGCAGCGCGGCCTGGTCACGCCCGACCGCAGCGTGCTCATCACCTCGTCGCACCGCAGCTACGCCATCGACGAGAAGACCACGCCCGGCAACGGCATCGCCGACCCCAACCAGGTGCTGGACGTGGGCCGCGAGGCCGCCAGGCGCTTCATCTGCTTCGACCTGCAGGCCGCCGCCGAAAAGGCCGGCAGCGTGATCAGCGCCAGCCTCTTCGGCGCCATCGCCGGCAGCCAGGCCCTGCCCTTCCCCCGCGAAGAATTCGAGGCCACCATCCGCCGCGCGGGCGTGGGCGTCGAGGCCAGCCTGCGCGCCTTCGCGCTGGGCTTCGACGGCGCCGCCCACGCGCCGGCCCAGCCCGCCCCCATCGACCTGAGCCGCCCCGAACCCGAGGTGCCCGTATCGGCCAAGGACAAGCGCGTGCAGGCCCTGCTCGACCGCGTGCACACCGGCTTTCCGGCCGTGGCGCAGCCCATGCTGGTGGCCGGCCTGCGCCGCCTGATCGACTACCAGGACCTGGCCTACGCCCATGACTACCTGGAACACGTGGCCGCCATCCGCCAGCTCGACGTGCAGTACGGCGGCGAAAAGGCGTGCTGGGCGCTGACCTGCTCCGCCGCGCGCTATGTGGCCGTGGCCATGAGCTACGACGACGTGATCCGCGTGGCCGACCTCAAGACCCGCGGCGCGCGCTTCGACCGCGTGCGCAAGGAAGTCGGCGTCAAGGAAGGCCAACTGCTCTACACCACCGAATTCATGCACCCGCGCCTGGAAGAGATCTGCGGCACGCTGCCCGCCGGCCTGGGCCGCTGGCTGGAAAAATCGGCGCTGGGCAAATTCGTCGAACGCCGGCTGGGCAAGGGCAAGCGCCTGAAGAGCGGCACGCTCTCCGGCTTCTTCTCGCTATACCTGATGGCCGGCATGCGCCGCTGGCGCCGCAGCACGCTGCGCCACCAGGCCGAAGCGGCCAGCCTCAAGCAATGGCTGGACCTCATCGCCAGGATCGCGCCGCGCGACTACGCGCTGGCCGTCGAAGTCGTGGAATGCCGCCGCCTGGTCAAGGGCTACAGCGACACCCATGTGCGCGGCGGCGGCAAATACCGCACCCTGCTCCAGGCCGCCGAAGGCCTGCTGGGCCGGCCCGATGCCGCCCTGGCCATGCGCGAACTGCGCGCCACGGCCCTGACCGAAGTACAGTGCGCCCCGCTGGAGCGCCAGGCCACCGAAAAACTGCTGCCGCCTCAGGCCGCCCCGGCGGCCTGAGCGCCAGCCATCCGGAACCGACCGCCATGCAGACCCTCGCCCTCGTCGTCCGTGAAGTCCGCCAGGAATCGCCCCTGATCCGCGCCTTTCGGCTGGCCGCCGCCGATGGCGGCGCCCTGCCGCCCTACACCCCGGGCTCGCACCTCAAGGTGCAAGTGCCCGGCCTGCACGATCCCCGCTGCTACTCGCTGATCAACACCGGCGGCGAGGCCTTCGCCGCGCCCGGGGAATACCGCCTGGGCGTGCGCATCGAAGAAAACAGCCAGGGCGGTTCGCGCTACATGCACGCGCTCAAGGAAGGCGACACGATCACCGCGCAGGGCCCGGCCAACGAATTCCCCCTGGCCGACCACCCGGGCAAGACCGTGCTGATCGCCGGCGGCATCGGCATCACGCCCATGGCCAGCATGGCCGCCTCGCTGGCCGCCAAGGGCAATGACTACGTCCTGCACTACAGCGGCCGCAGCCGCGGCCAGCTCGCCTTTCTCGGCGAGCTGCAGGCCCTGGCCGGCGACAAGCTGGCCGTCCACGCCGACGACGAGCCCGCCAGCGCCTTCGATCTCGACGCCCTGCTCGACGCCGCGCCCGCCGGCCAGCACGTCTACGTGTGCGGCCCCAAGGGCCTGATCGACGCCGTCATCGCCGGCGCCAGGAAACGCGACTGGGACGGCAAGCGCGTGCACTTCGAGCTCTTCACCGCCGCCGCGCCGCAGGCCGGCGACGGCGCTTTCGAGGTCGAGCTCAAGCAGTCCGGCCGGGTGCTGCAAGTGCCCGCCGACAAGACCATCATCGACGTGCTCGAAGCAGCCGGCTGCGATCCCATGTACGACTGCAAGCGCGGCGAGTGCGGGGTCTGCCAGGCCACCGTGCTCGAAGGCACGCCCGACCACCGCGACTATTACCTGTCCGACGCCGAGAAGGCCAAGGGCAATGTCATCCAGATGTGCATCTCGCGCGCCAAGTCGGCCCGCCTGGTGCTGGACCTGTAAGACCCGATTGCGGGAGCCTCCCATGCCACTATCCACCTACCGCGACGACCCCCAGGCCATCAAGGACCTGGTGCGCGAAACCGAGGTCCACAAGGACCTCTTCGTCAGCCCGGAGCTCTACGAGCTCGAAATGGAACGCCTCTTCGCCGTGACCTGGGTTTACGTGGGCCACGAAAGCCAGGTGCCCAAGCCCGGCGATTTCTACACCACCACCGTGGGCGACCAGTCCGTGGTGATGGTGCGCCACGGCGACCAGAGCATCCGCGTGCTGTACAACCGCTGCCC
>DASWPO010000346.1:0-5123 GCA_036404015.1 Bordetella sp. | reverse complement strand
ACAGAAAAGCAGGAGACAAAATCATGAAAAGCGCGAAGCGTTGCGCGTTGTGCACGGGCGGCGCGGCCATCGCCCTCGTGCAGGGGCTGCTGCTCTGGTTTGCCAGCCAGGGCGCGGCAATGGCCCAGGACGCATCGAACGATGCGTCCTATCCCGATCATCCGATACGAATGATCGTTCCCTATTCCGCGGGCAGCGCGTCGGACGTGCTGGCACGTGTCACCGGAGATCGCCTGTCCCAGGTGATGGGGCAATCGGTCATCGTCGACATCAAGCCTGGCGCAAGCGGGGTCATCGGCGCACAGGTCGCGGCCGCGGCGCCGCACGATGGCTACACCTTCGTGCTGCTCAACGACGCGACTGCCGCACTCTACCCCGCATTGCTGCCCACGAAGCCATACGACATGCGCAAGGACTTCTCGCCGTTGAGCTACGCGGGAGACGTGCGTATGGTGTTGATCGTCAATGCGTCCACGCCAGTCAAGAACGTGGCGGATCTCATCGCGTTGGCGAAAGAGAAAAACGGCCATCTGGACTATGCGTCGGGTGGCTACGGGAGCGTGCAACAGGTATTGATGGAAATATTCATGGATGCCGCCGGCGTGAAGCTGTCCCACGTTCCGTATAAAGGCGTCGTCCCGGCGGTGACGGACGTGGTGGCGGGTCGGGTCCCGGTGATCTTCGCAAGCCTGACCAGCGTCCTGCCCTATATCAAATCAGGCAGCGTGCGTGCCTTGGCGGTCACCAGCGAACATCGGGTCGAAGCGCTTCCGGATGTGCCCACGATGACGGAAGCGGGCATCGCGGGTTTCCCCAGCGAGCCGTGGAATGCCTTCTTTGCGCCCGCCAACGTGCCCGCTCCGGTGCTGGCGCGTCTTTCAAAGGCGTTGACCGAGGTGCTTAGGGAGCCCGGGGTCCAGGCCAAGCTTGAAAACATCATCGCTGTGCGCGCGGGTCCGCCGGAAGAGCTGAAGCAGGTGCTCGACCGCGACATCGATCGCTACGGCAGCCTGGTCAAGAAAGTAGGAATGAAAATCGATTGAGGCGAAGAAAAATCATGCCGGTTCAACGCATCGACCACATCAACTTGAGCACCTCGGACCTGGATCGGACCCGACGTTTCTACAAAGAAATTCTCGGCCTGGAAGACGGCCCGCGTCCGCCATTCCAGCGCAAGGGGGCGTGGATGTACCTGGACGGACGTCCCGTCATCCATCTTTCCACCGGCCGGACGCCGCTGACGCGCAGCTCCGATTCCTTCGATCACGTGGCATTTTACTGTCGCGAGTTGTCCGTCTTTCGGGAGCGATTGCGCCTGCATGCGCTTCATTACGAAGCGTACCGGGTTCCCGCGCAGAACATGTACCAGCTATTTTTCCGCGATCCGGACGGCACGGAAATCGAATTGATCTTCGATCTGTCGGAAGATCCGTCACCGCCGGACGCCGAAACGGGGCGCGATGCCACCATGGGTCGCACGACCTGATCACGCATAGGGATGAGTCATGCCGAAATTCGCCGCCAATATCACGATGATGTTCACCGAAATGCCGTTGCTGGATCGCATCGATGCCGCGGCCCGAATGGGCTTCGAAGCAATCGAATGTTCCCAGCCCTACGAGGCCGACGCCGGGGAATTCGCCGCGCGCGCGCGATCCGCAGGTATTGCGGTGGCGCTGCTCAATTTCCCGGCAGGTGACTGGAGCGCCGGTGAGCGGGGCCTTGCCTGTCACCCCGGGCGCCTCGCGGACTTTCGCGCGAGCGTCGAGGCAGGCATTTCCTTTGCAAAACAGTGCGGCGCGTCCCGCATGAATTGCCTGGCGGGCGTGGTGCCCGCCGGCATAGACGATGCCGCGGCGCGCGAAACGCTGGTGAGCAATCTGCGCCATGCCGCGGCCGAGCTCGGCAATGCCGGCATGGATTTGCTGGTCGAACCCATCAACCGCTATGACCTGCCCGGGTACGCCGTGGCCGGATCGAGCGGCGCCATCGAGGTTCTCGATGCGGTGGGCGCCCCCAATGCGTTTCTCCAGTATGACGTTTATCACATGCAGCGCATGGAAGGCGAGCTCGCGGCCACGCTGCAGCGGCTGATAGGGCGTATCGGGCATGTGCAGATCGCCGACACGCCAGGCCGGCACGAACCGGGCACCGGCGAAATCAACTACCGGTTTCTATTGCCATGGCTCGATCACATCGGATACCAGGGCTGGGTGGGCTGCGAATACGTGCCCAAGGCAGGAACCGAAAAGGGGCTCGCCTGGCGTGAGGAGCATGGCGTGCGCGGCGCGCGTCAGGGATCAACCGAGTCACGCGACACAGTGCGAGGGTGTGACGTATAGATCATTGTGCCGGCGCACGCCGCCGGGAGGTTCGCTAAGCTGAGGCTTCTATGGAGCCTCCCATCTTCGGCCGTTTATTCCTGCTGGCTTTCGTCGCTGGTATCGGACTCGCACACCTGTGGGCCGACCTGCCTGCTTTGCCGCGGCTGTACGCAGCCTGCGCCATTGGCATGCTGCTGTGTCTGTTGGCTGTGCGACTGCGTGCCTATCGACTGCGCGCTGCATGCTTGATCGCTGCGGGCCTGTTGGCCGGCCTGGCCGATACCGGCTTGCAGGCGCATGGCCGGCTGTCCGAGATGCTGGCCGACGAACACCACAATCAGGTGACGCGACTGCGGGTGCAAGCCATCGCGTTGTCGCAGGACGACGAGAGCGGGCGCCGCTTTCTGGCCGAGGCCGTCGGCGAACGGCCGGCAGGCATACCGCGCCGCATCCGCGTGACCTGGCATGGCCGGCCGGGCGCGCAGGACACCTTGCCCGAGGTCGTGCCCGGCCAGGTCTGGCGCATGGCCCTGATCCTGCGCCGGCCCTACGGCCCGGCCAATCCGCATGCCATGGACCTGGAACTGCGCGATTTCGCCGAAGGCGTGCGGGCCGAAGGCACGGTGCGCGGCAAGCCCGTGCTGCTGGACGACCAGCCCTGGGCCGGCGCCGGCATCGCCATCGAGCGCCTGCGCCACCGCATCCGCGCCGGCATGCGGCAAGCGTTGGGCGGGCAGCGCTATGGGCCGGTGCTGATCGCGCTCGCCATCGGCGACCAGGCCGGCGTGGCGCGGGAGGACTGGCAGGTCTTCAATCGCAGCGGCATCTCGCACCTGGTCTCGATCAGCGGATCGCACGTCACGCTGGTGGCGGCCATGGGCGGGCTGCTCATGGCCGGCTTGTGGCGGCGCGCCCGCTGGCGCGGGGTGGGCGTGGCGCAATACCTGCCCGCGCAGCTGGCGGGCGGCTGGGCGGCCCTGCTGGTCGCCTTGGGCTATTGCCTGCTGGCGGGCTGGGGCGTGCCGGCCCGGCGTACGTTTTTCATGCTGGCCTGCCTGGCCATGGCGGGGCTGGCGCGGCTGCCCTTGGGCGGTTCGCGCCTCCTGGCGCTGGCCGGTGCCTGCGTGCTGGCGCTGGACCCCTGGGGCATGCTGTCGCCGGGGTTCTGGCTGTCTTTCGGCGCCGTGGCCATTTTGATGCGCATCGCCTCCGCGCATGAGCAGCCTGCCCAGGATCGCCGCGAACGGGTGCGGCGCGTCGTGGCCGGCTTTTGCAAGACGCAAGGCGCGATCACGCTGGGGTTGACGCCTTTGCTGGCTTTTCTGCTGCACCAGGTGTCGCTGGGTTCGCCGCTGGCCAATGCCATTGCCGTGCCTGTCGTCGGGGCGGTGGTGACGCCCCTGGCCTTGCTGTGCGGCGCCTTGTCCGTTGCGCCGGGCGGGCAGGGCCTGGCCTGGGCCGCGGGCTGGCTGGGGCATGGCTTGTTCGCGGCCGTGATGCAGCCGGTGGGCTGGGTGGGCCGGGCCGACTGGGCGGCTTTCAGCGTGGCGGCGGCGCCCTGGCCCTGGCTGCTGCCGGCCTTGGCCGGCCTGGTCTTTGCCTTGCAGGGCAAGGGCGGCCGCTGGCGCCTGCTGGGGTGGCTGGGCATGTTGCCGCTGTTGCTGTGGCGGCCCGACAGGCCGCCGCCCGGCGACTGGCGATTAACCGCGCTGGACGTGGGCCAGGGCAGCGCGCTGCTCATCGAAACGGCCACCCGCACGCTGCTTTACGATGTGGGGCCGCGCTACTACGGCGGCGGCGATGCCGGCGAGCGGGTGCTGGCGCCGTACCTGCGCGCACGCGGAATTCGCCAGGTGGATGCGCTGGTGGTGTCGCATGCCGACCTGGACCACGCCGGCGGGCTGCGCAGCATCCTGCAGGCGTTTCCGGTCAGTGTGTCCTATGCCTCGTTCGACCTGGCGGCGCACGTCAGGCGCGAGGCGGCCCATTTGTCCGAGGCTGACCTGGGCGACGCGCAGTGGCCGTCGAGCCAGCGGCCTTGCGAAGCCGGCATGCAATGGGAAAGCGACGGCGTGCTGTTTCGTTTCATCCATCCGCCACCGGATGCAGGCCGCCTGGGCGGCAAGGGCGACAGCAATGCCCGCAGCTGCGTGCTGCTGGTGCAGGGCCGGCGCCACGCCATCCTGCTGCCCGGCGATGCCGGCCTGGCGCAGGAGGCCCGCTATGCCGCGGCATTGCCGCCGCTGGCTGTCGTGGCGGCGCCGCACCATGGTTCATCCACCTCGTCGGGCCAGGCCCTGGTGCGGGCCGCGGGGCCGACGCAGGTGATCGTCCAGGCCGGCTACCTGAACCGCTTTCGCCATCCCTCGCCGGACGTGGTGTCGCGCTGGCAGTCGGCCGGCGCGTCCGTATGGCGGACGGACTTGCAAGGCGCCTTGACGGTGGAGTCGTCGGCGCGGGGGCTGGCCGTGCATGCGCAACGCACGGACGCCCGGCGCTACTGGCACGCCGACCTGCCGTGGACGCCGTGATCTACCCCGCGATGATCCGGCGTTCCAGCATGTCCGCGAAGGCATGGAGAATGCGCCGCACATAGGCGTTTTTGTGCGCGTAGGGGCCGCCGGGCTTTTCCGGATGGACCAGCATGGTCGGGTTGGCCTCGAAAACCAGTACGCGCCCGTCCGGCAGCAAGGAAAAATCGATGCCCGCGTAATCCAGGTCGAGGCGCGCGCCGATGTCGCGCAGCGTTTGCATGGCCGCGGCGCCGAGCGCGGTTTCGGGGTCTTGCAGGAAGCGCCG
>DASWPO010000345.1:0-2097 GCA_036404015.1 Bordetella sp. | reverse complement strand
GCCAGCACTTTTTGTGTTGGCCCCTTTTTTTTGGCGTTTATTATCTGCGTTCCATTGATTGCCTCAAAAAACGATATCTGTACGTCCCTAATAATTCGGGCGTAAGAAATAAGAGACAATTGCGAACACAACAAAATTTTTAGATACACAACCATCCCATTCATGTCGATCAGCCAGCGCCTCCGGATCATTGTCACCATCCTCTGCTGTCTGCTCATCGCGCTGGCCACCTTGCTGCTCGGCTACCAATGGCGCGGCTACCACGCGGCACGCCAGGCCGAGGACACCTACCAGTCCTTCCGCAACACGCTGATCGTCATGGAAGACGCCTCGGCCGAGCGCGGCCCCACCAACGGCGCCCTGGGAGAAGACCTGCCCATTCCCCAGGCACGCCTGGACGGCCTGGAGAAGGCCCGCCAGGCCACCGACCAGGCGCTCGACACCCTCTCCGCCCAGCTCGCCAACAGCGCCTGCTACGCCTGCAGGAGCCAGCTCCTGGCCGCCAAGATGGCCCGCGGCGACCTGAATGCGGCGCGCAAGAACATCGACCAGCTGCTGGCGCTCCCGCGCGGCCAGCGTTCGCCCGAGGCGCTGACCGATGCCGTCAACCGCATGGTCGACATCATCCCGCTCTTCATCCCCATCGCCGACACGATAGGCGTGGAGATCGTCAAGGTCGACGGCAACGCCCTGGACGCCCTGCAGATGGCGCGGCTGGCCAGCATCCTGCGGGAGCAGGCCGGCCTGCTGGGGTCGCGCTTCACGGCCACGCTGACGGGCCGGCGCCCGCTGCTGCCCTCCGAGCAGCTGTCCATCGAACGCTCGTACGGCCGCGTCGAACAGCTGTACTGGCTGATCCAGTCGCGCGCCCAGGACAACTACGCGCCCGCCCGGGAGGCCCTGCGCCGCCTGCAAGACCAGTACATGGGCGAGGGCCTGTCCTATGTGGCCCATGTGCGCGCCATGACGGCGCAAGCCCCCACCCCGGCCCTGCCCTCGACCCAGCAGTTCGCGGAGCGCTATGTGCCCCTGATGCGGCCCATCGTCGACTTCCGCAACCAGATGCTCGACCTGGTCCGCGCCGAGCTGGCCGAGAACTGCGGCCGCCTGCGCACGCGGCTGGCGGCGATCACCGCGGCCACGCTGGTCCTCATCGCCCTGCTCGTGCTGATGCTCTGGATGTTCCGCCAGCGCGTCCTGCGCCCGTTCAACGAGGCCACCGAGGAAATCATGTCGATCGCCGCCGGCAATATCTCCAGCGGCCCGCGCCCGCATCGCTACCAAGGCGAGATCAAGGCGCTGTTCGACGCCATGCACACGCTCAAGCTGCACAGCCTGGACCGCCTGCATGCCATCAACTACGCCAGCCTCATCCAGCGCGCCATCCTGCCCGATCGCCGGATGCAGGGCAGCCTGGGCAAGGACTACTTCGTGCTCTGGAAACCGCGCGATGCGGTGGGCGGCGACTTCTACCTGTACAGCGACGTTCCCCAGGGCGGCCTGCTGGGCCTGATCGACTGCGCCGGCCACAGCGTGCCCGGGGCGCTGATGACCATGCTGGCGCGCTCGGCCATCAACCAGGCCACCGCGCAGTCCGACGACCAGAATCCGGCCGCCATCCTGATGAAGACCGACGAGATCATGCGCGGCATGTTCGACGCCGAGCACTTCAACCGCAGCCTGGCCACCAGCATGGACGTGGGCCTGGCCCGCATCGACCGCGACGCCCGCAGGCTGCGCTATGCCGGCGCCAAGATGTCGCTGTACGCCTGCAACGGCGCCGAAGTGCGCGAATACAAGGGCGGCCGGCGCTCCATCGCGGAAAAGATTCGTTGCGACTACGTAAACATCGACCTGCCCCTGGAAGAAGGCTGGACGTACTATCTATGCACCGACGGCTTCCTCGACCAGGCCGGCGGCGAACAAGGTTACGGCTTCGGCAACCGGCGCTTCGCCGACATGCTGCTGCAGCTGGCCCATCTACCGTTGTCCGAACAGGCCGCCCACGCCGACGCGACACTGACTTCCTACCAGGGCGAGCGCGGCCAACGCGACGACATCACCCTGCTGGCATTTCGCATCAGCTAGATAACGACC
>DASWPO010000344.1:0-4442 GCA_036404015.1 Bordetella sp. | reverse complement strand
ATTACTTTTATCAGTGGCGTTCCAACGTTATTACATATACATCCCGCCGTTAACATGCAGCGTGGTGCCCGTAATGTAGCCGGCCTGGGGGCTTGCCAGGAACGCCACGGCATGGGCGATGTCTTCCGGCGCGCCCAGGCGGCCCAGCGGAATTTGCTGGGTCAGCGCGGCGGTTTGCTCTTCGCCCAGCACGCGCGTCATGTCGGTATCGATGAAACCCGGCGCCACGCAGTTGACGGTGACATTGCGGCTGCCCAGTTCGCGGGCCAGCGCGCGCGCCATGCCCGCGACGCCCGCCTTGGCGGCAGCGTAGTTGGCCTGGCCGGCGTTGCCGCTGGCGCCCACCACCGAGGTCACGTTGATGATGCGGCCCCAGCGAGCCTTCATCATGGCGCGCATCACGCCGCGCGACAAGCGAAAAACCGCCGACAAATTGGTGTCGATCACGGCGGCCCAGTCTTCGTCCTTCATGCGCATGGCCAGGTTGTCGCGGGTGATGCCGGCATTGTTGACCAGGATGCTCGGGCCGCCCTGCCTGGCCAGCTCGTCGAGCAGCGCGGCGCAGGCCGCCGCATCGGTCACGTTCAGCACGGCGCCGCGCCCGCCCAGGGGGGCCAGGGCCTCCTGCACCGACTGGGCGCCCGACTCGGAGGTGGCCGTGCCGACGACGGTGGCGCCGCGGCCGGCCAGTTCCAGGGCGATGGCGCGGCCGATGCCGCGCGTGGCGCCGGTAACCAGCGCGGTCTTGCCTTGCAATTCAGTGGCGCTCATGCCAGCCTCCGCGCGGCCGCCCGAAGGAGGCTGGAGCCCCCTCGAGGGGCAGCGAACGTAGTGAGCGTGGGGGTCGTCATTTCCGTGTCCTTGCTTATTGCGGCGCCGCCAGCGCGGCAAGGGTGGCCTCAAGGGAGGCGGGATCGGTAATGGTCAGGCCGACCAGGTCGCCGTCGATGCGCTTGGTCAGGCCGGCCAGCACCTTGCCGGGACCGCATTCGACCACGTGCGTGACGCCCTGCGCCTTCATGGCCTGGATGGTTTCGACCCAGCGCACGGGATGCCAGGCCTGGCGCACCAGCGCGTCGCGGATGCCGGCGGGGTCGCCCGCCTGCGCCACGTCGACATTATTGATGACCGCAATGGCAGGCGCGGCCACTTGCACCTTGCCCAGCGCGTCGGCCAGCACGTCGGCGGCGGGCTTGAGCAGGCTGGAGTGAAAAGGCGCCGAAACCGGCAGCGGCAGCGCGCGCTTGGCGCCGGCGGCCTTGGCCGCCTCGCAGGCGCGCTCGACCGCGGCCTTGGAGCCCGCGATGACCACCTGGGCCGGCGCATTGAAATTGACGGCCTCGACCACCTCGCCGGGTTGGCCGCTTGCCGTGGCCTGGGCGCACACGGCACGCACGGCGTCGTCGTCCAGGCCCAGGATGGCGGCCATGCCGCCCGACCCCACCGGCACGGCGGTCTGCATGGCATCGGCGCGCACGCGCACCAGGCGCACGGCGTCTTCGAGGGCCAGCGAACCCGCGGCGGTCAGGGCGGTGTACTCGCCCAGGCTGTGGCCGGCCATGACATCGGGCTTGCGGCCGCCCGCGGCCGTCCAGGCGGCATAGCAGGCGTAGGCCGCCGTCAGCATGACGGGCTGGGTATTGGTGGTGAGGTTGAGCTGCTCAGCCGGGCCCTGGGCAATCAGGGCGCCGAGATCCTGCTCCAGCGCGGCGCCGGCGCGGGCCAGCACATCGGCCACGGCGGCATTGCCGGCCCAGGCATCGAGCATGCCCACCGATTGCGAACCTTGGCCGGGAAAGACAAACGCGATTTTCATGGAGAGTTTCGTCTTGTCGTTTTAATCGGGCTTACAGGCGGACCAGCACCGAGCCCCAGGTGAACCCGCCGCCCACGCCCTGCATCAGCACCGTCTGGCCGGCCTTGATGCGGCCGTCGCGGCGCGCGGCGTCAAGCGCCAGCGGCACGCTGGCGGCCGAGGTATTGGCATGCCGGTCGACCGTGACGACGACTTGTTCGGCAGGCACGCCCAGCTTGCGGCCCAGGAAATTGATGATGCGCAGATTGGCCTGGTGCGGCACCAGCCAGTCGACCGCCGAGACCGGCAGGCCGGCTTCGTCGCACACGGCGCGCGCCGAGCGTTCCAGCACGGTGACGGCCTGCTTGAACACGGCCTGGCCGTCCATGCGCAGGAAGGGATCGCCCGTGACCTCGCCATGGGACACATTGCCCGCGGCGTGCAGGATCTTGGCCAGGCTGCCGTCGGCATGCAGCTGCGCGGCCATGATGCCGGGCTTGTCGGACGCCTTGAGCACCACGGCGCCGGCGCCGTCGCCGAACAGCACGCAGGTCTTGCGGTCGTTCCAGTCGAGGATGCGCGAGAAGACTTCGGCGCCGATCACCAGCGCGCAGCGCGCGCGGCCGACGCGGATGAAGCTGTCGGCGATCGTGAGCGCATAGACGAAACCGCTGCACACGGCCTGGACGTCGAACGCCGCGCCGCCCGCGATGCCCAGATTGGCCTGCACCAGGCAGGCGGTGCTGGGGAACACGTAGTCGGGGGTGGACGTCGCCAGGATGATCAGGTCGACCTCGCCCGCCTCGACGCCCGCGTCCTGCAGGGCCTGGCGGGCGGCCTCGGTGGCCAGTTGGCTGGTCGTGACGCCGCGCGCGGCGAGATGGCGCTGGCGGATGCCGGTGCGCTCGACGATCCATTCGTCGGAGGTTTCGACGCCGCGCGCGGCCAGTTCGGCCGCCAGCGCATCGTTGGACACGACACGTTCGGGCAGGAAACCGCCCGTGCCCGCGATCGCGGAATAAATCATGGGAGTACTCATCAAGCCTTGTCCCCTGCCTCGTCGGGCACGCCAGCGACCTCGCCCGAGACCTGCTCGCGTTTCGTTATTTGCGCCACGGCATGTGCCGTGCGCTCCAGCAGTTTACTCGCCACGGCCTCGCGCGCGCGCTGCAGGGCAAAGCCGTAAGAATAGACATCCGCCGAGCCATGGCTCTTGATGACCACGCCACGCAAGCCCAGCAGGGCCGCGCCGTTGTACTGCCGGTTGTCCACGCGCTTGCGCAAGCGATTGAGCACGGGAATGGACAAGGCGCCCGCCAGCAGGGTCAGCAAATTGCGCTTGAACTCTTCCCGGATCACGCCGGAGAGCATCTTGGCCAGGCCTTCGATCGCCTTGAGGACCACATTGCCCACGAAACCGTCGCACACGACCACATCGACCGTGCCCTTGAAGATGTCGTTGCCTTCGACGTTGCCGTAGAAGTTGAGCTGGCTGCCGCGCAGCAGCTCGGCGGCTTCCTTGACGACCTCGTTGCCCTTGATGACCTCTTCGCCGATATTGAGCAGGCCCACGCTGGGCGTGTCGCGGTGGTCGAGCGCCTGCGCCAGGGCCGAGCCCATGATGGCGAATTGCAGCAGATGCTCGGCCGTGCAGTCGACATTGGCGCCCAGGTCCAGCACCGTGGTGGCCCTGCCCATCTGGTTGGGCAGCGACGTGGCGATCGCGGGACGGTCGATGCCGTCCAGCGTCTTGAGCACGTAGCGCGAGATGGCCATCCAGGCGCCGGTATTGCCGGCCGACACGCAGGCATCGGCCCGGCCGTCCTTGACGGCCTGGGCGGCCAGGCGCATGGATGAGTCTTTCTTGCGGCGCAGGGCGACCTCGACCGGATCGTCCATGGTGACGACCTCGGTGGCCGGCACGATCTCGATGCGATCGCGCGGCACATGGCGCTGCCCGGCCAGGGCGGCCTCGATCTGGTCGGGCAGGCCGACCAGCAGCAGCCGGGTATCCGGAAACTGGCGAGCGAACTCAACCGCAGCCGGTATGGTTACGGGCAGCCCGGCGTCGCCGCCCATGCAGTCGATGGCGATGCGTATCACGGAAAACTTGGATCAGTTCGGCCTGAGTGCTACGCACGGAGAGCCGCAAGATTGGCGACGAGTTATTCGTCGGCCTTGGTCTTCAGGACCTTGCGGCCACGGTAGAAACCGTTGGGGCTGATGTGATGGCGCAGATGCGCTTCGCCGGTCGTGGGCTCAACCGCGGAAGGCGGATTGACCAGGAAATCGTGCGAGCGGTGCATGCCACGCTTGGACGGGGATTTCTTGTTTTGTTGAACAGCCATGATGACTCCTAGAAACGGGCCGCATTGTACGCGATGCTGCCCGCGAAAAAAATTACTGCGGATTACGGCCGGGTTTTACGGCCGGGGGTTACCACTTCATTTGCGCTTGAGCTGCTCGAGCACCGCGAACGGCGACGGGCGGCGTTCGGCGGGTTCCTCGGAAACCGCAGCGCTGGCCTGCGCACCCGGGCATACATCATGCCGAGGCACGTAGGGGACGTGCAATATCAATTCGTCCTCGACCTGGGCCAACAGGTCGAAATGCCGCGAACCCACCACTTTTTCGGGATACCCCATCG
>DASWPO010000343.1:0-11014 GCA_036404015.1 Bordetella sp. | reverse complement strand
TATCCCTCGCCGGCGTGCGTGGACCCCTACCATGTGGCGCGCAAGGCCGCGCTGGCCGGACAGGTCGCTCCCAGCACGTCGGTGATCGTCGATCGATTGCTCAACCTGGATGCGTCGATGGACGTGCAGGTCATGGCCGCGACGCTCGATAGCGGCTACGACTGCCGCGTCGCCGGCGCGGACCGGCTGAACGTCCCCAAGACCTCGGGCTATGCGCCCTGCCTGCTGGTGGGAGACATGATCTTCGTGGCGGGCCAGCTGGCGCGCGACGCCGGCGGCAATATCGCGGCCCAGGCCACGGTGCCGCCCGGCCAGCAGTGGAATGGAACGCGCATCAAGCTCGAGACCGATTACCTGGTGCGCGAGCGGCTGCTGCCAGCCCTGGCCGTCGCCGACAGCGATCTGAGCCTGGTGCTCAAGGCCCAGGTGTATCTGAGCCATGCCGAAGACCTGCCCGCTTTCTGGCAGGCCTGGTCGAGCGCCTTCGGCGGCCGCGTGCCGCCCACGACCGTGGTGCCGGTCAATCATCCCGCGTTTGGCAATCGCGATGCCACCATCGAAGTAAACCTGGTGGCCGTGCCCAAGTCCGCCGCCGGACGAGTGCGCGACATCGAGTGCGACGTCGACCTGATCGCCGGCGACATGCTCCCGGCCCGCGTGTTCGATGGGGTGCTGTTCGTGGCCGGCCTGATGGCGGTCGAAGACGGGGGCTTGTGCGGTTTGGCCGCTGTTCCCGCAAGCATGCCGTTCTTTCACGACAGCACGCAGGCGCAGATGGCCGATATCCTGGACAAGGCCGGGCGCATTTTCTCGGCCGCCGGCAGCAATCTGGACCATGTCGTGCGCGCGCTGCATTTTCACGCGGACCTGGCGCAGTTCCGCAGCGGCTTCATGGCATGGGATGAGAGCCTGCGCCGCCAGGGCATTCCGTTCAGCGCCATCGGGGTCGGCCAGGATATGTTCGTGCCGGGCGCCAGCGTGATGCTCGACCTGTGGGGCCACGTGCCCGGCTGATCCGCCGGGCTGGCGCTTTGCCATCACGGCGGCCGGGCCTCGCGCCCGGCCCCGGCTCAACCGTAGACGCGCGCAGGCGCGGCGAAGAAGCCGTGCAGGATGTGATAGACGCTGCGGTAATTCTTCTGCTGGAAGCTCGCATGCGAGATGCCGGCCATCACCGAGAATTGCTTGTCGTTGTTGGGCAGCCGGCAGAAGAAATCGATCAGGTCCTGGAAACTGGCAATGCCGTCGTACTCGCCGCGCATCACCATCGTGGGCACGACGAGCTTGTCCGGATCGACCAGGGGCAGCCTGGAGCACATGTCCACATAAGTGCCGGTGGGCACCGAGCTGTCCAGCGTCAGAATGCCGGCCGCGAACGCTTCGACCACGCGGGCTTCGGTGGTGTCGGGGTGGTCGCGGTTGAAGATGCTCCGCACGAAATCCAGGTCGATGGGACGGCGGTTGGCGCTGGTCCATTCCGACATGCGCTTGGCGCGCTGCGCCAGCGTGCGGCTGCCCGCCCCCGTCCAGACGAAGGCGTCCAGCGCCAGCTTGGCGACGCGTTCGGGATGGCGCTGCGCGAACAGCGCCGCCTTCAAGGCGCCCGAGGAAATCCCGTAGACCATCAAGGCCCGCGCGCCGGTGACGCCGATGATGTACTCGCTCGCGGCGGCCAGGTCGTCGGCGCCGTTCGGGATGTCGAAATTGATGTCACGGTGCTTGCTGGAACGGCCGTAGCCTTCGTTGTCCAGGCACCAGGTGTCGAACCCCCGGGCGCGAAACCAGTCCATGGCCGAGGAATCCGGCCGCCCTGCTACCGTCAGGTCGAAGGTGGGCTGGGACGCCATCGACGACCCGTGCACGAACAGGATCGTCCCCACGTACTCCGTGCCCGGGGCGCGGGGCTTGTGCCACAGGAACAGGTCGATGCCCGGTTCCCGCGCAATCCAGTGCTCCTCTCCGCCCGTCCAGGCCACGTTGTAGCCCGGGGCTCCCGATTTATGGTCTTTGCTCGCAGTCATCGTCGATACTCTAGTGAAAAGGGGTTCGAGAGCATCTTGGCCAATGTGGCCGGGGCGAACAATAGTTTTTAGTGAATAGAGTGTTTACCGTCAGGCGGCGATCCGCTTTCCGCCGGCAGCCGTATCGGCGCCGGCATGCTTTAACGCCTTGATATCCGTGACGGGCGGCGCGCCGAAGAGGCGCCGGTACTCCCGGTTGAATTGCGCATTGCTTTCGTAGCCCACGCGCATCGCAACCGCTTTCGCATCGATGTCCTCGCCGAGCAGGATGCGCCTGGCTTCGTGCAGGCGCAGCCGCTTCTGGTATTGCAGGGGCGACATCGATGTCCGCGCGCGAAACTGGTGATGCAGCGTCGATACGCCCATATGGGCCACCGCGGCCAGCTCCTCGATCTGGAGCGGCTGCAGATAATTGCTCCGCAGCCATTCGATCGCCCTGGCGATGCGTCCGCCCGGCATGCCCGCACGGACGATCTGCCTTAGCCGTCCGCCCGCCGGCCCGGCCAGGACACGGTAGAAGATCCCTCTTTGGATAAGCCGGCCCAATATCGGAATATCCCTGGGCGTTTCCAGCAATTCGAGCAGCCGGCCCACGTCCTCGAATATCGAGTCGGACATCGGCCCGATCGCCGTGCCCACGTCCTGCGGCCCGGCCCCGGGATCGAGCATGTCCATTTCCGTCATCAGCTCGCGCACCATCGGCAGGTCGAGCTTGAGCAGCAGCGAGAGGTACGGCGCCTCGCGGCTCGCCTCGACGATCTCCGTGATCATCGGCAGGTCGATGGCCGTCAGCAGGAAATGGGACGCATCGAACACATGCGCCTGGTCCTCGACGATGGTCCGCCTCCTGCCGTTGACGACGATGGCCAGGCCGGGCCCGTACATCACGGCCCTGGGCGGGGTGGCATGGGTCCGCCGATAAAGCGTCAGGCCCGGAATCGGCGTCATCAGGTCTTCCGCGCTCCGGGTCAGCGAATCGATCTTGGCGAGCAGTTTGCCGCGCGAACCGAACAATGATGTCTCAAGCATGGCGAGCGTTTCTTTCGGTCAAACGCCGTGGTGCGCAAGCGGGGGAATTTCGCCTTCGGACCGCGGAAAGAAGGATTAGGCAAGAAATGGGAAGAATCATGTCTTGGCGATGAACCCCGCGCCGTTCTAGTCTTCGAGCGGTGGGCCGCAGGATGCGGCCCCCTGCTTTGTCGGAGAAACGATGGCGAGGACCTGGTTCATCACTGGAGCAAGCAGGGGCTTGGGGCTGGAGACGGCGCGCGCCGCGTTGATCGCGGGCGACCAGGTCGTGGCGACCGCTCGCCAGGTCGGCCACATCCGGCAGGAATTGGCCGGCCACGGCGACCGGCTGCTTGCCGCGGCCCTGGACGTCACCGACTACGCCTCGGTCCAGGCCGCGGTGCAGGCGGCGATGCGGCAGTTCGGCCGTATCGACGTGCTCGTCAACAATGCCGGGTACGGACAGTTCGGCGCCTTCGAGGAACTCTCCGTCCGGGCGATCAACCGCCAATTCGAAACCAATGTGTTCGGCACCTTCCGGGTCACCCGGGCCATCCTGCCGATCATGCGCGCGCAACGCGCCGGGCACATCATGACCATCTCGTCCATCGCCGGCATCAGCGGCTGGGATGGTTCTTCCATCTATTGCGCCTCCAAATTCGCGCTCGCCGGCTGGTCCGAGTCCTTGAGCCTCGAACTGGCCCGCTTCAACATCCAGGCGACATCCGTCCACCCCGGTTTCTTCCGCACGGATTTCCTGGACCAGAGCTCCGCCCGGTACGGGGACATCGAGATGGACGACTACCGGGAGTCGAGCGCGCAACTCAACCGGCGCAGGGCGGAACGCAACCATAAGCAAGAAGGAAATCCCGAAAGGTTTGGCGTGGCGATGGTTCAGTTGTCCCGGCTCAAGAAGCCGCCCGTGCGCTTCGGGGCCGGCACGGATTCCGTGGAAGCCATGCTCGGCAGGGCCGAATCGCTGCTCACCGCCACCTTGGAATGGCGCGCCTTGTCCGAAGCAACCGATTTCACGTAGAGACCGCTCGGCCGCGGCCTCGGATCCATCGGGCTTGTGCCAGATAGTAGATACGATTACAATTCAAAAAGCAATGATTGCTTTATCATCTATATGTCCCGCACCATGACCGAAGTCGACCGCATCCTCTTCGACTTCACTATCGCCATCCAGCCCGCCAGAAGGGCATGGGTCCAGGCTGTCGGCACCGCGCTGACCGACGACAAGCTGCCCATGTCATTGGCCGTGGTCATCGTGATGACGTCCCGCATGGGGGCCGCCGCGCACCAGCGGGCGCTGGCCGCCGAGATCGGCATCAATCCGGCGGCATTGGTGCGCGTGCTGGACCAGGGCGAATCGGCCGGCCTGCTGAAACGCTGCGACGTTCCCGGCAATCGCCGGACGAAGACGGTCGAGCTGCTGCCCCTGGGCAAGGCGCTGGCCGAGAAGATGGAGACGGCGCTGACGGCGCTGCGCAGCAGAATGCTGCACGACATCCCGGCCAAAGACGTCGCAACCGCGACCCGGGTGCTGCGCGCGCTGGAGGCGGAATCGCTGGCGTACGTCACGGCGACGGGTTCGACGAACAAGTTCGACGAATAAAAAAACCGCAGCCACTGTCATGTACGGAGAATTCAGCGTCTACGGCGTCTTCATCCCCACGCTGATGGGCCTGATGCTGATGGCCTACCTGGTGCTCAACGGCCTGCGCTTCTTGCTCTTGAAAGCAGGCGCATACCGCCATATCTGGCATCCCCCCCTGTTCAATTTCGCCTTGTACATCCTGGTACTGGGCGCCCTGTTCGCGCTGATGCGCAATATGCTGGCATGAATCCCCTCACTCGCAAGATCGTCAGGATCGTACCGACCGCGCTGCTGGTCGTCGCCGCCATTCTGGTGTTGCGCCACTTGTGGCAGTACTACATGCTGGACCCCTGGACCCGCGACGCGCATATCAGCGCCGACGTGGTGCAGGTGGCGCCGGATGTCTCCGGGCCGGTGCTCGAGGTGCGGATTCACGACAACGCCCCGGTGCATCGCGGCGATGTGCTGTTCGTCGTCGACCAGGAGCGCTACAAGATCGCGCTGAAACAGGCGCAGGCCGTGCTGGCGCAAAGCCAGGCCGCCCTGGCGCAGAGCCAAGCGGCCTTGCTGCAGAACCAGACCACGCAGCGCCAGCTGCAACGCGAGGCGGCGCGCGATCACGCGCTGAAGGACCTGGTGGCCACCGAGGAAGCCGAGACTCGGCGCGCCAACCTGGAAAAAGCGCAGGCCGGCGTCGCCGCCGCCGAAGCCAGCGTCGCCGCCGCCCAGGCCAGCATCGCCACCTCGCAGGCCGCGATCGATCTCGCGCAATTGAACCTGGACCGCACCATCGTGCGCAGTCCGGTCGATGGCCGCGTCAATGACCGCACGGTGCGCGTCGGAGACTACGTGAGCGCCAGCAAGCCGGTGCTGGCGGTGCTGGATACGGGGTCGTTCCGCATCGACGGCTATTTCGAGGAAACCCGCCTGCACGGCATCCGCGAAGGCGATCCGGTGGACATCCACATCATGGGCGAGGACGGCGTGCTGCACGGCCACGTGCAAAGCATTGCCGCCGGCATCGAGGACCGCTATCGCAGCGAAGGCTCCAGCCTGCTGCCGAACGTCACGCCGGCCTTCGACTGGGTGCGGCTGGCGCAGCGCATGCCGGTGCGGATCAGCCTGGACGCGGTGCCGGACGGGGTTCACCTGATCGCGGGCCGCAGCGTCACGGTCAGCGTCGTCGGCGGCGACGAGACGCGCAAGCATGCCGCGCGGCCGGCCAGCCAATCATGAACGCCCGCAGCACGCGCGCCATGGTCCTGGGCCCGCTGCTGGCCTCGCTGGCCTCATGCGCGACCGTGGGCCCGGACTACACGCTGCCGCAGGACTCGGCTTTCGCCAAAGCGGCGCAGCATCCGCCCGCGCTGGACGTGCGCGGCTCGACCGCCGTCGACCCGGCGCAGGCCGCCGTCGAAGGCCGCTGGTGGGCGCTTTACGACGACGCGCAGCTCAACGCGCTGGTCGAGCAGGCCCTGCAGGCCAATACCGAACTGAAGGCCGCCGCCGCGCACCTGACCCAGGCCCAGGCGCGCTACGCGCAGGCGCGCGCCGCCGGCGGCCTGAGCGAGCAGGTCGATGCCTCGGTCGCGCGCGGCCGGATTTCCGCCCAGTCGCTGCTGCAGACCGAACCGCTGCCGATATTCAACTTCGCCGACGGCGGCATTTCGGTGTCCTACCAGCTCGACCTGTTCGGCAAGATCCGGCGCGGCGCCGAAGCCGCGCGCGCCAGCGCCGAGGCCGCGCAGGCCGCCGGCGACCTGGCGCGCATCAGCGTCGCCGCGTCGGTGGTCGGCGCCTACGCCGAGATTTGCCACAGCAACCATGAACTGGCCGTGGCGCGCCATTCGCTGCAGCTGCAGCAGCGCAGCCGCGACGTCGCCGCGCGCCTCCAGGCGGCCGGCCGCGGCACGCCGGCGGCGGTGGCGCGTGCCGATTCGCAGGTAGCGACGCTGCAGGCGGCGCTGCCGCCGCTGGAATCGCGCAAGCTGGCCGCGGGCTACGAACTGGCCGCGCTGCTCGGCCGCACCCCCGACCAGGTTCCCGCCGAGGCGCTGCAATGCCAGGACGCGCCGATGCTGAAGCAGGCCATTCCCCTGGGCAGCGGCGCCGCGCTGCTGCGCCGCCGTCCCGACGTGCGCCGCGCCGAACGCGAGCTGGCCGCCGCCACCGCCGAAATCGGCATCGCCACCGCCGACCTATATCCGGACATTCGCCTTGGCGCTTCGTTTGGCGCGAATGGCGTGCTGGAGAATTTCGGCCAATCGATCACCCAGGAATGGTCGTTCGGCCCGCTGATCTCATGGTCGATTCCCGGCAATGGCGCGCACGCGCGGGTCGCGCTGGCGAAGGCGGGAGCCGAGGCGGCGCTGGCCGAATTCGACCACGTCGTCCTGGAGGCGCTGCGCGAAACCCAGACCATACTCGGCGCTTACGCCGAGGATTTGCGCCGCGTGGCCGCGTTGCGCGAAGCCCGCGACCGCGCCAGCGCCGCCGCCACGGACGCGCGCCGCCTGTACCAGGCCGGCCGCGAACCGTACTTGTCCAGCCTGGACGGAGAGCGCACGCTGGCGGCCGCCGAAACCAGCCTGGCCGGCGCCGAAGCGCAGGTCTCGCAGGACCAGATCCGCCTGTTCCTGGCCCTGGGCGGCGGCTGGCGCAAGAACGAGCCGCCGCATGCCGATGACGATGCGGCGCCGTCTCCGGGCAAGCCTTAAGGAACCGCATCTTGTTGCTGCTCGACAAGCAGGCATGGATACACTCGGCCAAATCGCTCCTGGCCGCGGTGATCGCGTTGTATATCGCGCTTGCGGCTGACTTGTCGCGGCCTTATTGGGCCATGACCACCGCCTACGTCGTGCTGCAGCCGGTGATGGGCGGCACGAACTCGCGCGGCATCTACCGTATCACCGGCACGCTGATCGCGGCGGTAGCCGTGGTGATGTTCGTTCCCGGGCTGATCCAGGCACCGATCGTACTGAGCCTGGCGATGTCGCTCTGGCTGGCGGGGTGCATCTTCGTCGCGCTGCTGCATCGCGGGCCGTCGTCATACGTGTTCATGCTGGCCGGCTACACGGCCGCGTTCGTCGGCTTCCCCATGGTGTTGCAGCCCGATGCGATCTTCGCGACGGCGCTGGCGCGCAGCGAGGAGATCATACTGGGCAGCCTGTGCGCGGTCGTGGTCGGCGCCCTGGTGTTTCCGACCTCGATCAAGCCGATGATCGGACAACGCGTCCAGGCCCTGATGAACGACGCAAGATCCTGGTGCGCGCAGGTGCTGGCGCACCGCGGCAGTTCCGACGAACTGCGCCGGCGCCTGGCCAAGGACCTTTCGCAACTGGACCTGGTGATCCCGTTTACCAAGCGCGACGATCCGCGCCACGGCAACCTTAACGAATGGCTATCGGAGCTGCGCGCGCGCCTGCTCGGCATGCTGCCGGTGCTGGCCGCAATCGAAGATCGTCTCGACAATGTCGGCGCGGACGCCGCCCAGGACGCCGAACTCGAGCGCCTCATCGGCGACATGCGCGTATGGATAAGCGAGGATGCCGTACCGGCGGTGCAAACGCTGCGGGACTTCCGCCAGCGCATCGATGCATTGCGTCCGGCCCTGGACGACGGCAGCGATGGCCTGTTGCGCAACAGCCTGCTGCTGCGCCTGAAGGAATTGACCGAGCTCTGGTACGACAGCCGCCATCTGCAGCAATCGATCCTGGACGGCGCGCCGCCGCCCGAGCCGGCCTTCGGTCTCGACCTGCGCAGGCTGGTGCGCGTCGACAACCGCCATATCGACTGGAGCATGCTGACGTTCTCGTCGCTGGCCGCCGGCGTCACGCTGTTCACCTATTGCCTGCTGTGGATCGCCCTGGGCTGGCCCGAGGGCGTATCCGGCGCAATGCTGGCCGCGGTGGCCGCCGCCTTCTTCGCCGCGCAGGACGATCCGTCGCCGAACATCCTCGCGTTCATGATCTGGGCCATCGTGGCGAACCTGACCGCGGGCATATACCTGTTCGGCATCCTCCCGGCGTTCCACGACTTCGTGCCGCTGGTGCTGGTCCTCACGCCCACCTTCCTGCTGGTCGGACTGATGGCGTCCCGCCCCCGCCTGTTCCTGCCGGGCATGATCCTGATCACCAACATGGCGTCGCTGTTGTCGATCCAGAACCACTCCGCGGTGGATTTCACGAGCTACGTCAACGCCTCGGTGTCGACCATCATCGGCCTGCTGTTCGCCCTGGTGATGACGCGGCTGTTCCGCTCGGTCGGCGCCGAATGGAGCGCGCAGCGGCTGATCCGCCAGGGATGGCGGCTCATCGCCACCGCCGCCGAGGGCAGCGGCCGCCAGGACCGCGACCGTTTCCTGGTGCGCATGCTGGACCTGCTCGGCCTGCTGGCGCCGCGCCTGGCGTCGCTGCCAGCCGGCAGCGACGCCGCCGGCGTGGACATGCTGGACGAGGTGCGCATCGGCCTGAACGTCCTCAACTTGCGCCGCGCGCGCAATGACCTGCCCGAAGCCAATCAGGACGCCCTGAACCAGCTGCTGGATGGCGTCGCCACCCATTATCGGGCGCGCGAACGGGCCGGCCGGCCGCTGCCGCCGCCGCAGGAACTGAAAACGGCGCTGGAGACTTCGCTGTCGCGCCTGCGCACGCTGCCGCCGGGCGACATGCGGGACGAGGCCTTGCTGGGCCTGATCGGCCTGCGCATCGGCCTGTTCCCGCAGCAGTATCTGCCCGGCGCGCTGGACGAGCGGCCCTGACGCAAAACAAGGCAAGGGGCGGGCAGGCCGGCTCTATCGCCTAGCCGACCGACGCCTCGAACACGCGCCGGTAATTGCCGCCCAGCACCTTGCCGATGTCGCCGTCGGACAGCCCCGCCTTGCGCAGCGCGGCCGCTAGCGCGGGGAGCTGCGCATAACTGCGGAACACGGGCGGCGAGATGAAGCCGAGCATGTCGGTGCCGATGCCGACGTGATCGGCGCCGACCACGTCCATCATCCGCGCCACGCCCTCGGCCATGGCCTGCAGGTCGCGAAACGAGCCCGCGCTCGGCCACACGCCGATCACGCCGCCCGTATCCGCGACGGCGTGGCGGCCGCGCCGGTACGGATCGATTCCCAGTCGAGCGTCATGGCCCGGGCCGTCAGCGCTTCATAGCGTCACCGCCGTCACCACCAGCAGCGTCACCACCGACACCACGAACACCGTCGCGCCCACCAGCTTCTTGCGTTCCAGCTCCGTCCACAGCAGCAGGCCCGTCAGCGACAGCAGGACGAGGCTGCCGGCGAAGGAATCCGCCATCAGCACCCAGGCCACGCCGACGCCGTTGGATTTGTGCAGGTTCTCGATCACGCCCAGCCAGCCCGGCGCGCTGCGGCGGGCCGAGGCCTCGCGGGTGTCGGGCGAATACTCGACCTGGATCACGTCCCTGGGCGTGCGGAACATCAACTGCCAATGCTCGGACTGCGGCATCGCGCGGCCGCCCCAGGACACCTCGCGGCCGGGAGTGCGCATGGCGCGCTCCATCGGCTTGGCCAGCCCCCATTGCTGCTGCAGCCAGGCCCCTACCTCTTCCGGCGTCTGCGCAACCGACTCCGGCACTTGCACGCGCACGGTGGTGACGGCCGGCGCGGGCGTGTTGATCTTCATGATTGCGCGATGGTTCTGCAGGAAGCCGCTGGTGCCGAACATCAGGCCCAGCACGGCGCCCCACAGGCCCAGCCAGCCGTGCGTCTTGCGCAGCCACTTGATGAACACGCCACGGCGCGCGCCGGCATGCGGCCTGGCCCGGGCGGGAATGGGAGACGAAGCGGCGGTAGCGGGTGCGGAATCCATGGGGGCGTCTAATTAATCAAGAATAGCTCTCATTATTGAATGAGCGGACACAAGCGCGCAAGCCAGGGTCAGCCCTCAGCGGCAGGCGGTACGATGCACCCTACACTTTGCCCTGACCCATGCACCGAACGCCGCACACCGCCATGAGCGCCCATTCCCTCGTCCTCATCACCCCCGACACCCACGGCGTCGAGATCGACCTGGCCTACGCCACCGCCGACAATTTCATCGGCAAGGTCGTCTACCGCCATGCGCACTGCCTGCTGCTGGCGCAGGCCGAAGCAGCCCTGCGCCGCGCCGTGGACATCGCCCGCCAGGCCGGCTATACGCTGCGCATCTTCGATGCCTACCGGCCGCCGCAGGCGCAGCAGGCATTGTGGGATTTCCTGCCCGACGCGCGCTATGTGGCCGACCCCAGGCGCGGCTCCAACCACGGCCGGGGCACGGCGGTGGACCTGACGCTGGTCGACGCCGGCGGACAGGCGCTGGACATGGGCACGGGATTCGACGACATGACCGCGGCCTCGGGCCATTTCCATCCCGGCCTGCCC
>DASWPO010000342.1:0-9923 GCA_036404015.1 Bordetella sp. | reverse complement strand
TCTGGGCACGACCACCCAGAACACCTTCGCCCTGGGCGCGACCTACAACCTGTCCAAGCGTACCAACCTGTACGCCGCCGCCGGTTACATCAAGGGTCTGAACAACGTCAATGGCCAAAAGGCCACCCTGGCCGAAGTCGGCATCCGCCACCAGTTCTGATCTTGCGCGGGGTGCATAACCCCGCTCTTGGTTTGAGTAAATGGCTCATCGAGCAGGCATCGTCATAGCCTGCTTGCTAAAAAACCGCTCGAAAGAGCGGTTTTTTTATGCTTGAATCTCGCCTGCGCCAGACCCTCATGAACGTAAGTGAAGTCAGCCGAACGTAACCGGCTGAGTGCTACAATCTCGTGGTTGTGCATCGACGACGGACGACTAATGAACCTGCAACAGTATTTCCCCGTCCTGCTGTTTATCCTGGTGGCAACCCTGATCGGGTTTGCACTGATTACAGCTGGTTCCCTGCTCGGCCCCAAGCGTCCTTATGCAGAAAAGCTTTCCCCCTATGAGTGCGGTTTCGAGGCTTTCGAAGACGCGCGGATGAAGTTCGACGTGCGCTACTACCTGGTGGCCATCCTCTTCATCCTCTTCGACCTGGAAATCGCCTTCCTCTTTCCTTGGGCCATTGCCCAAGGCACTCTGGGCCTCGCCGGCTTCTGGACCGTCATGGTCTTCCTGGCCGTGCTGACGGTCGGCTTCATCTACGAATGGAAAAAGGGCGCGCTTGATTGGGAGTAGGCGGCCCGGCCGGGGCGTGTCCTCCCTGGCCCGCATCGCTTACCCAGCCCATACACGCACCCGGAGTCGAGAACTACCATGGCTATAGACGGCATCCTCAAGCAAGGTTTCATCACCACCAGCGCCGATAAATTCATCAACTGGGCCAAGACCGGTTCGATGTGGCCCATGACCTTCGGTCTGGCCTGCTGCGCGGTCGAAATGATGCACGCCGGCGCGGCGCGCTACGATCTGGACCAGTTCGGCATCATCTTCCGCCCCAGCCCGCGCCAGTCCGACCTGATGATCGTGGCCGGCACGCTGTGCAACAAAATGGCGCCCGCCCTGCGCAAGGTCTACGACCAGATGCCCGAGCCGCGCTGGGTCGTGTCCATGGGTTCCTGTGCCAATGGCGGCGGCTACTACCACTATTCGTATTCCGTGGTGCGCGGCTGCGACCGCATCGTGCCGGTCGACGTCTACGTGCCCGGCTGTCCGCCCACGGCCGAAGCGCTGGTTTACGGCCTGCTGCAAATGCAGAACAAGATCCGCCTGACCAACACCATTGCGCGCTGAATCCGATATGACGACCAGGCTCGAAACCCTGAAAACCCACCTGCAGGCCGTTTTTGGCCAGGAAGCTGCAATCACCGAAGCCTTCGGTGAGCTGACCCTCGAAGTACCGGCCGAACAATGGTTCTCGGCGTGCACCAAGCTGCGTACCGATGCCGGCCTGCGCTTCGAGTCCTGCCTCGATCTGTGCGGCGTCGACTACCTGACCTACGGCAATGCCACGCGCATCGAGCGCGAAGAGCAGGGTGCAGGCATCCAGCGCGGCCCGCACGGTGGCCGATACGCCGTGGTGGTGCACCTGCTGTCTTTCGAACACAACTGGCGCCTGCGCGTGCGCACCTGGGCTCCCGACGACGAGTTCCCCATGGTGGCCTCGCTGGTCGAGTGCTGGCCCAGCGTCAACTGGTTCGAGCGCGAAGCCTTCGACCTGTACGGCATCGTCTTCGAAGGCCACCCCGACCTGCGCCGCATCCTGACCGACTACGGCTTCATCGGCCACCCTTTCCGCAAGGATTTCCCCCTGTCCGGCACGGTGGAAATGCGCTACGACAGCGAGCAGCACCGCGTCGTCTACCAGCCCGTCACCATCGATCCGCGCGAGATCACGCCGCGCGTCGTGCGTGAAGACACCTACGGCATGGGGCGCTGATAGCGATCAATCATGGCAGAAATCAAGAACTACACGCTCAACTTCGGCCCGCAGCACCCGTCCGCGCACGGCGTGCTGCGCCTGGTGCTCGAACTCGACGGCGAAGTCATCCAGCGCGCCGATCCGCACATCGGCCTCCTGCACCGCGCCACCGAAAAGCTGGCCGAGCACAAGACCTATCTCCAGGCGCTTCCCTATATGGACCGCCTCGACTACGTCTCGATGATGTGCAACGAGCACGCCTACGTCATGGCCATCGAGAAGCTGCTGGGCGTCGAGGTGCCGTTGCGCGCGCAGTACATCCGCGTGATGTTCGACGAGA
Source organism: Bordetella sp. (assembly GCA_036404015.1). Taxonomy (GTDB): domain Bacteria; phylum Pseudomonadota; class Gammaproteobacteria; order Burkholderiales; family Burkholderiaceae_B; genus Bordetella. The sequence continues at coordinate 7,664 of DASWPO010000342.1, read as the reverse complement.
TCACCCGCATCCTCAACCACCTGATGTCGGTGGGTTCGCACGCGCTGGACGTGGGCGCCATGGCGGTCTTCCTGTATGCCTTCCGCGAACGCGAAGACCTGATGGACTGCTACGAAGCCGTCTCGGGCGCCCGCATGCACGCGGCCTACTACCGCCCGGGCGGTGTCTACCGCGACCTGCCCGACACCATGGCGCAGTTCCAGGGCAGCACCAAGTACCGCAGCGAAAAAGACATCCACATCGTCAACCAGGCCCGCTCGGGTTCGCTGCTCGATTTCATCGAAGACTTCACCAACCGCTTCCCGGCCTGCGTCGACGAGTACGAAACGCTGCTCACCGACAACCGCATCTGGAAGCAGCGCCTGGTGGGCGTGGGCGTGGTCGATCCCGATCGTGCCAAGGCCCTGGGCTTCACCGGCCCGATGCTGCGCGGCTCGGGCATCGCCTGGGATACCCGCAAGACCCAGCCCTACGAAGTCTATGACCTGCTCGACTTCGACATCCCGGTGGGTGTCAACGGCGACTGCTATGACCGCTACCTGGTCCGTGTCGCCGAAATGCGCCAGAGCAACCACATCGTCCGCCAATGCGTGGAGTGGTTGCGCAACAATCCCGGTCCGGTGATGAGCGACAACCATAAAGTCGCGCCGCCCCATCGCGTCGGCATGAAGACCAACATGGAAGAGCTGATCCACCACTTCAAGCTCTTCACGGAAGGTTTCCACGTGCCGCCGGGCGAGGTGTACTCCACGGTGGAGCACCCCAAGGGCGAGTTCGGCATCTATCTGGTGTCCGACGGCGCCAACAAGCCTTACCGCCTGAAGATCCGGGCGCCGGGCTTTGCGCACCTGCAATCGCTTGACGAAATGACCCGCGGCCACATGATCGCCGACGCCGTCACCATCATCGGCACGCAGGACATCGTTTTCGGTGAGGTCGACCGCTGAGCCCCGCGCCAGGTCAACGACCACGCATATATCTGGATTCCCCAACTATGCTGCTTTCTGCACAGGCCTACCAGAAAATCGATCGGGAACTCGCCAAGTTCCCGGCCGACCAACGGCAGTCCGCCATCATGGCCGCGCTTGCCATCGCGCAAGACGAAAAGGGCTGGCTGTCTCCCGACATCCTCGAAGACGTGGCGAAGTACATCGGCGTGGAGCCGATCGCCGTGGAGGAAGTCTCCACCTTCTACAACATGTTCAACGTCGCGCCGGTGGGCAAGCACAAGCTCTCGGTGTGCACCAACCTGCCTTGCGCGCTGCGTTCGGGCGAACGCGCGGGCGACTACCTCAAGCGCAAACTGGGCATCGACTACAGTGAAACCACGGCCGACGGCCAGTTCACCCTGGTCGAGGGCGAGTGCATGGGCGCCTGCGGCGACTCGCCGGTGCTGCTGGTCAACAACAAGCATATGTGCGTGCGCATGACCGAAGAAAAGCTCGATGCGCTGGTCGACATGCTGAAGAAAGGGGAAGCCGCATGAGCGCCCTGGAACAATCCCTGTACCAATCCTTGTCCCAAGGCCTGGATCCCGATCCCTTCAATGATCTGGCCAACTCGATGGCCCTGCACGGCCGGCACATCAAGCCGCAGATCATGGCCGACGTCGATGGCGCCAACTGGCGCCTGGCCGACTACGTCAAGCGTGGCGGCTACGAGGCGCTGCGCAAGATCCTCACCACGGGCATGAAGCCCGAAGACGTGATCGCCGAAGTCAAGGCCTCGGGCCTGCGCGGCCGCGGCGGCGCGGGCTTTCCCACCGGCCTGAAGTGGAGCTTCATGCCGCGCACCTTTCCGGGTCAGAAGTACCTGGTCTGCAACTCCGACGAAGGCGAACCCGGCACGTTCAAGGATCGCGACATCCTGCGCTTCAACCCGCACATCGTGATCGAAGGCATGGCCATCGCCGCCTACGCCATGGGCATCACCGTCGGCTACAACTACATCCACGGCGAAATCTTCGAAGTGTACGAACGCTTCGAAGAGGCGCTCGACGAGGCGCGCGCCGCGGGCTTCCTGGGCGACAAGATCCTGGGTTCGGATTTCAATTTCCAGCTGCACGCCTTCCACGGCTACGGCGCCTATATCTGCGGCGAAGAAACCGCATTGCTCGAGTCGCTCGAGGGCAAGAAGGGCCAGCCGCGCTTCAAGCCGCCGTTTCCGGCGAGCTTCGGCCTGTACGGCAAGCCCACCACCATCAACAACACCGAAACCTTCGCGGCGGTGCCCTGGATCATCCGCAACGGCGGCCAGGCCTACCTGGAAGTCGGCAAGCCGAACAACGGCGGCACCAAGCTGTTCTCGATCACGGGCGACGTCGAGCGTCCGGGCAATTACGAGATTCCGATGGGCACGCCGTTCTCCACGCTGCTGGAACTGGCTGGCGGCATGCGCGGCGGCAAGAAGCTCAAGGCCGTCATCCCCGGCGGCTCGTCGGCCCCGGTGCTGCCCGCCGACATCATGATGGACACCACCCTGGACTACGACGCCATCGCCAAGGCGGGTTCCATGCTGGGTTCGGGCGCGGTCATCGTCATGGATGAAACCCGCTGCATGGTCAAGTCGCTCATGCGGCTGTCGTACTTCTATTTCGAAGAAAGCTGCGGCCAGTGCACGCCGTGCCGTGAAGGCACCGGCTGGCTCTACCGCATGGTGCATCGCATCGAAAACGGCCAGGGCCGTCCGGAAGACCTGGACCTGCTCGACAACGTGGCCGGCAACATCATGGGTCGCACCATCTGCGCGCTGGGCGATGCCGCCGCCATGCCTGTGCGCGGTTTCCTCAAGCACTTCCGCGACGAATTCGCGCACCACATCGAGCACAAATCGTGTGTGGTTCCGCACTATCTGTAGGCCTCAGGAACAGCAATGGTTGAACTAACCGTCGACGGCAACAAGGTCGAAGTGCCCGAGGGCAGCATGGTCATGCATGCCGCCCAGAAGATCGGGCTCTACGTGCCGCATTTCTGCTACCACAAGAAACTGTCCATCGCGGCCAACTGCCGCATGTGCCTGGTCGAGGTCGAGAAGGCGCCCAAGGCCCTGCCGGCCTGCGCGACGCCCGTGACCAACGGCATGGTGGTGCATACCGTGTCCGAGAAAGCCAAGGACGCGCAGAAGTCGGTCATGGAATTCCTGCTCATCAACCACCCGCTCGATTGCCCCATCTGCGACCAGGGCGGCGAATGCCAGCTGCAAGACCTGGCGGTGGGCTATGGCGGCTCGGCTTCGCGCTACAAGGAAGAAAAGCGCGTGGTCTTCCACAAGGACCTGGGCCCGCTGGTGTCGGCCGAGGAAATGACGCGCTGCATCCACTGCACCCGCTGCGTGCGCTTCGGCCAGGAAATCGCCGGCGTGATTGAGCTGGGCATGGTGGGCCGCGGCGAGCACTCCGAAATCACCACCTTCGTGGGGCGCTCCGTCGAGTCCGAGCTGTCGGGCAACATGATCGACATCTGCCCGGTGGGCGCGCTGACCTCCAAGCCTTTCCGCTACAGCGCCCGTACTTGGGAACTGGCCCGCCGCCGTTCGGTGAGCCCGCATGACAGCCTGGGCGCCAACCTGGTCGTCCAGGTCAAGGACGAGGAAGTCCTGCGCGTGGTGCCCTTCGAGAACGACGCCATCAACGAATGCTGGATCAGCGACCGCGACCGTTTCTCGTACGAAGGCTTGAACAGCGCCGACCGTCTGGCCACGCCCATGATCAAGAACGTGGACGGCTCCTGGCGTGAAGCCTCCTGGGCCGATGCCCTGCAAACCGTGGCGCAAGGCCTGACCCGCGTGCGCGACAGCGCCGGCGCCGGCCAGATCGGCGCCCTGGCCACCGAATACGCCACCACCGAAGAATTCTCCCTGCTGGGCCGCCTGGTGCGCGCCCTGGGTTCCGAGAACATCGATTTCCGCCTGCGCCAGACCGACGCCGGCTTCGATGCCGCGTTGTCCGGCGCGCCCTGGCTGGGCATGCCCATCACCGAACTCGACAAGCTCGACCGCGTGTTGGTCGTGGGCTCGTTCCTGCGCAAGGATCACCCGCTGGTCGCGCAACGCCTGCGCCAGGCCGCCAAGCGCGGCACGCAAGTGCTGCTGATCGACGGCTCGGCCGACAACCAACTGATGCCCGTGGCCTCGCGTATCACCACGGCGCCCTCGGGCCTGGCAACCGCCCTGGCCGAAGTGGCCGTGGCGCTGGCCCAGGCCAAGTCGCTGCCGGCGCCGGCCGGGTTCGCCTCGGTGGTTCCGGGCGAAGAGGCCAAGCGCGTCGCCGCCAGCCTGGCATCGGGCTCGAACACGGCCGTGCTGCTGGGCAACCTGGCCGTGAGTTCGCCGTTGGCCGCCACGCTGGCCGCCAACGCCAGCGCGCTGGCCGGCCTGGCCGGGGCCAAGTTCGGCTTCCTGACCGCCGGCGGCAACACCGTGGGCGGTTACCTGGCAGGCGCCGTGCCGGGGCAGGGCGGCAAGACGGCGGCGGCCATGCTGGCCGAGCCGCTCAAGGCCTACGTGGTGCTGCATGCCGAGCCGCTGCTGGACGCCGACAACGGCCCGCAGGCGCTGGCCGCGTTGCAGGGCGCATTCTCCGTGGCGCTGACGTCCTACCGTTCGGCCGCGCAAGACTGGGCCGACGTGATGCTGCCGGTGGCACCGTTCACCGAAACCTCCGGCACCTTCGTCAACGCCGAAGGCACCGCGCAAAGCTTCAAGGGCACGGTCGCGCCGTTCGGTGAAACCCGTCCGGGCTGGAAGGTGCTGCGCGTGCTGGGCAATGTGCTGCAGCTGCCGAGCTTCGACGATGAAAGCTCCGAGTCGGTGCGCGATGCCGTGCTGGCCGGCGGCATCGAGGGCCGCCTGTCCAACCAGATCAAGGCCGCGCCTGGCGCGAGTGTGGTTTCCTCCGGCCTGGAACGCCTGGCCGACGTGCCGATCTACCGATCCGACGCCATCGTGCGCCGTTCCGGACCGCTGCAGGCCACGCCGGCCTCGCGCCCGCCCGTGGCGCGCATGAACGGCGCCACGCTGTCGCAGCTGGGCCTGGCGTCCGGCGCGCAAGTGCGCGTCAAGTCGGCCACCGGTTCGGTGGTCCTGGAAGCTGTCCAGGACGATGCGGTGGCGGTTCGCGCCGTGCGCATCGCAGCGGCCTTCGAGCAGACCGCTCCCCTGGGCGGTGCCTTCGGTGAAATCAGCGTGGAGCATGCCTGATGACTTGGCTTGATGCACTTGAAAGCAATGGCGCGGCCCTGTTGGGCCCCACCGCCTGGCTGGTGATCTGGACGATCATCAAGATTCTCGTGATCGCAATTCCCGTCATCCTGTGCGTGGCTTACCTCACGCTGTGGGAACGCAAGATGATCGGCTTCATGCACGCTCGCCTCGGACCGACGCGCGTCGGTCCGAGGGGCCTGCTCCAGCCCTTCGCGGACGTGTTCAAGCTGATCACCAAAGAAATCGTCCTGCCCACGAAGTCCAACAAGGTCCTGTTCATCGTGTCGCCGGTGGTCACGCTCATGCCGGCCCTGGCGGCCTGGGCGGTGGTTCCTTTCCAGCCTGAAGTCGTGCTGGCCAACGTCAATGCCGGCCTGCTCTACATCATGGCCATCACCTCGGTGGGCGTGTACGGCGTGATCGTGGCGGGCTGGGCGTCGAACTCCAAGTATGCCTTCCTGGGCGCGCTGCGCGCCTCGGCGCAGATGGTCTCGTACGAACTGGCCATCAGCTTCGTGCTGGTGACGGTGCTGCTGGTCTCGGGCAGCCTCAACATGTCCGAGATCGTGCAAGGGCAGGGCAGGGGCTGGTTCGCGTCGCACGGCCTGACTTTTCTCTCCTGGAACTGGCTGCCGCTTTTGCCGCTGTTCGTGATCTACGTGATCTCGATCGTGGCGGAAACCAACCGCCACCCCTTCGACGTGGTCGAAGGCGAGTCGGAAATCGTGGCCGGCCACATGGTCGAGTACTCGGGCACGGGCTTCGCGCTGTTCTTCCTGGGCGAATACGCCAACATGATCCTGCTGTCATGCATGGCGTCGATCATGTTCCTCGGCGGCTGGATGGCGCCGTTCGACATCGCGCCGTTCACCTGGATCCCGGGCTGGATCTGGCTGGGCATCAAGACTTTCCTCGTGGTGTCGATGTTCATATGGTTCCGCGCGGCCTTCCCGCGTTACCGCTACGACCAGATCATGCGTCTGGGCTGGAAGATCTTCATCCCGCTGACCGGCGTGTGGCTGGTGGTGGTGGCGATCTGGATGCAGACGCCCTGGAATATTTGGCACTGAGCGGCCGAGGCAAGATATGGAAGCGATCAAGGATTTTTTCGGCAGTCTCATGCTGGCAGAGCTCTTCAAGGGCCTGAAGCTGACGGGCAAGTATTTCTTCAAGCGCAAGATCACCCTGCGCTACCCCATGGAGAAGACGCCCATGTCGCCGCGTTTCCGCGGCCTGCATGCGCTGCGCCGCTACCCCAACGGGGAAGAGCGCTGCATCGCCTGCAAGCTGTGCGAGGCGGTGTGTCCGGCCCTGGCCATCACCATCGAGTCCGAGGTGCGCGAGGACGGCAGCCGCCGCACCACGCGCTACGACATCGACCTGACCAAGTGCATCTTCTGCGGCTTCTGCGAAGAAAGCTGCCCCGTGGATTCCATCGTGGAGACGCACATCCACGAATACCACGGTGAAAAGCGCGGCGACCTGTACTTCACCAAGGACATGCTGCTCGCCGTGGGCGACCGCTACGAAGCCGAAATCGCCAAGCGTCGGGCCGAAGATGCGCCTTATCGCTGATCGCCAGGGTTAGAACATGACTTTCATCACTTTTCTGTTTTACCTGCTGTCCCTCGTCCTGGTGATCGCGGCGTTCCGGGTCATCACGGCCAAGAGCCCCGTGACCGCCGTGCTGCATCTCATCCTGGCCTTCGCCAACGCGGCCATGATCTGGATGCTGCTGGGCGCCGAGTTCCTGGCTCTGCTGCTGGTGCTGGTGTACGTGGGCGCAGTGATGGTGCTCTTCCTCTTCATCGTGATGATGCTCGACATCCGTGTCGACCACCTGCGCCGGGGGATGAAGACCTACCTGCCGCTGGGCCTGATCGTGGGCGGCATCATGGTGCTGGAAATGGCCTTCGTGCTGGGCTCCACCTGGGGCGGCAACGCGTCGCCGGCCGCCATGGCGGGCAACTACAACAATGCCCGCGTGCTGGGGCAGGCCATGTATAGCCACTACATCTACGGCGTCGAAGTCGGTGCCGCGCTGCTGCTGGTGGGCATGGTTTCCGCCATCGCGCTGACGCTGCGCGGCCGCCGCTCGGACACCAAGCACATCGATCCCGCCGCGGCCATTCGCGTTCGCGCCCAGGACCGCTTCCGCCTGGTCAAGATGCAGGCGGTAAGCGAGCGTGCCGGAAACGGCGATGCGGGCGCGGCCGATTCCGCCGCCTCGGCACAAGGAGAAAAGCAATGACGCTGACGCTGGCCCATTACCTGATCCTGGGGGCGATCATGTTCGCCATCGGTATCTTTGGCATTTTTCTCAACCGCCGCAACCTGATCATTCTGCTGATGTCCATCGAGCTCATGCTGCTGGCCGTCAACATGAACTTCGTGGCGTTCTCGAGCTGGGCCGGCGACACCGCCGGCCAGGTGTTCGTGTTCTTCATCCTGACCGTGGCCGCCGC